>NZ_QZWH01000015.1 GCF_003601925.1 Buttiauxella izardii
TTGAACCGAGATTTTAAGTCGATGGTTGTGTGAATCACATGACGGTTGATGAAACAGAATATGCCTGGCGGCACTAGCGCGGTGGTCCCACCTGACCCCATGCCGAACTCAGAAGTGAAACGCCGTAGCGCCGATGGTAGTGTGGGGTCTCCCCATGCGAGAGTAGGGAACTGCCAGGCTCCAAATAAGTGGAAAGCCCTGTACTGACGTACAGGGCTTTTTGCTGTCTGCGTTTTATGAAGAAAAGTGCCAGCAACAAGGCCGGCTAAATTCTTTTGTTGACCCAATCCAGAATAAAATCAGCAATCTGAGCAGGTGAGTTGATATCAAGTACCGGAATCTGCACATCAGGGATCTTTACGTCACTAGCAATGGCAATTACATGGCTGTCGATTTCAATCTCGGTAACGCTGTGCTTTAGCCCATCGCGGTAAAGCAGGATTTTGGGAATGGCTTCATGCTTAAATCCTTCAACCAATATCAAATCCAATGATTTTGAATCCATTCGACTGGCTAACCAATGTAAATCCAGCTCTTTTTGCTCAGGTGTTTCGGTCATTAATGCCCAGCGATTCGTGTTGGCGACAATGGTTTGTGCGGCCCCAGCTTTTCGCAGCTCATAACTGTCTTTTCCCGGCGTATCGATATCCACATCATGATGAGTGTGCTTGATCAAACCGGGACGAATACCACGTTCATTAAGTAGAGGAATCAATTGCTTAAGAAGTGTTGTTTTACCTGTACCGCTCCAGGCGGCAAACGCGAGTAGAGGGACCACTATTTGTTCTCCCAGAGCGTGAGATCTTCCAGCGTATTTATGTTGATGAAATTTTGCTTCTGATTCGGGAATAATACGGCGTGGCCTCCGGCCTCTCGAAGAAAAACCATCACCCGCCTTTCACCAGAAGCCAAATAGTTCTCCAGTGGGGCAGTGAGCTTTTTGTGTAAGAGGACAATCGTGGGATGATCCCGTTCACCGTCGTTTACCCAAGCGGCAGGAGCATCGCCCTTTTTCTCCCAAAGCTTTAATGCTAAATCCTCCGGGATATTGGGCGTGTCGCAAGGGCAAAAAAGAAACCATTCACTGTTTCGTTGCTTCATTACGGACAACATACCTGCCAGTGGCCCGGGGTAATCGGGCAGTGTATCGCTGAGTACATTTAACCCAATAGACTGATATTTATCTCTATTTCTGTTGGCGCTAATGACCACATTGCTGACCTGTGGTGCGAGCTTACTGATGACATGTTCAAACAGCGGTTGTCCGTTTAAGTTAATAAGACCTTTATCCTGGCCACCCATCCGAGTTGCTCGCCCGCCAGCCAAAACCACACCAGTAACTTCCGTTAAACATCTCACTAATATCGCCTCTTTTAATGTGGGTTTGAGCCTGCTAACGTGTACCTCTCGCATGTGAAAGGAGCACAATAATGAAATGCAAACGTCTTAACGAACTGCTCGAGCTACTTCAGCCCGCATGGCAGAAAGAGCCGGATCTCAACTTGATTCAATTTTTACAGAAACTTAGTAAAGAGTCAGGTTATACCGGCGAATTTACTGATCTGACTGATGACGTGCTTATCTATCAACTGAAAATGCGTGATTCCGCCAAAGATGCTGTTATTCCTGGCATTCAGAAAGATTATGAAGAAGATTTTAAGACGGCATTATTACGCGCTCGTGGCGTAATTAAAGAGTAAAAGCTTGTAAGCCAGGCCACTTTATCGGCTATGAAATGTTATCCTCAACTATTCGCATTTACAGTCGGTTGCGTGGATGACAGACAGCGCTTTCAATTTTCAAACACTCCATCCGGATACCATCATGGATGCCCTTTTTGAACAGGGTATACGGGTGGATTCCGGCTTGACCGCACTAAACAGTTTTGAGAACCGCGTCTATCAGTTTCAGGATGAGGATCGCAAACGTTATGTGGTGAAGTTTTATCGCCCTCATCGCTGGTCCCCAGAGCAAATAGAAGAAGAGCATCAGTTTGCATTAGAGTTACAAGCTGATGAGGTTCCGCTAGCTGCACCGCTGCATTTCAACGGCCAGACATTGCTGCGCCATCATGGCTTTATGTATGCCGTGTTTCCCAGCTTAGGTGGGAGACAATACGAAACAGATAATCTCGATCAAATGGAATGGGTTGGCCGTTATCTTGGTCGTATCCATCAAACTGGGCGACGCAAGCTCTTTGCAGCGCGTCCTGACATAGGGTTGAGTGAGTATTTGTTTGAGCCACGCGAACTGTTTGAGCATACTCATCTCATTCCATCAGCCCTGAAGCAAAATTTCCTTAAAGCGACAGATGCTCTAATCGAGGAAGTTAAGCTTCGCTGGCATTCTGATTTCCAACCATTGCGTCTACACGGTGACTGCCATCCAGGGAACATTCTCTGGCGCGACGGCCCTTTGTTTGTCGATCTCGATGATGCCCGCAATGGCCCCGCCATTCAGGATATCTGGATGCTGCTTAATGGCGATAAAGCTGAGCAGAGAATGCAGTTGGAAATGATTATTGAGGCATATGAAGAGTTTGCCCCCTTTAATTCAGACGAAATTTCGCTCATAGAACCTTTACGAGCGATGCGTATGGTCTATTATCTCGCGTGGATAATTCGACGCTGGGATGATCCTGCTTTCCCCAGAAATTTTCCGTGGATTACCGACGAAGATTACTGGCGAACACAAACTGCGACTTTTACAGAGCAGCTCCGGGTTCTGCGTGAACCACCATTAACATTAACGCCAATGTATTAATCAGTATTTATTCAGGAGAGATTTGATGATGAAAAAGATTTGGCTGGCACTGGCGGGGATGATCCTGGCTTTTAGTGCCTCTGCTGCGCAGTATCAAGATGGTAAAGAGTTCGTGACTTTAGAAAAACCTGTGGCAGGTGAGCCGCAAGTTTTAGAGTTCTTCTCTTTCTACTGCCCGCACTGCTACCAGTTTGAAGAAGTTCTTCATGTTTCTGATACCGTGAAGAAAAAGCTGCCGGAAGGCACCAAAATGACTAAATACCACGTTGAGTTCCTCGGCCCATTGGGCAAAGATCTGACTCAGGCGTGGGCAGTTGCCATGGCTTTGGGTGTGGAAGATAAAATCACTGCACCTATGTTTGAAGCCGTGCAAAAAACTCAATCTGTTCAAAACGTTGCAGATATCCGCAAGGTATTCATTGATGCGGGCATTAAAGCTGAAGAGTACGATGCTGCATGGAATAGCTTTGTAGTGAAATCATTGGTTGCTCAACAAGAGAAAGCAGCAGCAGACCTGCAGTTGCAGGGCGTTCCTGCTATTTTCGTGAACGGCAAATACCAGTTGAATCCGCAAGGAATGGACACCAGCAATATGGACGTGTTCGTCCAGCAATATGCTGACGTGGCCAAGTTCCTGGTCGAGAAAAAGTAATAAAAAAGCCGGTCGATTGACCGGCTTTTTTTTATCGTTTGATGTTTGTTAGCTGAGCATCTTTCTCATGCCATAACGCATTCAGCCATTGCTGGAAGCGTCGCTTAAAAGCTTTATCATTCACGTAATCGCCATGCAAATCTTCTGCAATCGGCACCAGCGATACTCTCACCACTATCCGGGTCATCTTGCCACTTAACATGTCATAGAATGGACTCTGCGTATTTTCTGGGTAACAGAGTGTCACATTCAGTAGTTTATCAAACTGTTTTCCCAATACATTTAGAGCCATTGCGATACCTGCGGCTTTCGGTGGAAGCAGGTTCTGGAAAGCTGACCGTGTCTGTAAACGCTTCTCTTTGGTAAATCTTGAGCCTTCGACAAAATTCACAATCGTTGTGGGGTGAGAGCGAAATTTCTCACATGAGCGCCGAGTTGTTTCAACATCTTTTCCGCGTCGTTCCGGGTGGCGCAGTAAATAGCCACGTGAATAACGCTTCATAAAAGGCATATCCAAAGCCCAACATGCCAGCCCCATAAACGGAACCCAGGCGAGTTGTTGCTTTAAAAAGTACTTATTCATCGGGATATGTTTGCGTAATAGCACGCATAAAATGACGATATCGGCCCAGCTTCTGTGATTACAAATCAGCAAGTACCAGTTCTTCTTGCTGAGCTCATCGAGCCCTTCAATATCCCACTTTAGGTGTGGATTAAGCTTGAGTAAGAAAGCTAACCCCTCACACCAGCAGTACATCATGAAATCAGCAAAGACTGAGATTGAACGCCAGATGATCGGAACAGGTAACAGCAGCTTGATAATGCCCGCAATAATAATGGGAATTGAGCAAGCGACAGTAACAAGAATGGTGAGAGCGACACTCAGAATCAACGTTATCGCGGCGAATAATCTCGACATAAATGAATTTTTCGGATGGTTAGAGAGTGTCAGAAGTCAGGGAAAAGAATAATTCGTGGCGAATTTTATCAGAAAAGGCTAAGGAGTGATGAAACTAAAACTGCTGATTAAAAAGCGGTATACAAAGTGCTTTTGAAATTATTGCTCTATAACATAATTATTTTTTATATCCACATTTATAGATCATGCATTGAAAACCATGTTGCATGAATGGATAAATGATAAAGTTATGATAAATAACACTATTTTTATAATCTCGATTTTGTGTTAAATGGAATTATCAAATACTTAAAGAATTATGCACAAACTTATCCACAATATTGATCTTGAGGCCGATCTCGAAGATCAACAAAACTTTTCACCTAATCTGCCTCAAAAGCTCATGTTTTCAGCCAGGCTATGGCATCCTTTAGCTATAAACTAAAACCAGTCACGGAACGGAACATTATGGTTCAGATCGCGCAAAACCCACTTATCCTCGTTGATGGCTCATCTTATCTTTATCGTGCTTATCACGCCTTTCCACCGCTGACCAATAGCAAAGGTGAACCGACCGGGGCAATGTACGGCGTGCTGAACATGCTGCGCAGTCTGTTGTTGCAGTATCAACCGACTCACGCCGCCGTGGTTTTTGATGCTAAAGGCAAAACCTTCCGTGACGAGCTGTTTGAGCATTACAAATCCCACCGCCCGCCAATGCCTGACGATCTTCGTGCGCAAATCGAACCTCTACACGCCATGGTTAAAGCGATGGGCTTGCCGCTTCTGGCGGTTTCAGGCGTGGAAGCTGACGATGTGATTGGTACGCTGGCGCTTGAGGCTGAGCGAGTTGGCCGCCCGGTTCTGATTAGTACCGGCGATAAAGACATGGCGCAGTTGGTTACGCCGGGTGTGACGTTGATAAACACCATGACCAATACCATTCTTGGCCCCGATGAAGTCCGCACCAAATATGGCGTACCGCCTGAGTTAATCATCGACTTCCTGGCGCTGATGGGGGACTCCTCAGATAACATTCCTGGCGTGCCGGGCGTTGGTGAGAAAACGGCTCAGGCGCTGCTGCAGGGTTTAGGTGGCCTGGATACGCTGTATGCCAATCCAGAGAAAATTGCAGAATTAACGTTCCGTGGTGCAAAAACCATGGCGGCAAAGCTTGAGCAAAGCAAAGAGCTTGCGTACCTCTCCTACAAATTAGCCACCATCAAAACGGACGTTGAGCTTGAACTGGGATGCGAGCAATTAGAAGTACAGCAGCCAGCAGATGAAGAGCTTCTCGAGCTGTTCAAACAGTATGAGTTTAAGCGCTGGATCACCGACGTTGAGGGTGGAAAGTGGTTGCAGGCCAAGGGTACAAAGGCGGCTGCACAACCTAAAAAGACCATCGAGATCGAAGCCGAAGCTGAGCCAGAAGAGCCAGCAACTGCGCTGTCTTATGAAAACTACGTCACCATTCTCGAAGAAAGCGTGCTCGAAGAGTGGATCACCCGCCTGAAGAAAGCGCCAGTGATAGCCTTTGATACTGAAACCGACAGCCTGGATAACATCAGCGCGAATCTGGTTGGCTTGTCATTTGCCACCGAACCCGGTGTGGCGTGCTACATCCCGGTTGCGCATGACTATTTAGATGCTCCGGTGCAGATTACACGTGAGCGTGCGCTTGAGCTGCTGAAGCCATTACTGGAAGATGAAAGCGTTCTGAAGGTTGGGCAAAACCTCAAGTATGACCGTGGCATCATGCAGAACTACGATATCGAGCTGCGCGGTATTGCGTTCGATACCATGCTTGAGTCCTACATTCTTGATAGCGTCGCAGGCCGCCATGATATGGACAGCCTTTCTGCGCGTTGGTTGAAACACACCACCATCACTTTTGAAGAGATTGCCGGTAAAGGTAAGAAGCAACTAACTTTCAACCAGATCGATCTTGAGCAGGCTGGGCGTTACGCCGCAGAAGATGCCGACGTGACGTTGCAGTTGCATCTCAAAATGTGGCCGCAGTTGGAAAAGCGTGAAGGGCCATTAAGCGTTTTCAAAAACATTGAAATGCCATTGGTGCCGGTGCTTTCACGCATCGAGCGTAACGGTGTGAAGATTGATCCTGCAGTTTTGCATACCCATTCTGAGCAACTGACAAAACGTCTGGCAGAGCTGGAAATTCTGGCTCACGACATTGCGGGCGAACCGTTCAACCTCTCGTCGCCAAAACAGCTGCAGACGATTTTATTTGAAAAGCAGGGCATTAAGCCGCTGAAGAAAACCCCTGGCGGTGCCCCTTCCACGTCAGAAGAAGTGCTGGAAGAGTTGGCGCTGGATTATCCACTGCCGAAAGTCATTCTCGAGCACCGCGGTCTGGCGAAGCTGAAATCGACTTATACCGATAAGCTGCCGTTGATGATTAACCCGAAAACTGGGCGCGTACACACTTCATATCATCAGGCTGTTGCGGCGACCGGGCGTTTATCTTCAACCGAGCCAAACCTGCAAAACATTCCGGTGCGTAATGAAGAAGGGCGTCGTATTCGCCAGGCTTTTATTGCTCCAAAAGATTACCTGATTGTTTCTGCCGACTACTCGCAAATCGAACTGCGCATCATGGCGCATTTATCCCGCGATAAAGGGCTGCTGACGGCATTTGCCGAAGGCAAAGATATCCACCGTGCGACGGCTGCGGAAGTATTCGGTATTCCGCTGGATAATGTTTCTGGTGAGCAGCGCCGCAGCGCAAAAGCGATCAACTTTGGTTTGATTTACGGCATGAGCGCATTTGGTTTATCACGTCAGCTCAATATTCCGCGCAAAGAGTCGCAGAAATACATGGATCTCTACTTTGAACGTTACCCTGGCGTGCTGGAATATATGGAGCGCACCCGCACACAGGCGAAAGATAAGGGATATGTCGAAACGCTGGATGGCCGTCGTTTGTATTTACCGGACATCAATTCCAGCAATGCGGCGCGTCGTGCTGGCGCTGAACGCGCGGCGATTAACGCCCCAATGCAAGGCACGGCGGCAGATATCATCAAGCACGCCATGATTGCCGTCGATGCCTGGCTTGAGTCAGAAAAACCGCGCGTGAAAATGATCATGCAGGTGCACGATGAATTGGTATTTGAAGTGCATCAGGATGATCTGGAAGCGGTATCGAAGAAGGTTCACGAACTGATGGAAGGGAGTATGAAGCTTGATGTGCCGTTGCTGGTGGAAGTGGGAAGCGGTGCAAACTGGGACGAAGCTCACTAATTAAGACGGTTTTTGTAACTAAGCAACATAACTCATAGCTTTTTGTGATGACGCTTCAATATCGGAGTGTAACGGGTGAAAAAAAACTACAAAAAATGCTTTTTCAACCGAATAAAAAGGAGTAGAGTTATTTGCGTAGGGTACAGAGGTAAGATGTTCTATCTTTCAGACCTTTTACTTCACGTAATCGGATTTGGCTGAATATTTTAGCCGCCCCAGTCAGTAATGACTGGGGCGTTTTTTATTGGGCGCGAGTCAGAAAATGCATGGGTTTCCCCATACATTATTTATCCCCAGAAAGTATTTATTCCCCGGTCGTTTCGTCGTCTTCTTCTACGCCATCTTCTTCAGTTGCTGGTGGGATATCGTTGTACCAACCATCAAGCTTATGACGCAGTACATCAACGCCGATTTTCTTAAGTGAGGAAAACGCCTCAACCTGAATATCACCGTTAAACTCCACAACCGCCTGGCGCACCATATTGAGTTGCGCTTTACGTGCGCCAGAAGCCAGTTTGTCGGCTTTGGTTAACAGCAGCATCACAGGAATGTCGCTCGCAACGGCCCAGTGAATCATTTGCTGATCCAGGTCTTTCAGCGGATGACGGATATCCATCAGCACCACTAAGCCTTTCAGGCTGTTACGCATTTGCAGATATTCGCCAAGTGCACGCTGCCATTTCAGTTTTACTTCTTCCGGTACTTCGGCATAGCCATAACCGGGTAAATCCACCACTCGCTTACCTTCAGCCACTTCAAACAGGTTGATGAGCTGAGTACGGCCAGGGGTTTTACTGGTACGAGCCAGTGCTTTCTGATTAGTCAGCGTATTTAATGCGCTGGATTTCCCTGCGTTAGAGCGGCCTGCGAAAGCAACCTCAATACCGGTATCAGAAGGCAAATGGCGAATATCCGGTGCGCTAAGCACGAAGTGGGTCAGTTGATAATTCCAGTTTTTCAAAACGGTTGTCTCCCTCAGGATGAGCATTGTGGGGGATTATACCTGAACATGAAGAAAACGCCGTGTTTCTCGGCAAGGCTCGCAGGCCTACAGAAATCCGCCCGCGCTTTGTAAGACATTGCCCATTCATATTGGCAGACAACGCAGCGTCGTGAGATGCAGACATTATAAAAAGTACTTATATAACATGTATTTATGGTGTAAGTGTTTGATTGTGCCAATGACTTAACTCAGATGCTCATCTTGTAGAATCAATGGGTAAGCGTAAAGTAAGCGGCACAGGCAAAGGAGAGCCACAAAGGATAGCAACTCAGGATGAGGGTTCAGGATCGTCAGGATGGCGAAGAACCAGGGAAATGCCAGGAGGCAACGTCAGGAGACGTTTAACAGGGACAAGGAATTACACGGAAGTTGTTTGCAAGGGAAAGACAGGGCGTCGAGTGCAAACAGGGATTGTGTGACCTATGAAGGGTCCAGAGACAAGAAAAAGGCGACAGGTTAACCTGCCGCCTTTTTTCTTTGCTTGCTTTCTGCTAGATTCCGCCGCAATTCTATACTGAATAAAAATGGCTCAAGATAACCTATTATGAAGCAACAAAACTCAGCAGCACCTGGTTCCAAACCTTCTAAAGCACGTCGTAAAACGCGTGAAGAGCTAGATCGTGAAGCGCGTGACCGTAAACGCGATAAAAAACACAGTGGACACGCAGCAGGTAGCCGCGCAACTGGCGGCACTCAGGCTAAAGCTGGAACCGGTAGCTCTCAGGCTAAAGATCCGCGTATCGGCAGTAAAAAACCCGTCGCTCTGGGCGTAACTGAAGTCCAGGTTAAGAAACCAAAACAGCACAAACCTAAAGTTGAGAAACCTATGCTTACACCACAGGCTGAACTGGACTTGCTGGAAAATGATGAGCGCCTGGACGCGCTGCTTGAACGCCTTGAAGAAGGTGAAACACTCAATGCAGAAGAGCAAGCGTGGGTTAACGCTAAGCTTGATCGCATTGACGCACTGATGGAAGAACTCGGCATCTCTTATGAAGATGACGAAGATGAAGAAGAAAAAGAAAAGGGCGATGATTTAATGCGCCTGCTTAAAGGCACCGACTAACGGTCTACCTCAATGGGATTACCTGTTCTTTGCGTGGTTATTCCGCTGGTGTGTTATCTGCTGTGGTTATTCGTTAAACTACGGCGGTTGTCGCGATTGCAAAAATCGTTGCGCCGTCAACGAATGCGGCATCACCGGAGGGTGTGAGAATGTCTGAGCAGTTAATCGATTGGGATCTGGCCCTGATCCAGAAATATAATTATTCAGGGCCGCGTTACACGTCTTATCCCACCGCGCTGGAGTTTTCAGAGAACTTCGGCGAGGCGGCATTTCTTGAAGCGGTGGCTCGTTACCCTGAGCGGCCGCTGTCGCTATATGTCCATATCCCGTTTTGCCACAAACTTTGCTATTTCTGCGGCTGTAATAAAATCGTTACCCGCCAGACGCACAAAGCCGATCAGTATTTAGATGCCCTCGAGCAAGAGATTGCCCACCGTGCGCCGCTCTTTAAGAGCCGTCACGTCAGCCAACTACATTGGGGCGGCGGTAC
Organism: Buttiauxella izardii; assembly: GCF_003601925.1. Classification (GTDB taxonomy): domain Bacteria; phylum Pseudomonadota; class Gammaproteobacteria; order Enterobacterales; family Enterobacteriaceae; genus Buttiauxella; species Buttiauxella izardii. The sequence continues at coordinate 10,134 of NZ_QZWH01000015.1, forward strand.
GCCAACTTATCTCAGCAAAGCGCAGATAAGCCGTCTGATGGGGCTTCTGCGTGGTCATTTCAACTTTGACGAAGATGCCGAGCTGTCGATTGAAATCGATCCGCGTGAAATCGAACTCGATGTGCTCGACCATTTGCGTCAGGAAGGATTTACCCGCCTGAGCATGGGCGTGCAAGATTTCAACAAAGAAGTGCAGCGCCTGGTCAACCGTGAGCAAGACGAAGAGTTTATCTTCGCGTTGATTCAGCGTGCTCGCGAGCTGGGCTTTACCTCGACCAATATCGATTTGATCTACGGCCTGCCAAAGCAAACACCAGAAAGCTTTGCCTTCACGCTTAAACGCGTCGCAGAGCTAAGCCCGCATCGCCTGAGCGTTTTTAACTACGCACATTTGCCGACTCTGTTCGCCGCACAGCGCAAAATTAAAGACGAAGATTTACCGAGCGCCCAGCAAAAGCTCGATATCCTGCAAGAAACCATTGGTTCGTTGACCCACGCCGGATACCAGTTTATCGGCATGGATCACTTTGCCCGCCCGGATGACGAGCTGGCGATTGCGCAGCGCGAAGGCAAACTGCACCGTAACTTCCAGGGTTACACCACGCAGGGCGATACTGATCTGTTAGGCATGGGCGTTTCCGCCATTAGCATGATTGGCGATTGCTACGCGCAAAACCAGAAAGAGCTGAAGAGTTATTACCAGCAGGTTGATAATCAGGGCGATGCACTGTGGCGCGGCCTGGCATTAACCCGCGATGACTGTATCCGACGTGATGTGATCAAAGCACTGATCTGCAACTTCCAGCTTAAATTTGCTGAAATTGAGCAGCTTTGGGATCTGAACTTTGCAGAGTATTTTGCAGAAGATTTGAAGCTTCTCGAACCGCTGGCGAAAGATGGGCTGGTGGATATCGACGGTAAACATATTCAGGTGACGCCAAAAGGCCGCCTGCTAATCCGTAATATCTGCATGTGTTTTGATAGTTACTTGCGGCAGAAGGCGCGGCTACAACAGTTCTCACGCGTCATTTGAATTGTGTCGGATGGCGCAAGCTTATCCGACCTACAGGTGAGTTACGTTTGCTTTTGTAGGGCATAAACGCAGTGTCATCCACCAAAAATGCTGGATGACATTGGCTTATCCCCTACAATTTCTACTCCATGCCCAGCTCTTTGAGCTTACGCGTCAGGGTATTTCGCCCCCAACCCAGTAATCTCGCCGCTTCCTGTTTGTGGCCTTGCGTGTGACGTAATGCCGTCGTTAGCAGAGTGCGCTCCATTTCTGGCTGTGCCTCGGAAAGCAGGTTTTGATGACCGGAACGTAATGCGCGGTCAGCCCATTGCGCCAGTAATGTTGCCCAACTGTCTGACTGAGAATGCGTAGGGCTATCGGGAACGGTGGTTTCGAATAGTTCAGCCGGTAAATCCTGAATCAGCACTTCCTGGCCCGCAGCCATTACTGTTAACCAGCGGCAGGTGTTTTCCAGTTGGCGCACGTTACCCGGCCAGGCCAGACGCGTTAACGCATTTTCGGTTTCGGGATGCAGCAGTTTTGCTTCCACGCCCAATTCCTGAGCCGCCACCTGCAAGAAGTGGCGAGTAAGACGCGGAATATCCTCGCGGCGTTCACGCAGCGGTGGTAGATGCACGCGAATCACATTCAGGCGGTGGAATAAATCCTCACGGAATTTCCCTTCCTGCACGCGCAATTCCAGGTTCTGGTGCGTTGCGGCAATAATGCGCACATCGACTTTAACTGGTGCATAGCCGCCAACGCGATAAAACTGACCATCGGCCAACACGCGCAGTAAGCGAGTTTGCACATCCATCGGCATATCGCCGATTTCATCGAGGAACAACGTGCCGCCGTCGGCCTGCTCAAAACGCCCCTGGCGAATTTGATTGGCTCCGGTAAACGCGCCTTTCTCGTGGCCAAACAGTTCAGACTCAATCAAATCCTTGGGGATTGCAGCCATATTCAGCGCAATAAAAGGCGATTTCACTCGTGGGCTATGGCGATGCAAAGCATGTGCAACCAGCTCTTTACCGGTACCAGATTCGCCGTTAATCAGCACACTTATTGATGACCGGGACAGGCGACCAATAATACGAAACACATCCTGCATCGCTGGCGCTTCACCGATAATATCGGTCGTTGGCCCATTCACCTGCACATTGCGCGGCTGCTGTTGCTCCAGATAATGGCTGATGGCGCGTTCAACAAGCGCGACCGCTTCATCAATATCAAAAGGTTTTGGCAGGTAATCAAAAGCGCCTTGTTGATAGGCACTGACGGCAGCTTCAAGATCTGAATGAGCTGTCATTATGATGACCGGCAACATCGGGTGGCGTTGTTTTATCTGCTTGAGGAGCGCCAGGCCATCCATGCCAGGCATACGAATATCAGATAACAATACGTCCGGGGTCTTGGTTGCAAGAGCATTCAGGACTTCACTGCCGCTCTCAAATGTTGTGCAGCTTAAACCAGCCCCAGTCAGAGCGCGTTCCAGCACCCAACGGATGGAGCTATCGTCATCAACGATCCAAACTATCCCTCGTTGCATAAAGACCTCTACTTACGAATAGGCAGGTAAACCGAAAACTCGGTATGTCCTGGCCAACTGTTAAATTCGATTTTTCCCGAATGCTGATCTATCAAGTTGCGTGCTATAGAAAGACCTAAACCGGTCCCTCCTTCACGTCCGCTCACCATAGGGTAGAATAGTGTGTCCTGCAGATGGGCCGGAATACCCGGGCCGTTATCTTCAACATCAATACGCGCCGCTAGACGGTAACGCGTGCCGTGCAGCGTAAGCTGGAAAGCGGTTCGCGTACGTAACACAATTTCACCGCCGTCGCTGCCAAGTGCCTGAAGCGCATTGCGTACAATATTTAATAAAATCTGTTCAATTTGGTCGGGATCGTGCGCCAGCTCTGGCAAGCTTGGGTCGTAATCTCTGACCAGCGTTACGTTTGCAGGCAGCTCCATCGACACCAGTTTCATCACTCGCTCCGTCACTTTGTGAATACTTTCAGTGACGTGCATCCCCGGCTGCTGTGGGCCTAACAGTCTGTCGACCAGGTTACGCAAGCGGTCAGCCTGCTCAATAATCACCTTGGTGTATTCAGTCAGCGACGGGTCTGGTAATGCTCTGGCCAGCAGTTGGGCTGCACCACGTAATCCACCAAGTGGATTTTTAATCTCGTGCGCCAGTCCACGAACTAAATCTCGGGCGGCAATTTGTTGCGCCTGCTGCAACTGCTCCTGACTTAAGCGACGTTGGTTATCCATCGGCGCCATTTCCATCAGGATGTACCCTTCAGGTAAACGTTGTGCAGTCAGGGAAAGAATGTGGGAGCGGCTATCAATAACCAGCGTGACTTCGTTATCAGTAAAACCCTGGCCTGCGGTCAGGCTTTCCTGCATCAAACCAACATTGAGCGAAAAGTAACTCAACAGCTCTGGAAGTGGTGTGCCGTACAGCTTGCGCGAACTTTGCGCCAAAAGTTGCTGTGCAGCCGGGTTGGCGTAATGCACCGCCAGCTCGTCATCGACCAGTAAAATGCTATTGATTAAAGAATTCAGGATCTGCCCAGCATCGGGCAGTGTGCCGGTTGCCATACAGCAGTCTCCGATAATTTGCACTGTGATGGTGCATTATAGTTTCCCGCTGGCAAAAGATATTGTTTCAGCAGGTTATTTGTGGAGAAAAAAGCCCATCATTGATGGGCTTAATTTGGATAGAACGACTTATTAAACGCTGTAGTACAGTTCGAACTCTACTGGGTGCGGAGTCATGCGCACACGGTCGTTTTCTTCGATACGCAGAGCGATGTAAGCATCGATAGCTTCATCAGTGAACACGCCGCCCGCAGTCAGGAACTCGCGGTCTTCGTTCAGGCAGTTCAGTGCTTCTTCCAGAGAGCCAGCAACTTGTGGGATCTCTTTGGCTTCTTCTGGCGGCAGGTCGTACAGGTTTTTGTCCATTGCTTCGCCCGGATGGATTTTGTTCTTGATACCATCAAGACCAGCCATCAGCAGCGCTGCGAAGCACAGGTACGGGTTAGCCGCTGGATCCGGGAAGCGTACTTCGATACGACGTGCTTTCGGAGACGCAACCACTGGGATACGGATTGAAGCAGAACGGTTAGCTGCAGAGTAAGCCAGCATTACTGGAGCTTCGTAACCCGGGACCAGACGCTTGTAGGAGTTGGTGGTTGGGTTAGCCAGGGCGTTGATGGCTTTAGCATGTTTGATAACACCACCGATGTAGTACAGCGCTTGCTCAGACAGGCCCGCATATTTGTCACCAGCGAACAGGTTTACACCGTTCTTAGCCAGGGACATATGGCAGTGCATACCTGAACCGTTATCGCCAAACATTGGTTTTGGCATAAAGGTCGCAGTTTTACCGTATGCATGAGCAACGTTATGAACCACATATTTGTAGATCTGAATTTCATCTGCTTTTTTAGTCATGGTGTTGAAGCGGGTAGCCACTTCGTTCTGACCAGCAGTTGCCACTTCGTGGTGGTGAGCTTCAACAACCAGGCCCATTTGCTCCATAGTCAGACACATCGCAGAACGCAGGTCTTGAGCGGAGTCAACCGGAGGAACTGGGAAGTAACCGCCTTTAACAGCAGGACGGTGGCCTTTGTTGCCGCCTTCGTATTTGGTGCCGCTGTTCCATGCGCCTTCGATATCATCGATAGCGACGTGAGAACCAGAAATAGAGCTACCGAAACGAACATCGTCAAACAGGAAGAACTCTGGTTCTGGCCCGAACAGCACGGTATCGGCGATACCGGTAGAACGCAGGTAGTCTTCAGCACGCTTGGAAATGGAACGCGGGTCGCGGTCATACCCTTGCATGGTGCCAGGCTCAAGAATATCGCAACGAATGATCAGCGTAGAATCAGCGAAGAAAGGGTCAATGACAGCGGTAGACGCATCTGGCATCAAAACCATGTCGGATTCATTGATGCCTTTCCAGCCACCAATTGAAGATCCATCAAACATTTTGCCTTCTTCGAAGAAGTCAGCAGTAACCTGATGAGCAGGGATAGTGACGTGCTGTTCTTTACCTTTGGTGTCAGTGAAGCGCAAATCTACAAACTTCACTTCGTGTTCATTCAGCATCGTCAAAACGTGTTCAGCGGACATACTTAACTCTCCCGGATTTGGTCATTGAATTGGCTTGTTGCCCTGAAATGATTAAAGCGAAATCTGTGCCAACTTTTAAATTACCCCAAAAAGGCGCTATCATGCGCACTATAGTGCAAAAGGGCTGCACCATGATGGATAGTTTGCACCAATGTAGTGCTTCAGTCTGAGATTTGAGCACCATATTGGTGCAATTTTCGTTGTGGCTCCCTTTTTTGCTCCGTGAAAGCGATCACAAACCCTTAGTTTTTACATTGTTTGTAAAAGTTCTTTGTGATCCTGTTATGTCCTTCGATTAATACGTGTACAATAACGCGCTATTTCTAATGCCTGAGGCAAAGTTGTGATCGAAAATCTGCGTAATATCGCCATCATCGCGCACGTTGACCATGGTAAAACTACCCTGGTTGATAAGCTGCTGCAGCAATCTGGTACTTTCAGTAACGACCGTGCTGAAGCCACCGAACGCGTGATGGACTCCAACGATTTGGAGAAAGAGCGTGGGATTACCATCCTCGCTAAAAACACCGCTATCAAATGGAATGACTACCGTATCAACATCGTTGATACCCCTGGGCACGCCGACTTCGGTGGTGAAGTTGAACGTGTAATGTCCATGGTAGACTCCGTTCTGCTGGTCGTTGACGCAATGGATGGCCCAATGCCGCAGACGCGCTTCGTAACCAAAAAGGCATTTGCCCATGGTTTGAAGCCAATTGTTGTAATTAACAAAGTTGACCGTCCTGGCGCGCGTCCTGACTGGGTTGTTGATCAGGTCTTCGACCTGTTCGTTAACCTTGATGCGACCGACGAGCAGCTCGATTTCCCAATCATCTATGCATCAGCATTGATGGGTATCGCGGGTAACGATCACGGTGATATGGCGGAAGACATGACCCCGCTGTACCAGGCGATTGTTGACCACGTTAAAGCACCAAGCGTTGACCTTGATGGTCCGTTCCAGATGCAAATCTCCCAGCTCGATTACAACAACTACGTTGGTGTTATCGGCATCGGTCGCATCAAACGCGGTAAAGTGAAGCCTAACCAGCAAATCACTATCATCGACAGCGAAGGTAAAACTCGTAACGGTAAAGTCGGTAAAGTACTGACCCACCTCGGCCTGGAGCGTATTGAATCCACCGAAGCGGAAGCTGGCGACATCATCGCAATCACCGGTCTGGGCGAGCTGAACATCTCCGACACCCTTTGCGATACGCAAAATGTTGAAGCGCTGCCAGCACTGTCTGTTGATGAACCAACTGTTACCATGTTCTTCAACGTCAACACCTCTCCGTTCTGTGGCAAAGAAGGTAAATTCGTTACCTCTCGTCAGATCCTTGACCGCCTGAATAAAGAGCTGGTGCACAACGTGGCACTGCGTGTTGAAGAAACCGAAGATGCGGATGCATTCCGTGTATCCGGTCGTGGCGAACTGCACCTGTCAGTTCTTATCGAAAACATGCGTCGTGAAGGCTTCGAACTGGCTGTGTCCCGTCCGAAAGTAATCAACCGTATGATCGATGGCCGTATGCAAGAGCCGTTCGAGAACGTGACTCTGGATATCGAAGAACAGCACCAGGGTTCTGTCATGCAGGCGATGGGCGAGCGTAAGGGCGATGTCAAAGACATGATCCCTGACGGCAAAGGTCGTATCCGTCTGGATTACCTGATCCCAGCACGTGGCCTGATCGGCTTCCGTACTGAGTTCATGACCATGACTTCTGGTACTGGTCTGCTGTACTCCACATTCAGCCACTACGACGACGTGAAACCAGGCGAAATCGGCCAGCGTCAGAACGGCGTGCTGATCTCTAACGGCCAGGGTAAAGCAGTTGCGTTTGCTCTGTTCGGTCTGCAAGATCGCGGCAAGCTGTTCCTGGGTCACGGTGCTGAAGTTTACGAAGGCCAGATCATCGGTATTCACAGTCGTTCTAACGACCTGACTGTAAACTGCCTGACCGGTAAGAAACTGACCAACATGCGTGCTTCCGGTACTGACGAAGCAACCACTTTGGTTCCTGCACTGAAGATGTCTCTGGAGCAAGCTCTGGAATTCATCGATGACGACGAACTGGTAGAAGTAACACCTACTTCTGTCCGTATTCGTAAACGTCACCTGACTGAAAACGACCGCAAACGCGCGGGTCGTGGCGGCAAAGAAGCGTAAGTTTCTTTCCTGCAAAGCATTGAAGCCCTGCCTGTTTAGGCGGGGCTTTTTTTATTTTCATTTTTGAAAAAACTAGACTATCTCTGGCTAAGTGTTTTTAAATGCGAATTCAGACGTTCTCACATTAATTTTAATTTATTAGTCAGTGTTGTTATCTTTATCTTGTTTTTATTCTTCAGTCTAATATTTAATAACTTACTCTACGGAGATGATTGTATTTATATTACCAATGTGATTCTTGTTAATTATAAATGGAATTTATATATGCTTCGAAGTTATGCTTTCAAACCATTTTTCACCAACTTTAGTGCAAATACTGATATTCATGGTGAAATATGAAGTCGCCATCAATCAAAATCAGGCTTTTTTTGTTTATACTTTTTATTATTATGATAACTCTTAATATGTGGTCTTTGCGTCATGTGAATATAATTCATGCTAGCGCTAAAGGTTCTGGAGGGAGTGCTATTGTTGTAGACCATTTTCCCTACACCGATCGTGATAGAATTCATTGGTATTTAGACCATAGAAAGGAGTTGCAGGAGATTTATGGTGTGCCTGGGAAGGACGAGTATTCAATTTTGATTTGGGGTATTGGTGAGGGTTTTTTAAACCCCGAAAAAAATTACAAACGTGATTTATATTGTTTCATGGATATACATGAAAAAAATAAATGCATAGAGAAAAACTTATACCTCAAAGTAAGATTGTTTAAAAACGGAGATGAGATTAAAAAAGAGGTACTTGAAATTGGATACAGTGGATATTCTTATTCTGTCGATAAACAAGGGAAGTTGATAGCTGAAAGGAATGGGGGATGAAAGACCGTCACCATTGCTGCTGATGACGGTAAATTAATGTTCCGTACCCAAAATAATTCTCAGGTAAGTGACTCAGGTTTGTGAGTGCATTCAACATCCCTACAATTTGCAGAATGCCGGGGATTTCTACATAACGTTCCTTCACGCCGCTGTAGCACCCCCACATACAAAGTAATCCGCAGGTGGCGAAAATCGTGGCGGCGACCACGTTTGTTGAAGGTTTTCGCGCGGATTATCTGATAACCAGCGTTGGGGCGATTGAGCCTGATGGCGCGCTGCTGGATTTTGATGTGAACGAAGTCAGCGTGGTGAAAGCGATGATGTCGCATTCCCGCCATATTTTGCTCGCAGCAGATCACACCAAATTTCACGCTTCCGCGGCAGTTGAGATTGGTAATACTCGGCAAGTCACGGCGCTGTTTACCGATCTGCAACCGGACGAACGTCTGCAAAGCTTACTCAAGCAGCAGCAGATTGAGGTGATTGTGTCAGAGTTTGCGGGGTAGGGCTGCGCTAAAAACCGAGTTTGCTTATCTCACAGATTAACGATCAAGCTCGCATTCGTTGACGTCTCGTTGTGACAGCCCCTATCCACCCTCTCCGATAACCGCTACAGTTATTTGTCCATGCGCAAAGGAGAGGCTTATGTTGTATATCTTTGATTTAGGTAACGTCATTGTTGATATCGACTTCAACCGCGTGATGGGGGTCTGGAGCGATTACAGCCGCGTACCACTGGCGAATTTGCAAAAAAGTTTTGTCATGGGTGATGCGTTCAAACGCCACGAGCGCGGGCAGATTAGCGATGAAGAGTTCGCCACTGCGGTGTGCGAGGAAATGGGCATGGCGCTGAGCTTTGATCAGTTCTCTGCGGGCTGGCAGGCTATTTTTGTTGGTTTGCGTCCGGAAGTTATCAATGTGATGAATAAACTTCGTGAACAAGGCCATCGCGTTGTAGTGCTTTCCAATACCAACCGTTTACACACTTATTTCTGGCCGGGTGAATATCCACAAATTGGCCTGGCGGCGGATAAAATCTATCTATCCCAGGAAATGGGCATGCGTAAACCAGACGTTGAGATCTACCAAAAACTCCTAGAAGAAGAAGGTTTTTCTGCCAGTGAAGCGGTCTTTTTTGACGACAACGCCGATAATATTAAAGGAGCTCAACAGTTGGGGATCACCAGCATTCTGGTGACCGGAAAAGAGACGGTGCCCGGCTATTTCGCAAAAGGCCTATGATCAAAAACGTTCATCGTAAAACGAGTCAACACCTCAGGCCGTGTATCGCCTGGGGGAAGTTGCTCTGGCATCGCATCGACCAGGACAATATGACCACGCTTGCAGGGAATCTTGCCTACGTGTCATTGCTTTCGCTGGTGCCTTTGGTTGCGGTGGTGTTTGCACTTTTTGCTGCATTCCCCATGTTTGCTGATGTCAGCATTCAACTTCGTCATTTTGTCTTCTCAAATTTCTTGCCTGCGACAGGCGACATTATCCAGCGCTATATCGAGCAGTTTGTTGCTAACTCCAACAAGATGACGGCGGTAGGGGCCTGCGGGCTTATCGTGACTGCGTTGCTGCTGATGTATGCCGTGGATAGTGCGCTCAATACCATCTGGCGCAGCACACGCACGCGGCCAAAAATCTATTCGTTCGCCGTCTACTGGATGATTTTAACGCTTGGGCCGCTGTTGGCTGGTGCAAGCCTGGTGATTAGCTCGTATCTGCTGTCGTTGCGCTGGGTGACGGGCTTTAACAGCTCGATTGATATTTTGCTGCGTGTTTTCCCGTTGCTGCTTTCCTGGCTTTCTTTTTGGATGTTGTACAGCATTGTCCCAACGACTCGTGTCCCGGTACGCGACGCACTGATTGGCTCGCTGGTAGCAGCTCTATTATTTGAGCTAGGTAAGAAAGGTTTTGCCCTCTACATCACCATGTTTCCCTCTTACCAATTGATTTACGGCGTATTAGCCGTGATCCCCATTTTGTTTGTCTGGGTCTACTGGACCTGGTGTATCGTGTTGCTCGGTGCCGAAATTACTGTCACTCTCGGCGATTACCGCAAACTTCGCATTGAAGCTCAGCAGGAAAAATTGGAAGAACCATGATTGCATTAATTCAGCGCGTCACCCACGCTCGCGTCACCGTGGCGGGTGAAGTGACGGGTGAAATTGGCCCAGGACTTTTAGTGTTATTGGGTGTCGAAAAAGAAGATAACCAACAGAAAGCGAATCGTCTTTGCGAACGAGTTTTGGGTTACCGTATTTTTGGCGATGAAAACGACAAAATGAACCTGAATGTTCAGCAAGCCGGTGGCAGCGTGTTGGTTGTATCGCAATTTACTTTAGCGGCTGATACCGAACGCGGCATGCGTCCGAGTTTTTCCGGTGGCGCGGAACCTAAGCTTGCTGAAGAATTGTATGAATACTTTGTCGAACGCTGTCGACATCAAGGCATTGTGGCCGAAACAGGTCGCTTCGCCGCCGACATGCAGGTGAGCCTTACTAACGATGGCCCGGTGACTTTTTGGTTACAGGTCTAGCAAACTGACGACAAGCTTTTTTGGTAGGTCGGATATGCGTAGCGTCATCCGACAAAATTAACTCGCAGCCTTTACGGTCCCGCGTAACAAGAGAGAGTACATGTATGTATCACCTTCGCGTACCGCAAACCGAAGAAGAGCTTGAGCTCTATTACCAGTTTCGCTGGGAGATGTTGCGTAAGCCGCTGCATCAACCCAAAGGCTCCGAACGCGATGCGTGGGATGCCATGGCCCATCACCAGATGGTGGTGGACGAAGAAGGCAATCCCGTAGCCATTGGGCGCTTGTATATCAATGCCGACAACGAAGCGGCTATCCGTTTTATGGCGGTTCATCCCTCGGTACAAGATAAGGGATTGGGCACGCTGGTAGCGATGACGCTTGAAACCGTTGCACGCCAGGAAGGCGTTAAACGTGTGGTGTGCAGCGCGCGTGAAGATGCCGTCGAGTTCTTTGCCAAATTGGGCTTTGAGAATCAGGGCGAAATTACCACGCCGTCCACCACGCCTATTCGCCACTATTTGATGATCAAACCCGTCGCCTCGCTGGATGACATTCTTCATCGCGCTGACTGGTGCGGTCAGTTGCAGCAGGCCTGGTACGAACACATCCCGTTAAGTGAAAAAATGGGCGTGCGTATCCTGCAATACACCGGGCAGAAATTCATTACCACCATGCCGGAGGCTGGCAATCAAAACCCCCATCAAACTTTATTTGCCGGTAGCCTGTTTTCGCTCGCGACGCTGACGGGCTGGGGGCTGATTTGGTTGATGCTGCGTGAGCGCCATCTCGGTGGCACGATTATTCTTGCTGACGCGCATATCCGATATAGCAACCCGATCACCGGAAGGCCGGGAGCCATTGCTGACTTAGGTTCATTGAGCGGCGATCTCGACCGCCTGGCGCGTGGCCGCAAAGCTCGCGTTGCGTTGCAAGTTGAGCTTTTCGGCGACGACACGCCGGGGGCTGTTTTTGAAGGTGTGTATCTGGTGTTGCCAGCGAAACCTTTCGGGCCGCTCGAAGAAGGCGGCAACGAAGAAGAGTGACTGCCCGGCGCTTATGCGCCGGGAACTTCCCCATTCTGCATACTTTGCAGCACTTGCTTTCCGTCGCTGCTGGTGGCCTGCAAAGTGCCGTTCACCGTCGGTTTAAGCGGTGTTTGCGCAGCAATATTTCCCGTGACAGAAAGCTGCAAATTCCCGTTCCCTTCCAGCGGTACGGCAGGCCATCCCCATTGCTGCAATACGTTTACCGGCACCGAACGCCCACGAAGATTAATCGCCGAATTGCGCTGTGGAGCCTGCGAAATTGCACCTGTCGCCTCCAGCATTCCTTCGCCCGAAAACGCACTTAATTCCGTAATCGTGATTTGGCTGTCGGTGGCATTCAATGAAATCGACGGGCGACGAACATCCACGCGGTTAAACGTGGCGGCTGCGGCATTCAGGGTGGCGTTACCGCTCCAGATCCCCCACTGATGGTTGCGCACCACTTCGATATTGTTCGCTGTGGCGTCCAAAGACGTGAGCTGGAACGGGAAGGTTGGATCGATATCAATCACCAGGTTCCGGTTTGCCGTGAGCTTTTTAATCGATACCGAGTTTAGCCATTGCGGTAAAGGCTCCATCCAGAGGGTTTTCCAGTCGGCGGGCAGCGTATATTCCATCCCGGCAAAAACCAGCTCGTCGAGAGCGAGTTTTTTCTCGTTACGTTGCCATTCGCCCGAAGCGCGAACCATGCCTCTTTCCCAGCGTGAGGTGAACTGGCGCAGCGAAGCGGTTTGCTGGTTAAAATCGATGTTTACGATGGGATCATTAAGCTGGAAGCTGCCAATGATAAAGTCGCTGGCATTCATCGACAGCCGCCCGTCATCGCTCTGCCATCCGCCATTTGCCAGCGTCAGGTTGCGCAAACTCAGATCTAAATCAGTGACTGCCCAATTTTTACCTTCCAGCCGCGCGTCGGTGACTTCCAGATTATCTATTTTTAGCGAAGGTACTGTGGTCAACGGGGCCAGGAAATCGGTAATCGATTTTGCAGTTTGCAGGCGAATGTCGTTTAAACGCAGGCTGCCAATTTGCCATGAACCATCAGCAAGACGATTTGCATTGCCTGTGAGCGAGCCGCGAGCGATATCAGCGCCAATCGTCGAAAGCGTGACTTGTTCATTATTGATTGCGCCCTGCAATAAGACATTGGTTGCGGGAACACCGTTGAGTGTCATGGAACCGGCGCTAAACTGAATATCCGCCGTATTTCCTAATACTTTTCCTTGCTGCGGCTGCCATGGCATCACGCCCCCGTTGACGCGCTGGGCATGCAAATCCCACTCGGTATTCGGGCTGTTTAGCGCCATATCGCTTAATTGCAGCATATCGGCCTGGAATGGCAGTGGGGCGGCGTTTGGGCTGATATTCAGCGTTCCGTTTTGCAATAGAATCTTGTCGACGTGCATAGGTTCAGAGAACTGACGCGAACTCAGGCCAATATCAATATTTTGCGCAACCAGCGTAGCCGGTTGGCCTTTAAGTCCGAAGGTCACATTCGTCAGAGTAACGTGTGTTGGCGATGCCCAGCGATGATCCATCTCTTCATAAGAGAAATGGTAATCGCTTTTTTCGTTGACCCAACTGCTGACCTGCGCAGCTCCCCAGCGGGTTTGCAGCAAAATATAAGCCGCCAGAAGCAGTACAAATATGACGACCAATAACGCAATGAATAGCTTTCCGAGAAATTTCATTGTCTTCCATCCCATGAAGTTTCGGTAACGGGTGTTATGCCCCAAATACGTTTATAGCTCAAGGATGGGATTGTCAGGAGGGGTAACACGCGCTGATGTGAACAAATCATCAGCGCGTGAGGTACATCAATTTTTCTCAGGCGGGAAAATCAGGTTTAACACGATGGCGGTGATACCACCGGCAGCGATACCGGAGGAGAGCAACGTTTTCAGCCAGTCAGGAGCAAACTGAAGAATCAGTGGCTGCTGAGAAACGCCCATCCCGACTGCCAGTGACAGCGCAATAATCATAATTGCACGGCGGTTTAGCGGTTCGCGGGAAACAATACGCACACCGGATGCGGCGATAGTGCCGAACATGACGATAGTTGCGCCGCCCAAAACCGGCTCAGGAATATGCTGCACAAACCCGCTCACGGCTGGGAACAGGCCGAGCACAATCAACATTAGCGCGACCACAAATCCCACGTAACGACTGGCAACGCCGGTTAGCTGGATGACACCGTTGTTCTGACCAAAGCAAGAATTTGGGAAGGTATTGAATACGGCAGAAACGCAGGAGTTCAGGCCGTTTGCCAGCACGCCGCCTTTCAGGCGTTTCATATATAGCGGGCCGGAAACGGGCTGCTCGGAAACGTCAGACGTCGCCGTAATGTCGCCGATGGTTTCCAGTGAGGTCACCATAAACACCAGCATTAGCGGGATAAGCAGATTCCAGTCGATTCCCAGACCGTAGTAAAGCGGTGTTGGCACCATAATCAGGTCGGTATTGGTTGATGGCGCTACGTCCGGCAACATGCCCATCGCCCAGGCCAGCGCGTAACCCACAGCCATCGCGATAACCAGCGAAGCTACACGCAAGTAAGGGTTACGCTGGCGATTAAGCAGAATAATGACCAGCAAAACCGCGGCTGCCAGCATCAGATTTTTCGGTGCGCCAAAGGTGTGGTCGCTCATTGCGCCGTATCCGCCGCCGATGGACGTCAAACCCACCTGAATCAGCGACAGGCCGATAATCATCACCACCACGCCAGAAACCAGTGGAGTAATAATGCGGCGAGCCAAATGCAGGAAGCGCGATAACAGCATTTCTGTGCAACTTGCGAGCATCAAGGTGCCAAACAACGCTGCCATCATCGTCGGCACATCGGCTCCGCCATTTTTCAATGCCATGCCGCCCATAATCAGCGGTGAGACAAAGTTAAAGCTGGTCCCCTGAATAGACAAAAGCCCAGAGCCGACAGGTCCCCAGGCTTTAATCTGGATAATCGATGCCACGCCTGAGGCGAACAACGACATGCTGATAATGTGTTGGGTATCTTCAGCCGGTAGTCCCAGCGCCTGGCAAATCAACATCGCAGGCGTGATAACCGCTACAAACATCGCGAGTAAGTGCTGACCGGCAGCAAAAAGAGTTTGTGGGAGAGGAGGTCGGTCCTCGAGGCGGTAGATCAATTCACTGGAATGAGCCTTAGCAATCGGTTGCGCATCTTCAGACTCAACAGCATTAACAGACATCAGAATTTATCCCCAGCAGAAAAAACGGTGATTTTAACGGACTGAAGGGTAAAAGCAAACGTTTGCTAGTGATGATTCCTAAGATAAAAAGTGTATATGCCGAGCTTTTTATATAACTTTCGACTGCTTTTTGGTTAAAATCCAGCTGCTGACTTTTCTAAACCCTGAAATTCCAGTGAAGGATAATTAAAAGCGTCTGTGAGAAATCTGCGCAAACAGGAGCACTTCTTATGTTTTATCTTGATACTCTTTCTACCCTTGTTGCTGCAACTCTCGTGTTGTTACTGGGCCGAAAAATGGTCCACACCGTACCGCTGTTAAAAAAATACACCATTCCTGAACCCGTAGCGGGTGGCTTGTTAATCGCTCTGGCATTGCTGGTCCTCAAAAAAAGCATCGGCTGGGAATTTGAATTTGATATGAGCCTCAAAGACCCATTGATGCTCGCTTTCTTTGCCACCATCGGCCTGAACGCCAACCTCTCCAGCCTGCGTGCTGGCGGTAAAGTTGTGGGCATTTTCCTGATTGTGGTGGTGGGTTTGCTGGTCATGCAAAACGCCATTGGTATCGGGATGGCAAGTCTGCTGGGCCTCGATCCGTTGATGGGTCTGCTGGCCGGTTCGATAACGTTGTCGGGCGGACATGGAACGGGTGCGGCCTGGAGTAAGCTGTTTACTGAGCGCTATGGTTTCCAGAATGCCACTGAAGTTGCGATGGCTTGCGCAACATTTGGTTTGGTGTTGGGTGGTTTGATTGGCGGGCCAGTGGCGCGTTATCTGGTCAAACACTCATCGACACCTAATGGCACACCTGAAGATAGCGTTGACCCAACAGCCTTTGAAAAACCAGCGGTCGGGCGAGTGATCACCTCAATGGTAATGATTGAAACCATTGCGATGATTGCCATCTGTTTGACTGTCGGCAAATTTGCCGCGCATTTCATTCAGGGCACAGCCTTTGAATTACCGACATTTGTTTGCGTGTTGTTTGTCGGTGTCATCCTCAGCAACACACTTTCACTGCTCGGCTTTTATCGGGTTTTCGAACGTGCGGTTTCCGTGTTGGGGAACGTCTGTTTGTCACTGTTCCTCGCCATGGCGCTGATGAGTTTGAAATTGTGGGAACTGGCTTCACTGGCGTTGCCGATGCTGGCGATCCTGACGGTGCAAACCATCTTTATGGCGCTGTATGCCATTTTCGTGACGTATCGTTTGATGGGTAAAAACTACGATGCGGCGGTTCTCGCGGCAGGGCACTGTGGTTTTGGCTTAGGTGCTACACCCACGGCAATCGCTAATATGCAGGCCATTACCGAGCGCTTTGGCCCGTCGCATATGGCATTCCTGGTGGTTCCGATGGTTGGCGCGTTCTTTATTGATATCGTCAACGCGCTGGTGATCAAGCTGTACCTGATGTTGCCGCTGTTTGGCTAATCAGGCATTTGAATAGCGTTCCGTTTCAGGCATCCAGCGTTCAATGAGCGCGGTTGCCTGTTCCGGATAACGTTCATGGATATGGCGCGCAAGGCGCTGTACTTCAGGAATCATCGCCTGATCACGCAGTAAATCAGCGACTTTAAACTCGGCATTCCCCGTCTGGCGCGTGCCGAGCAATTCCCCCGGTCCACGAATTTCCAAATCCTTTTGTGCAATCACGAAGCCATCATTGCTATCGCGCAACACCTGCAAGCGTAGCTGCGCCGTTTTCGACAGCGGGGACTTGTAAAGCAACACGCAGTGCGAGGCGACAGCGCCACGGCCCACACGGCCACGGAGCTGGTGGAGTTGCGCCAGGCCGAGTCGTTCAGGGTTTTCGATAATCATCAGGCTGGCATTCGGCACATCGACACCCACTTCAATAACGGTTGTGGCAATTAACAAATGAATCGAGCCTTCTTTGAAAGCCTGCATCACAGCCTGCTTTTCCTGTGGCTTCATGCGCCCATGAACCAGGCCGACGTTCAGGTTCGGCAGGGCGGTTTTAAGTTCATCCCACGTCACTTCGGCGGCTTGCGCTTCGAGCAATTCTGACTCTTCAATCAGCGTACAAACCCAATACGCCTGGCGACCTTCATTGCTACAAGCTTCACGTACCCGCTCAATAATATCGTTACGGCGGGTATCAGGGATCGCGACGGTGGTAACTGGCGTGCGGCCTGGTGGGAGTTCGTCAATGGTCGAAGTATCCAAATCGGCATAGGCCGTCATCGCCAGCGTGCGCGGAATCGGGGTTGCAGTCATGATCAACTGATGTGGATGGAAGCCTTGAATCTGGCCTTTTTCCCATAGCGCCAGACGCTGATGAACACCAAAGCGGTGTTGTTCATCAATGATAACCAACGCAAGTTGCGAGAATTGCACCTGTTCCTGGAAGATCGCGTGCGTTCCTACCACCATCGATACCTGGCCGCTGGCAATCGCGTCCTGTTGGGCAATGCGCGCTTTGCCTTTTTGCTTACCTGCAAGCCAGCCAACTTCAATGCCCAGCGGCGCAAACCACTGGCGGAAGTTATTGGCATGCTGTTCGGCGAGCAATTCAGTTGGCGCCATCAGGCCCACTTGCTTGCCATGCGCAATCGCGCGTAAAGCGGCGAGAGCGGCAACCAGTGTTTTACCTGAACCCACATCACCTTGTACCAGGCGCATCATCGGCACATCCAGCGCCAGATCGTGCTCGATTTCCGCGACCACGCGTTCCTGCGCACCGGTTGGTTTAAACGGCAGGGCGGCTAACAGGCGGTTTTTTAACTCATCATTATTATGCAACGGCAGTGCGTGATAACGCTGTGCGCCCGCACGAAGCGCGAGCATGCTCAGGTTGTGCGCCAGTAATTCTTCAAGAATTAAGCGCTGTTGCGCGGGATGTTTACCCGTTTCGAGATCGGCTAATTGCATTGATGGTGGCGGGCGATGCAAGGTGCGCAACGCTTCCGGCAGGCTCATCATTCCTTTGCTCAAATCAGCAGGAAGCAACTCGGCAATGGCGCAGGTATCCAGCAATTCCAGAGCCTGGTCGGTGAGTTTGCGCAGAGTTGCCTGGCGAATGCCTTCGGTCGTTGGATACACCGGCGTGAGCGTTTCCTGCAATTCAGGTGTGTTCAAATCACCCTGAACACGGTACTCCGGGTGAATCATCTCCGGACCGTGCGTGCCACGCTTTGCTTCGCCATAAGCAAGCACACGCTTGCCCGCAGCAAGGCTGTTTTTCATTGCTGCGTTGAAGTTGAAAAACCGCATGGTCAGGATGCCAGTGCCATCTGAAATCTGACAGGTCATCATACGGCGACGGCCAAAACTGATATTACAGTTCAGCACTTCACCTTCCACCGTGGCGTAAATGCCCGGCAGCAGGTCGTTAATTGGGTAGAGTTGGGTGCGGTCTTCGTAGCGCAAAGGCAGATGAAGCAGGAGATCCTGAATGGTGTACAGGCCAATTTTGGCCAGTTTGCCGCTCTGGCTGGCGCCCACTCCGGCAAGCGTGCTTAACGGTATGGCATCCAGCAAACGGCCTTTCATTCAGCTACTCCGCAGATTGCATTGTGGCCCACCATGCGGCATCAGCTTCTATCTCACCTTGCTGATTCACATGCGGGTAGGGCAAACCTTTACGACGAGAAACGCGAGCCAGTACCGGATAGCCGCCTTCAAACAGCAGACGCTGTTGTTCGGATTCCGGCAGAGTACTGTTTTCGCGTTGATACATCCCGGCGTTTTGGCGCTGGCGCTGCGCTTCATAAAGAATAAGCGCGGAAGCGACGGAAACATTGAGCGATTGCACCATACCAACCATTGGAATAATGATGTCCTGGTCTGCCAGCGCTAACGCTTCCTGAGTAATACCGGTTTTTTCCTGACCCATCAAAATGCAGGTCGGGCGGGTGTAATCAATTTCGCGGAAATCGACGGCTTTATCGGAAAGGTTGGTGGCGAGGATTTGCATCCCGCTGCTTTTAAGGTGACTTACGGCATCACTAATCTGGCGATGCGTTTTTACCTCAACCCAGGAGTTACTTCCCGCAGCAGAAGAGGCCATGGTGCGCATGCGGTTACCCGGCCAGACTGCGTGAACTTCGTGGACGCCCACGGCATCAGCGGTACGAATAATCGCCGAGACGTTATGAGGTTTATGGACTTGTTCCATGCAGACGGTCAGGTCAGGCTGACGCCTGGCAAGCATCTCGCAAATACGCGCATAACGTTGAGGGTTCATAACACTAGTTTCGGTTGCGGGTAACTTTAATGACATCCGGCATTACGCGAATCTTGCGCATAACATTAGCCAGATGAACACGATCGCGAGCGGATAAACGAATGAACGCGCTATAGACGCGGCCATCTTTTTCTTCAGTATTCAGGCTGTGGATATTGGAACCGGCAGTGTTGATTGCCGCCGTCAGGTTAGCCAACGCACCCTGATGGTTGAACATATCCACTTTGATTTCCGTAAGGAATTCCTGCTCAGTCTCTTTATCCCACTCGACCGCCATAAACTTCTCGGCTTCTTTTTGGTAGCCACGGATATTACGGCAGGATTCGTGGTGGATAACCAACCCTTTGCCAGGGCTGACGTGAGCCACAATTGGGTCACCAGGAATTGGACGGCAACACTTAGCGAAGGTAATCAACACGCCATCAGCGCCTTTGATAGGCAAATGGCTGTGTGCCGGTGTATTTCCTTGCGCAATGACCGATGATTCACCTTGCAGATTCTTTGCCACCACCACACTCATGGCGTTACCTAAACCAATTTCAGCCAGCAAATCGTCAAGCGTGGCGAGCTTCATACGCTCAAGCTCACGTTGAATATTTTCTGGCGGAACTTCGGCGAGCTTGCGACTGCCACCTAACGCATGGTTAAGCAGACGGCGACCCAGGCTGACGGAGTCGTCTCGCTTGAGGTTTTTCAGCATCTGGCGGATTTTGGCGCGCGCTTTCGAGCTCACAACAAAGTTCAGCCAGGCTGCGTTCGGGCGAGCGCCTGGTGCGGTAATAATTTCGATTGTCTGGCCGCTGCTAAGCGACTGAGACAGCGGATAGGGCTGGCGGTCGACACGTGCGCCAACGCAGGCGTGGCCGATGTCGGTGTGAACTGCGTATGCGAAATCGACTGGTGTAGCGCCCGCAGGCAGTTCGACAATGCGCCCTTCCGGGGTGAAAACGTAAATCTCATCCGGGAACAGATCGGATTTTACGCTCTCGATAAATTCAAATGAGCTACCGGCGCTTTGCTGTAATTCCAGCAAACTTTGCATCCAGCGCTGGGCGCGGATTTGTGCGGTAGTGCCACTTTCACCTTGCTCTTTATAAGCCCAGTGCGCGGCGACCCCCATCTCTGCCATTTGATCCATGTCTTCGGTACGGATTTGCACTTCAACTGGCACACCGTGTGGGCCAATCATTGAAGTATGCAGGGATTGATATCCGTTCGCTTTTGGAATGGCAATATAGTCTTTAACACGCCCAGGACGCGGCTTGTAGAGGCTATGCATCTGCCCAAGCACGCGATAACAGGTATCCATATCGTGGACAATAACGCGGAAGGCGTAGATATCCATAATCGAGTGGAAACGCTGCTCTTTGAGCGTCATTTTGCAGTAGATGGAGTAAAGGTGTTTTTCGCGACCACTGACGCGGCAAGGAATGCCCGCCTCCTGCAAACGCCCGTCGATTTCCGAGAGGATTTTTTGAATCATCTCTTTACGGTTACCACGTGCTGCTTTCACGACTTCTTTAATGACGCGATAGCGGTTCGGGTAAAGCGCTTCAAAGCCCAGCTCTTCAAGCTCAGTTTTCAGGTGATGAATACCAAGACGGTGTGCCAGAGGGCTATAAATTTCGAGGGTTTCGCGAGCAATGCGACGGCGCTTATCAGGGCGCAAAGCCCCGAGTGTGCGCATGTTATGCGTACGGTCGGCGAGTTTGATCAGAATGACGCGGATGTCTTGCACCATCGCCATGATCATTTTGCGGAAGTTTTCAGCCTGAGCTTCTTTCTTATCGCGGAATTTCAGTTTGTCGAGCTTAGATACCCCTTCCACCAGTTCGGCAACGCTTTTGCCAAACAGCTGTTCCATATCCTGGTAGGTGGCAGGGGTGTCTTCAATCACATCATGCAACAGCGCGGCCATCAGCGTTTCGTAGTCGAGTTTCATCTCGGCCAGAATGCAAGCAACAGCGACTGGATGGGTGATATAGGGTTCACCACTTGAACGTGCTTGTCCCTCGTGAGCATCACGCGCAACAAGGTATGCTTGCCGAAGTCGCTTTATCTGCTCCTCGGGCAAGTATTGTTGAATCAGTTGATTCAGGCTTTCAAACAGATACAAGGGCTACCCGCAGGCTAATTAACGACGACCTTCAGCAATAGCGGTAACGGCCTGCAGTTCTGCGGCTTCCTGCTCTTGCTGTTCCTGGCGATCACGAACATCGAGAATCTGGTTGGTGATCAAACCTTCTTCGATTTCGCGCAGTGCGATTACAGTCGTTTTGTCGTTTTCTTCAGGCACCAGTGGATCTTTACCACCAGTTTGCATCTGACGAGCGCGACGTGCGGCGACCAGAACCAGGTCAAAACGGTTACCAATTTTCTCAACAGCGTCCTGAACAGTTACGCGTGCCATAATTAAAATGCTCCACAGATGAAGAAATGACTGGGCATGATACTGAAACTGGGCTCAGTCTGCCAATAGTTTGCTGATTAAAGCGTCATGTCGCGCTTTTTGGCGACCCATTCGTAGACGCTCGGCACGAATGATAATTTTTAAATCTGACAGTGCAGTGTCAAAATCGTCGTTGACGATTAAATAGTCATATTCAGCATAGTGGCTCATTTCTGCAACAGCCTGCTCCATACGCTTCGTGATAACTTCTTCACTGTCTTGCCCGCGCCCGCGCAGACGTCTGTCCAGCTCATCTTTTGATGGAGGCAGAATAAAAATACTGCGGGCGTGCGGCATTTTCTCACGGATTTGCTGCGCACCTTGCCAGTCAATATCCAGGAAAACGTCAACACCCGTTGCCAAAACTTGCTCAATGGCATGGCGTGAGGTGCCGTAGTAATTACCGAATACTTCAGCGTGTTCAAGGAATGCGTCTTCAGCAATCATCTGCTTAAACTCTTCCTTTTCCACGAAGAAATAGTGCTCGGCATGCTTCTCTCCCGGACGAATACCACGAGTGGTATGGGAAATAGAAACCTGCGTGTCGTACAGCGGTTGTGTCTTTAACAAAGCCTGGATGAGGCTGGATTTCCCTGCACCACTTGGTGCAGAAACGATATAAAGCGTGCCTTGAGCCATGAGTTCTAACTTATTCGGTAAGCATAAAAAGAAGAGCGTATACGGGCCTATTATACACGCCGTCATCGAGTCACGGTGAATTTGTCATGCCCATCGGCAATATTTCTGCCATTTTGCGTAATGCTTTCCAAAGAACACATCGTGTTGCTGCAACAAATTAACTTCCTCTGAAAACCTCTCGCATTCTGATTAATCGCCATTCGTCATGTTCACTTCCTGGCGTTATACCTCTCTGCGTTTGAAATGGAGGACTTATGTGGTGGATAACAAAACTTCTCGGCTTGCTGGTTTTGCTCAGTGCAATGGCATCGGCAACTTGCCCTGCCTGGTCACCGGTTCAGGCCCAGCAGGAGATGACGAAATTGAATGAAAAGCTTACAGAATGGGATCGAGCCTATTACCAAAAAGGTATCAGCGCTGTCAGTGACGCGACATACGACGGGCTACGTAGCCAGTTTAATGAATGGCAGGAATGTTTTAACCCTGCCGAAACTCCGCACGAACCTCAGCTTTTCACCGAGGGCAAAGCGCTGCATCCAATTGCTCATACCGGTGTTAAAAAAGTTCCAGATAGTGCTGCTGTTGCACAGTGGATAAAAGGCAAATCTGACCTTTGGGTGCAGCCAAAGGTGGATGGCGTTGCCGTAACGTTGGTTTATCAGCAGGGCCGTTTGGTAAAGCTTCTGAGTCGTGGCGATGGTGAGAAAGGGCAAGACTGGACTGCAAAAGCCAAAATGATGGATGCCATTCCTAAGACACTTTCCGGGCCGCTGGCTAACAGTATTTTGCAGGGCGAGGTTTTCTGGAAAAGGGAAAGTCATGTACAGAAAAAGATGGGAAGTATTAATGCCAGGGGAAAAGCTGCAGGTGCCATGATGCATAAAAGTGAGCCTGAGGTACTCAAGGAACTAGAAATATTTGTTTGGGCGTGGCCGGATGGCCCTTCTGATATGCAACTAAAGTTGGACTCGCTTGAACAGGCTGGTTTTCCACTGACTAAAGCATGGTCAAAACCCGTTAAATCTCTCAGCGATATCGCACAACAACGGGAGTCCTGGTTTACGCAACCATTGCCTTTTGTGACCGATGGAATTGTCATTCGCCAATCGCAAGAACCTGCGGGAAAGTACTGGCTTCCAGGTAAAGCAACATGGGTGATAGCCTGGAAATTCCCACCAGTACAGCAACTTGCTGAAGTTAAAGATATTCAATTCTCGATGGGGCGTACGGGGAAAATTGCCGTTGTCCTCAACCTGAATCCCTTACAGATTGATGATAAACAGGTTAAACGCGTCAATATAGGTTCAGTTAAACGATGGCAGGAGATGGATATTGCGCCT
The DNA here is from genome assembly GCF_003601925.1 of Buttiauxella izardii. GTDB lineage: Bacteria > Pseudomonadota > Gammaproteobacteria > Enterobacterales > Enterobacteriaceae > Buttiauxella > Buttiauxella izardii. The sequence continues at coordinate 33,729 of NZ_QZWH01000015.1, forward strand.
GGTGACCATGTGATGGTGAGTCTTGCTGGGCAGGGGATTCCGCGTGTCGATGAAGTTGTGTGGAGAGTCAGTGAACGTAAGAAACCTGCACCGCCATCAAAAGAGATGATTACGCCATTAAGTTGCCTGTACTTTGAAAGTATATGTCGCGAGCAGTTTATTGCTCGACTGGCCTGGATAAGCTCTCCAGCTATTTTGAATATTAATGGCGTGAGCGTTAGTTCATGGCAGTACCTTCAACAAAAACTCGGCCTGGAACATATCTTTTCCTGGATGGCGGTGACACAGGAACAGTTATCTCAGATTAGCGGCATGTCTCCAGTCAGATCTGCGCACCTTTGGCAGCAATTCAGTAAAACCCGGCAACAACCTTTCAAACAATGGTTGATGGCATTTGGTTTTCCCCTGCCCAGAGCAGTGCTAACCACATTACCGGATTCGCAATGGCTGCATTTAGTCGCACGGGATGAACTTAGCTGGCAAAAGCTGCCGGGTATTGGCCCGGGAAGAGCTAAAAAACTGGTGGAATTTGTGAATCATCCCCAAATTGCAGCACTTGCGGCTTTTCTGGCGCAGCAGGGCATTCAGGGGTTTAGCAATCAGTGATCTGCGTGTTTGTAGTGAAACACGGGTAATCCAAGACGCAAACGTAATGCCAGCAAGCGGGTAGTGAATCCGAAGATCAGAGTGGAAATGATAACCACGTCCTGGTTGGAAACGTAGTGCTGCAACACGATGTAAAGCACCGCGGAGGCGAAAGCGATACCTGCGTACAATTCCTTCTGAAAGACCAGGGGAATGCGTTTACAGAACATGTCGCGCAGCACACCACCAAACACACCCGTTACCACAGCGGCGATAATCGCGATGATTGGCCCTTCGCCCATATCTAAAGCGATTTGTGCACCGATGATAGAAAACACCACCAGGCCGAGGGCATCCAGCACCAGGAAAAGACGGCGCAAATGAGGCATTACGGGGGCAAAGACGGTTGTGAGCACTGCCGCGATGGCGACAATGACGACATATTCAGGGTGTTTCACCCAACCCAATGGGTAGTGTCCCAGTAGGATATCACGTACGGAACCACCACCCAGAGCCGTGGCGGTTGCAATGATAATCACACCGAAAGTATCCATACGGCGGCGCCCAGCCGCTAACGCGCCGGTCATGGCTTCGGCTGTAATGCCAATTAAATAAAGTACATGTAACAGCATTGATACCCCCAGTAAGTAGCTTGAGAGGGTAACGTTTTGTGAACGATGTCACGATTGAGATTTTCTAAAGCGATGTGATTTGGGTTAGTTTTACTAATGAATAAATGAGTGCTTTCCCATTATTGCATGGGGATGTGTTGGTTTTTTTGTTTTGAAATGGATTAATAAAACTATGGTTAAAGTGATTGTGAATTATCGCTGGAAGTAAAAAGCCCGCAGACACGGGCTTTGATGCTCAAAGCGGAACATTACTCGATGTTCTGAATCTGCTCGCGCATTTGCTCAATCAGGACTTTCAGCTCAATGGCTGAATTGGTGACATCTGAATTGATAGATTTTGACGCCAGTGTGTTCGACTCGCGGTTGAACTCCTGCATCATGAAGTCGAGGCGGCGGCCAACGGCTTCTTTTTTCTTCAGAATGTTGTAAGTCTCTTTAACGTGAGCTTCCAGGCGGTCAAGCTCTTCAGCGACGTCGACACGCTGAGCCATTAGCACCAGCTCTTGCTCAAGGCGGTTATTTTCAAGCTGAACCTGAGCATCTTCGAGTTTGGCTACCAAACGCTCGCGCTGCCATTTCAGAACTTCTGGCATTTGTGAACGAACTTTAATGACTTCACCGCTCACACCTTCGAGGCGCTGCTCGATAAGTTGTTTAAGTGCCTGGCCTTCTGTTTCACGCGCAATAATGAAGTCGTCCAGCGCGCCGTCGAGGGCTGCAAGAATTTCAGCAGTGATAGCATCGAGATCCTGCTCTTGAGCAGACATCACGCCAGGCCAGCGCAGAATATCAACCGGGTTGATTTCGCCTTCGTCGCTTTGCATTTTTACCCAATTCGCTGCTTCAACCAGCTGTTTAGCCAGTTTTTCATTGAGCAGCAAAGAGCTTTGAGAGCGAGCATCTGGCTCGAAACGCAGGTTACATTCGATTTTCCCACGGGTTAAGCGGGTACGAATACGTTCGCGTGCCACTGGTTCGAGGCTACGGAATTGTTCCGGCATGCGGATGTAAGTTTCGAGATAACGTTGGTTTACCGAACGTAACTCCCAGGAGGCGCTGCCCCATTCGCCTTTAACTTCACGTCGGGCATAGGCGGTCATACTGCGGATCATATTTCGTAACCGTATTCTGTTATAGATGTGGGGATTATAGCCATGCCTGGACTTGCAGGATAGGAATAAGCGAGCGAAGTCCGTATAATGCGCAGCCACATTCGTTTTAGCCGGAGATAACCCCATGCGTCCATCAGGTCGTAGCGCCGAACAAGTGCGCCCAGTCACCCTGACCCGTAATTACACCAAACACGCAGAAGGCTCCGTGCTGGTCGAGTTCGGCGATACCAAAGTGCTTTGCACCGCCACCGTTGAAGAAGGCGTGCCGCGTTTTCTGAAAGGCCAGGGGCAAGGTTGGATCACCGCTGAATATGGCATGCTGCCGCGTGCGACCCATAGCCGTAACGCTCGCGAAGCGGCAAAAGGTAAGCAGGGCGGTCGTACTCTTGAGATTCAACGCCTGATTGCTCGATCTCTGCGTGCTGCAGTGGATTTGAAAGTGCTCGGCGAGTACACCATCACGCTGGACTGCGATGTTTTGCAGGCAGATGGTGGCACACGTACTGCGTCTATTACCGGCGCTTGTGTTGCTCTGGCTGATGCACTGAACAAGCTGGTGGCTAGCGGCAAAATGAAAACCAATCCGATGAAAGGCATGGTTGCGGCGGTATCAGTCGGTATCGTTAAAGGCGAAGCGCTGTGCGATCTGGAATATGTTGAAGATTCCGCGGCAGAAACCGACATGAACGTCGTGATGATGGAAGATGGCCGCATGATTGAGGTTCAGGGCACCGCTGAGGGCGAGCCGTTCTCCCACGAAGAGTTGTTGGCGCTACTGGCGCTGGCGCGAGGGGGAATTGAATCGATCGTAACGGCGCAGAAGGCGGCGTTAGAGAATTAATTTTAGGCGACTCGGTGAGTCGCCTTTTTTATACCCTTCATACTTCAAGCTGCATCTTTGTTGGCTGCGTTTGCTCGCCCGAATCACTTACTTATGTAAGCTCATCGGGACTTGCTCTCTTGCCGCCGCGATGCAACTCGAATTATTTTGGGTAAATGTCTAAATGAAATTTATAGGAGCAAATCCATGAAACCGTATCAGCGCCAGTTTATTGAGTTTGCGCTTAACAAGCAGGTACTGAAGTTCGGCGAATTTACACTGAAGTCCGGGCGCACCAGTCCTTACTTCTTTAACGCTGGACTCTTTAATACCGGGCGCGACCTGGCTCTGCTAGGCCGTTTTTATGCCGCCGCGTTAGTGGATTCAGGTATTGAGTTTGATTTGCTGTTTGGGCCGGCTTACAAAGGCATCCCAATTGCGACAACCACGGCGGTGGCATTGGCTGAGCATCATGAGCTTGATTTACCGTATTGCTTCAACCGCAAAGAAGCAAAGGATCACGGTGAAGGTGGCAACCTGGTCGGCAGCGCGCTGCAAGGGCGTGTGATGCTGGTGGATGATGTTATCACCGCAGGTACAGCAATCCGTGAATCAATGGAAATCATTGCTGCGAACAACGCATCACTCGCCGGCGTGCTGATTTCACTGGATCGCCAGGAACGTGGTCGCGGCGAAATTTCTGCCATTCAGGAAGTGGAACGTGACTATCAGTGCAAAGTGATTTCAATCATTACTTTGAAAGACCTGATTGAATATCTGGAAGAAAAACCTGAAATGACCGGGCATTTAGTTGCCGTGCAGGAATACCGTACTCAGTACGGCGTATAAGAAAAAGGGCCTTTCAAAGGCCCTTTTCAATTACTGAAGTTGTGAGGCGACAAGCGGCCAACGGATATCAAAATCATCGGTAGGTAGATAACGGAATTCGCTCCGCACAAAACGTGATAGCGTCCCTTCGCAGAATGCCAAAAGCTGGCTTGCCAGCAGAGATTCATCGGTAATGAAACCTTCGCCTTCACGCATCTTCTTTTCGCGCATAACCTGACGCAACTGCACTTCGATACGCTCAAAGAGCTGATTAATGCGGCCTTGCAGGCGGTCTTGTTCAAACATCAATGCGTGGCCGGTGAGAATGCGGGTCAGGCCGGGGTTACGCTCACCAAATCCCAGGATCAGCAGAACGATTAAACGTAGACGGGCGTGAGTGTCTTTCTCATCTTTCAGAATGAGATTGATACGAGTAATCAGACTGTCTTCAATGAACTCGATAAGGCTGTCGAACATTTTCGTTTTGCTGGGAAAATGTCGATACAGCGCTGCTTCGGAAACGCCAACAGTCGCTGCCAGTTTGGCGGTGGTGATGCGTTGGCTACCATCACTGGATTCGAGCATTTGGGCCAGAGACTGAAGTATTTCTTCGCGACGATTCCGTTTCGCAGTTTGTTTTTCTGCCATGTTCTAAAATACCCCTGAAATAACGCACTTGTCAGGCAAGTAGCCACACAGCGCTCGCAAACTTTAAGTTTGCGGTTTTTTCACATTTTTTACGCTGTGGGGTTACGTGTAAAAACGAAGTTACTGGCGGCCTGAATGGCCGAAACCACCTTCGCCGCGGTCGCTGGAATCAAAATCTTCTACCAGATTAAATTCAGCCTGCACGACAGGAACAAACACCATTTGGGCAATACGCTCGCCGGGTTCGATAGTGAAGTGATCTTGTCCACGGTTCCAGACGGAAACCATTAACTGACCCTGATAATCCGAATCAATCAGCCCAACAAGGTTGCCTAAAACAACACCGTGTTTATGACCAAGACCTGAACGAGGCAGAATGACAGCGGCAAGAGTTGGATCGGCGATATGGATAGCCAGCCCCGTAGGAATCAGCTTGGTGACACCAGGAGCAAGCTCTACCACATCATCCAGACAGGCACGAAGGTCAAGACCCGCAGAGCCGGAAGTAGCATAAGTCGGCAGTGGGAACTGTTGGCCAACGCGTGGGTCCAGAATCTTAACGTCGATTTTTTTCATCATAACGGGTAACTATCTCGTTCAGTAAAAGATGGCCAAGGAGTTCCTTACGCTCGAGAGGTAAGACTTTATCTCCATCCTGCCAGAAAAGGTGCAATGCGTTGTTTTCGCTGTTAAATCCTTGCCCTGCTTGTGAGACATCATTTGCACAAATCAGGTCGAGGTTTTTACTCAGGCGTTTTTGCTGGGCGTATTCTTCCACATTATTTGTTTCGGCGGCAAACCCAACAACATAAGGGCGATGAGCTAAAAGTGCTGCGACACCGGCAACAATATCCGGGTTTTTTACCATTTTTATTGTAATTTCATCGCCTTGCTTTTTGATTTTTTCTTCAGCAACGCTTGCTGCACGGTAGTCGGCAACAGCGGCGCAGCCAACAAAAATTTGCTGCTCCTGGACATGTTGTTGCACTGCGGCTTCCATTTCCAGGGCGGTAGTGACATCAACACGTTTCACCCAGGCTGGAGTTGGCAAAGAAACCGGGCCAGAGATTAATGTCACATTTGCGCCACGCGCTGCCGCTGCGGCTGCAATCGCATAGCCCATTTTCCCCGAGCTATCATTGGTGATGTAGCGCACCGGGTCGAGGCGTTCACGAGTGGGCCCTGCGGTAATCATGACATTAAGATGTTGCAGATCTTTGATGACAGAAAAATGTTGAGCGGCCATTTCAACAATCGTTAATGGGTCAAGCATTCGGCCAGGGCCGACATCGCCACAGGCCTGGCTGCCGCTGTCTGGTCCCCACATCAGTAAACCGCGTGACGCAAGAACGTCCAGATTATGCTGAGTAGCGGTTGCCCGGTACATCTGCTGATTCATCGCTGGCACGACTGCAACGGGGGAAGGCGTTGCGAGGCAAATGGTGCTGACAAGATCATTGGCCATACCGGCTGTGATGCGGGCAATTAAATCGGCCGTTGCAGGCGCAAGGATAACTAAATCCGCCCATTTACCGAGTTCGATATGTCCCATCGCCGCTTCTGCTGCGGGATCTAACAAACTATCTGACACCGGATAACCCGACACGGCTTGTAAACTCAGGGGTGTAATAAAGGCTTTGGCCGCCTCCGTCATCACCACCCGAACCTCCGCGCCGCGTTCACGCAGACGGCGTACCAGTTCTGGTGTTTTATAGGCAGCGATTCCGCCACTCACACCCAGAACAATTTTTTTGCCAGAAAGCCCTATCATGATTTTTCCACCAGAAGTCACAGTCATCTGGCTATTTTACCACACTCATTAGGTAACGACTTTTTTGCAATTTGCGAGGCATCCCCAGCGTCGGAAATCTGCCCGTCGCTTGTGCTTGTTGAGTTATGCACAATAGCGGCAATGAAGGGCAAGGAGGTTCTGATGGATAAGATAATGACGCTCGGCAACAAGAGTATGCCGCGCGAAAAGCTGCTGAAATATGGTGCCAGTTCGTTGTCTGATGTGGAATTACTGGCCCTTTTTCTACGCACAGGCTGTAGGGGAATGAATGTGCTGGCGTTCGCACAGCATTTGCTTAATCAGTTCGGCTCATTAAGCAGGTTGTTGTCGGCGGATTATTCGCAATTCAATGATGTGAAGGGCATTGGTGCTGCCAAGTATTCGCAACTTAACGCCATTGCTGAGCTGGCGAGGCGTTATTATTACTCGCGTGGTGTTGAGGAATTAACCTTAAAGGGGCCAGATTCGGTCAGGGAATTTATTCAGAGCCAGCTGACGACCGCTGAGCGTGAGATCTTTATGGTCATTTTTCTCGATAATCAGCATCGAGTGATTAAATATAGCCCAATGTTTTCTGGAACTCTGAACCATGTTGAGGTCCATCCAAGAGAAATTGTGCGCGAAGCGATGAAATCAAATGCAGCGGCGCTAATACTCGCGCATAATCACCCGTCTGGTCGAGCAGAACCGAGCAAAGCTGATCGTGTTATTACCGAACGTATCGTAAAAGCTTGCCTGTTTATGGAAATCCGAGTGCTCGATCACCTTGTTATTGGCCGTGGAGAGTACGTTTCTTTTGCCGAACGTGGGTGGATTTAAGTCGAATTAGGCGATCCTTGGGGATCTTTGTCTGTTCGGGACTTGAGCACATGCGTTATGCAGCGTATACTACGCCACCTTTGAGAATCTCGGGTTTTGGCATTATGCGCCTGGCACTGTGGTTCACATTGAACCGCCAGGGACCAGGCTTGCGGCCTGACGAGGCGCCATAACCCTATACGAAGCTCGAGCTAATTTGATTTTTGGAGAATAGACATGTCCCGAGTCTGCCAAGTTACTGGCAAGCGTCCGGTGACCGGTAATAACCGTTCCCACGCAATGAACGCGACCAAACGCCGTTTCCTGCCGAACCTGCACTCTCACCGTTTTTGGGTTGAGAGCGAGAAGCGTTTTGTCACACTGCGTGTATCTGCTAAAGGTATGCGTGTAATTGATAAGAAGGGTATCGAAACGGTCTTGGCCGATATGCGTACCCGTGGCGAGAAGTACTAAGAGGAACTAAGTCATGGCTAAAGGTGTTCGCGAGAAGATCAAGCTGGTTTCTTCTGCTGGTACTGGTCACTTCTATACCACCACGAAGAACAAGCGTACTAAGCCGGAAAAACTGGAACTGAAAAAGTTCGATCCAGTTGTCCGTCAACACGTACTGTACAAAGAAGCTAAAATTAAATAATTTTAGAATCTTTGATGAAAACCTCGCTTCGGCGGGGTTTTTTTGTTTTAGGGTTTTGAGACTGGAGGAACGATGCCTGAATTACCTGAAGTAGAAACCAGCCGCCGCGGTATTGAACCGCATCTGGTTGGCGAAACCATTCTTCACGCCATTGTGCGCAATGGGCGGCTGCGTTGGCCTGTCTCTGACGAAATCCATGCTCTAAGCGATAAACCCGTTCTCAGCGTGCAGCGCCGGGCTAAATATCTGCTGCTCGAGCTTCCGGACGGTTGGATTATTATCCATCTCGGAATGTCTGGAAGTTTGCGCATCCTCCCTGAAGATTATCCCGCTGAAAAACACGACCACGTTGATTTGGTCATGAGCAACGGCAAAGTGCTGCGTTATACCGATCCACGCCGCTTTGGCGCATGGCTGTGGGCGAAAGAGTTAGAAGGAAGCAATGTACTCGCGCATCTTGGCCCTGAGCCATTAAGCGAAGAGTTTTCAGCCGATTATCTACGTGAAAAATCCGCGAAAAAGAAAATGGCGATCAAACCCTGGCTGATGGATAACAAGCTGGTGGTCGGCGTAGGTAATATTTATGCCAGTGAATCGCTGTTTGCAGCGGGAATTCACCCTGATCGTGCAGCGCAGTCACTCTCAAAAAGCGAATGCGAATTACTGGTCAAAACGATAAAAGCGGTTCTGCTACGTTCGATTGAACAGGGCGGGACAACGTTGAAAGATTTTTTACAGTCTGATGGCAAACCTGGCTATTTCGCTCAAGAGCTTCAGGTTTATGGGCGAACAGGCGAGCCGTGTCGGGTATGTGGCGCGCCAATTCTCATTAGCAAGCACGGGCAACGCAGCACATTTTATTGCCGCCATTGCCAGAAATAATCACTTCAGCTTTTTAAGTAACGCCTGATGCACGCATCCTGGTAAGAAGTGTGTGACGTCACCTGCGTGGCGTGCGACTTCTTTGACCAGCGATGAAGAGACAAAAGACCACTCTTTTGACGGCATCAGAAACACACTTTCCAGTTCTGGCATTAAGTGGCGATTCATATGAGCCAGCTGCATTTCATATTCAAAATCCGCCGCTGTGCGTAACCCACGAACCAGAACATTCGCCTGTTGGGTTTTGGCAAAATTCGCCATCAAATCACTAAAGCCAATAACCTGAACATTCGGTAAATGTGCTGTAACAGCTTGTGCCAACTGCACTCTTTCTTCGAGTGTGAACATGGTTTTTTTGTGTGGGCTGTTAGCAATCGCCAGAATTAAGGTGTCGAACATCGTTGCCGCACGAGTGACGATGTCCAGATGACCGTTGGTGATAGGATCGAAAGTGCCTGGGTATATCGCTCGTGTGGTCATTGAAGTTTTTCCGTATAGCCTTGATTCAGCGCCCAGAGTTCAGCGTACTTGTTGAACGTGTATTGTGCATTGACGACGGCCAATAGCCATCCCTGTTTACCGTCAAGAAAGCCAGCTCGCAGCAGAAGCGTTTTACAAAAAGCACCCAACGTATGACCGAAAATACCTGCAATAGAAACTTTCTTTCCGCGTTGGTGACGCTCTTGCGCCCATGCGGTCGCATAATTTAATTGTTTACGTTGGAAGCTGGCGAAATCACGGCAGGTCAAATGGAGCAAATCCCCCTTCAGTGGGACGACTTTTGCTCCAGGTGCTTCGAGAGATTCATGAACTTGATTGTCATTATAGCGGTAACGCGAGCGGGCATAGAGGCGAGTTACACGGTCGGGATACCAACCACTGTGGCGCATAAAACGGCCGAGAAACAGATTACGGCGGGCAATGCTGTAAACCGCATCAGGCTGAGGATTTTCTAATACAGATTTCAGCGCGCTGGCCAATTCTGATGTCACTCGCTCATCGGTATCGATCATCAGAATATAATCGTGGCTGGCGTAGATCTGTGCGAGCTGGCGCTGTTTGCCAAAACCTTGCCAATCTTCATTAATAAAAACTTTTGCGCCTGCCTGAAGGGCTATCTCAACGGTAGAATCAGTGCTTCCCGAATCCAGTAACACTACTTCATCTGCCCAGGCGACGGATGCCAGGCAATCTGGCAGAACATCAGCCGCATTTTTAGCGATCATCACGACGGACAAACGGTTGGGCATTAATGGCTCCGTTGTGGCAGATACGGTTGCAGTAATTGTAGCAAGCGTTGTAATGCGCCTTGATTCTGGTGCAGCACTTCCACGGCATGGCGACCATAGTAAAGACGATAATCTTCGTCAGTCAGCAATGTGGTGATTTCGTTAACCAATGAATCCGCATCTGTAACGGTAATCAGCCCGTCAGCACTCTGCAATTTGGCGCAAATATCTTTGAAGTTGAAAGTATGCGGACCCATCAGCACGGGAATCGCGTGAGCGGAAGGCTCCAGCGGATTATGACCGCCACGCTCAACAAGGCTGCCGCCCACAAAGGCGAGATCGGCAATTCCGTAAAGCATCATCAGCTCGCCCATGGTGTCGCCGATCACCACCTGGGTGCTGTTCGATGGCTTTTCACCGCTGCTGCGCATGATGTAACTGAAGCCGGCTTTTTGCGCCATATCCCGCGCATCTTTAAAGCGCTCAGGATGGCGTGGCACAAGAATTAACAGCAAGTCCGGGAATTTGGCCAGCAACTGGCGGTGCGCATCAAGAATAATGCTCTCTTCGCCATCATGAGTGCTGGTGGCTATCCAGACTTTGCGATGTGGCGCCCATTGGCGGCGCAAAGTAATCGCGCGCGCGGCAAGTTCAGGCGTCACGGAAATATCAAATTTCAGGCTTCCTGTTACCGTAAGCTGCGAACGTTTTAAGCCAAGGTCGATGAAACGATTACCATCTTCTTCATTTTGCGCAGCAATCAGCGTGATTTTGCTCATCAGGCGACGGGTGAAGTTGCCTAATTTTTTATACCCTTTTGCCGAGCGGGCAGAAAGACGGGCATTGGCAATGACCAACGGGATTTTGCGTTTGTGTAATTCGTTGATCATGTTCGGCCATAACTCGGTTTCCATGACGATAACCAGTTTAGGGCGCACGGTATTGAAAAAGCGCTTCATGGCGCAAGGCAGGTCGTAAGGCAAATAAACGTGATGCACGTTTTGCCCAAAGGCGGATTGAGCCCTTTCGGAGCCGGTTGGCGTCATGGTGGTGACGGTAATGGGAATGGTTGGGTAACGGTGGCGTAATGCTCGGACTAACGGAATCGCAGCCAGTGTCTCGCCAACGGAGACTGAATGCAGAAGAATACCATCGGGTTCCACTTTTCCACGGCAATAACCGTAGCGTTCCGCCCAGCGTTTACGGTACGCGGGAGCTTTACGGCTACGGAGTAAAAGTCGCAGCCACACGATTGGCTGAATAAGGTAGAACAAAGCGGTATACAACGATTCCAAGCGAATTTTCCGTATTTTATTATCGGCGGGCAAATTCTAAGCATTCGGGAAGCTTAAAGCTATCGTTTTGGTAACTTCACGAAGGCATTGCTTAGTATTCAGATAAGTTAATGTGGGTATTAGAAAAATGGAGGGTGGCGCGCGGCAACCCTCACAGAATGATTATCTAGCCCGGTACGCGTGTCGCTTTCTTCAGTTTCAGATAGCGGCGACCCAGACGCCAGCGCAGGCGGAATCCACAGGCATTTTTCCAGATAAGTTGCCAGATCCCGCGATCAAAAAACTCCTGAATGATCATCTTTTTCTTTTGCGGATCTTTCATATTGTTGAAAGTATGGAGAATCCCAAGACCTTCTTTCGCAATTTGCCAGTTACAGGCCGGTATGTTTTTCACCGCTTCCGGATAACGCTGATTAATGGCATCCAGCATTTCCAGGATTTTCATATAGTGACGAGCTGAGCGGATTAGCGTGTCATCAGTATCCGGTTTATGGGAAACCGAAGCCGAATGAATGTAGTAATCGTAAAATTGCTCTTCGGTGTATTGGACGCGTTCTGCCGCCAGTAAGACTTCAGTTGTCCAGGGAATATCCTGATGACGCAAACCCGGTTCAAACCTAAACCCGTGGTCACGAATAAAATCATGACGATAAAGATTCAGCCAGGTGACATGAAGAAACTTGCGGGAATCCAAAGCACGTTTAAGCCAGGTGGGGCCGCTTAATACGCCCGTAGACTGAAGTTTGTCATGAGGGAAAATGGGGCGCGAAGGTTTCTTGTTGTTCTCATAAACGTAATTACCATTACAGGTAACAACATCCAGATTGCCTTTCAGGGCTAAATCCAGCAAATGGCGGTACATGCCCGGCTTGAAGTCGTCGTCGATATCCGGGAAGGAAAGATACTCGCCTGTTGCTACTGCAAGGCCAGTATTGCGTGCGATTGATACGCCCTGGTTTTCTTGTTCAAGCACTTTCATATCAGAGAATTTGCTACGCCAGGCCTCTATTATCGCCATCGAGCCATCTGTTGAACCATCGTTCACCATAATGACTTCCATGCTGTCGATATTCTGGGCTTCAAGGCAGGCAAAAAACTGGGGCAGAAAATCTTCACCGTTATAAACGGCGACGACAACGCTAAGCAGTGGGCGTGAATTCTGTGACATAAAATTACCTGAAAATTTCGTTATCTTTCTTCTGTTGCCAGAGACAAATACTGTCGGCAAATGGCACCAATGCTGTAAGACTCAATCGTCGTAGTATCGATATTGGGCGGATTGTTATAAATATCCGACATGGTATCGGCGAGCTCCTGATCACCCATTCCCGAAAGTCCGCGCGCCAGTTCCCCGGTAAGGATTTCTACAGGGCCGCCGGGGCAAAGCGTACTCACGGCAGGAGTCTGGCAAATCAGGGCTTCAACCAGCACATTACCAAACCCCTCGCAATCTGAGCTCAGAACGAGCATCCGAGCGTTGGCAATCCATGGATATGGATTAGGAACGAATGAATTAAACATCACGCGGTCAGCAACGCCTGCAGCGGTGGCAATTGCTTTTAACTGGGCGATTCGTTCTTCGCTGCCGTTACCCATCAAAACGAGTGGGGCTTGAATCCCACTAAGTGCATAGGCCTTGATTAGCCGATCATGACGTTTATGTTCGTGAAAGCGGCCAACGTGTATCAGATAATCCTTTCCGGCCATTTCACATGGCTCAGTTGCCTTCAGGTGGATTCCGTCGATATCAAAGGGGTTATGAATCACGGCACTTTTGGACAACGTAATCCCAAAGTGGGTCGAGATGTCATGCAGCACGGCCTGTGAAACGCCAATGACATTGCTATTCTGATAAACGTGTTGAATTTTCTTGCGTTTTAGCCAGCGAGAAAACCCCTGACGGTGCTTAAGGTAGGAATAAGAGAACATTCCATGAACACAGTACCAGAGCTTTTCACGCGGAATAGATTTCGTCAGGGCAACAATGCGATCAGTCTTATGCAGATGTGAGAAGACGAGGTCAAAACTTCCTTTTTTCTGTGCCTCGACAATAGCGTTATCGAGCAGCGCGGCGCGGCGAGAAAGTTCTGTCAGTTTACGCCAGGGCTTCTTGTAGGTATCCAGAATGACCTGATAATCCACACCTTCAGGGATTTCGTAGTCACAGACGCGACGCAGGGAGAACACTGAAACCTGATGGCCCATTCCAACCAAACCTTTCGATAAGGTCAGCACGGTTTTTTCAGCACCGCCGCCAGGTAAACCATCAATAATCATTAGGATACGCATCGTCTAATCCAGTATGTTTTGATACAGCGAAATAAGTTGCTGTGAAAGTTTTTCCGGTGTCGCATCCCTGACACATTCTCGTGCAAATATCCCCATGTTTTCGTCAATAAGGCGTGATGGGATTGCCATCACGGCATCTGACAATTGGGTAATATTTAACGCATCGCAAACGTATCCATTTTGTCCGGTCGTTATAAATTCAGCCCCGCCACAAGTGGGCGAGGTAATAACCGGTAAACCACATGCCATTGCTTCAAGAATCACATTTGGGAATGGATCATATAGTGTTGGCAGTAATAGTCCATCAACGGCCTGGTAAAAAGGCAGCGTATTTTTCTGCATTCCCATAAACCGAACACGGTTCAGGCACCCCAGAGATTGTGCCAGTTCCTTGTACTGTTTTTCTGCTTTATCTTGCCCGACAACGACAAGATAGCGATCGGTATTCGCAATGGTTTTTATTGCACCGGCAAGCCCTTTGCGCTCGAAACCTGAGCCGACAAACACCAGCGCCACCGCGCTTTGTGGGATGGCTAACTCATCGCGCAATTCCCCCCGCCGCGCTTCATTTGCCGGAACGAAGCGGGAGGAGTCAATAGCATTATAGATGACATGTATCTTATTAGCAGATATAGAAAAATCTTCGATAATTTCTCGTTTTACCATCTCGGCATTGCAAATGACGGCTTTTAACTCAGGAGCCTGATACATCGCCTGTTCAGCTTGCATCACATAGCGATGGTATCTGTCCAAAAACATCCATTTTTGGCGCCATGCGGGTAAAATCCTGGCGCGTTGCATAAGCCAACGGCGATGAACGCCGTCACCTGCCCGATAAATATCGCAGCCTGCAATACGTTCATGGCTTTGCACAATGTCGAAATTCTCACGCTGCCACAATTCCCTGGCTGCATTCGCAAAGCCTTTTTCACGGCTGATACGGCCCAGTTTCATGGGATCGCAAATATGAATATGCCAATTGTCCTGCCGCTCGCCTTGCCATTGCCGCGTGATAACGTTCAGTTCCATATCGTGAGCGCTTAGCGCTTCCAACGCTCGAGAAACAAAACGTTCAGCACCTCCGTCCGGGCGATATTTTTGGCGGACTATGGCCAGACGACAATGCTTCATAACAACTGTTTCCTTGCGGCAGCAACAACGACATCCACGGGGATCGCATCGAGATAGCGTTCTTTAGTATTGGTATCTATTTTGTCCGGATCCGGCAGTTCGCCATAATGGCCTGCCCAAATGACTTCACCGATGACTTCCCATGGGCTCCAGAATGTGAGCTTTGAAGGCCCAAACAACGCAATGCACGGAGTTTTCAGCGCCGCGGCCATATGCATGGGGACGGAGTCAACGCCAATAAAAAGACGTGCATGGTCGATAAGTGCAGCTAATTGTCGCAGGGTTAACTCGCCTGCAAGTGAATGGATGCGCTCTGGCGGACACAATGAGCGGATCTTCTCAATCATCGCTTTTTCGTTTTTATCGGGCCCGGAAGTCAGTATCAGTGTATGACCGTCATTTTGAAGTGCCGTGATGGTTTGCGCCATTTTGCTTTCATCCCAACATTTGAAGAACCAGCGAGATGTTGGCTGCACCACAATAAATGAACCCTCAACACCTTTGCTTTGTAGCCGGGATTGAACGGCTTGCCAGTCATCAGGCAGGTAACCCATCGTGACACTTTTGCAGTCAGCAATGGCCAGGGGAGCAAGAATTGAGAGATTTTGTTCAACGGTGTGCAGTGCTTGATGACCGGTCACTGAAGCAAGTTGAGTATGGCAATGTTGCCAGAACCATCCCCGGCGTTTATTGAAATCGAAACCAATGCGCGCAGGTGCGCCAGTAAAGCGAGTCACAATGGCACTACGCCATTGGTCGGCAAGGTTAAGCACCAGAGAATACTTCTGCTGACGCAATGTTTTGAGTAAATGCCATTCCTTGCACAAATGCTGGCGAGTGCCGAGTTTGCGCCATTTACGGTCAATACCATAAATACGATGAATGAATGGATGGGCCGCTAGCATGTCTCGCGTTTCTTCATAAAGCAGAACATCAATTTCTGCCTGCGGCCACCCCTGATGCAATGCATTGATCACCGGAGTGGTTAGCAACATATCACCGTGATGGCGTAGCTTTATTAGTAAAATACGAGCAGGTGGCTCGCCTGCGAGAGAATTCAAAGCGTTATTCATTATCATCTTTCGGTGATTAACCAATGGGTGATTCTAATAGACCTTGCGTATGGTTGCTACATTTGTGCTCAGGAGTCGGATAATTGAACGCAAGTGGTTTGCCCTTATCTGGTAGGCTGCGTAACATGATGTAAACATCGTTTTAGCCCAGAGACGGAAATGACCAAACCAGCATTCATCATTACCATTGATACCGAAGGCGATAACCTGTGGCAAAACCACCGGCAGATCAAAACTGAGAATGCCCGTTACCTGCCTCGTTTTCAGTCGTTATGTGAAAAGTATGGTTTCAAACCGGTATGGCTAACTAATTATGAGATGGCAATCGATCCGGATTTCATCGCGTTTGCTAAAGATGTTATTGCCGCGGGCAAGGTGAAGTCGGCATGCATTTGCACGCCTGGAACAGTCCGCCTGATTATGATTTAACAGGCGACGATTGGCGCTGGCAGCCATATCTTATTGAGTACCCTGATAAAATCCTGCGTGAGAAAGTGGTTTATATGACCACGTTGCTGGAAGAAACTTTTGGTACAAAAATGCTCAGCCACCGTGCGGGGCGTTGGGCTTTTGATAGTCGCTACGCCAAACTGCTGGTGGAGTTAGGATACAAAGTGGATTGTTCAGTAACTCCACGGGTTAACTGGCGAAACGCGAAAGGTGCACCCACTGGAAATGGCGGAACGGATTATCAACATTTTCCGACGCAGGCTTATTTCATGGATTTGGAGAAGATTAACCAGCCGGGAAATTCCGCATTACTCGAAGTGCCGATGAGTATCCAGTATAAGCACAGTGCATTAATGAATGGTTTTAAACGCAGTTATGACCGACTTCGTGGGAAATACCGTAGCCCTTCTGTTAACTGGCTGCGTCCATCAGGGGGTAATGCCGCGCAAATGATCGCGGTAGCGGAAAAGACATTATCTCAGGGAAATGATTACGTTGAATTTATGCTTCATTCATCAGAATTTATGCCGGGTGGAAGTCCGACATTCAAGGATGAAGAGGATATTGAACAGTTATATCAGGATCTGGAGACGTTATTTTCGTGGCTTGCGGAACGGACGAAGGGAATGACGTTGGCAGAGTATTATGATTTTAAGAAAGCCGGGTAACCCCGGCTTTTGCTTGCTAGGCTTCTTTTAACTTCACTTGAGGATTAATACTACACACGCCAATAAGTGCGACGTAAAATAGAATTGCCTCTGAACTTAAAAGGAGCACATCACTTAAGCCATAGACAATTAAGCCATTCATGACAAACAGCAACGGAGTATTACGCTCTCGTAACGCTGACCAGCATATAGCCATATACAGCCATAGTAAAGCCAGGCCGCCAAATACCCCTTGCAATGATAACGTTTCAATCATTTCATCATGAAGATGAACATTTAGGAATTCCATGGTCGATCGATATTGAGGGTGTTGCGAAGTATATTTTTCTGAATAATCAAAGCGTGATTGCATTGATTGCCCCAGCGGTGCATGCACAAAATTCTTTATACCCATCGTCCACATAGAGAAACGAGCACCTAATGAGGTGTTATCTTGCCCCTCCTGATAGAGCGCAACTTCATTATATGTTTGCTCAATTTTTGGATGGATGTAGTTCTTATATAATGAAAAGATTGCTACAGCTGATATGACTAATACCACTAAAGTTGATTTAAAGTGGATCTTCTTAAAGTGATAAAAGGTCATGACACCTATAATGAGCAAGTGAAAAATGATTGCTGCTCGAGTCCCAGTCAATATCGTAACTACAAATGACAAAAGGATAGTTAAGGCTGCAATAATGTAAAGCACAGGTTTTTTTTGTGTATAAAATAAATAAGTTAATAACATGCTGAACGTTGAATAAATATATGCAGCATTAGTCGCCCGGTTCAAACCCATTTCAACACGAACCATGCCATGCATTGATTGCCAAATTGCGTAACTAGATGCGGCAACAAATCCAGCACTTACAATACAAAGCATGATTTTTTTATAATCAATGTTGCCAAGATAATCACTGCATTGAGTTAGATAGAATACTAAGAACCCACCTAAGACCAATTTTTTACCGCCGTTAAGCTGGTCACTATAAATGTTATACCCGTCCGGGTGATGTTCTAAAACAAAAAACCAAATTAATTTAACAATACCAAAAACAATTATTGGATATGCGACATTAAATTTTTTAAAGTTTAGCTTTTTACGCTCAACAATAAGTCCTAAAATCCCTAAGTATATTGCAATGTAATAAAAATCTCTTTGGGTCGATGTTTTTATTAATGCAAAGGAGAACGACAGAATAGCAAAAACAAACACCATAAAATAGAGACGAATTTTTAATTTTTCCATAATGTACTCAAAGCCTTTCTTTTGTAGCTCAATCGCACGTTGTGATTCAAAAAGAATCCTAATGAATGAGTCATTAAGACACGTTTTTCTACAACATCTTTTTGGTTGCTTTCTTTTAGAAAGATCGAATGTTTGAGGTAAATGTCCAACCAATGACACAGTATTAAATGATGGAATTTCTTGGGTAAGACAGTTTCCATTTTTAATGTACATACAATCAGATTTGTAATTTTGCTCTGATCTGGAGTTGTGGATAAACTTCCTGAATGTTTAATATAATAATAAGGACTGTCATATTGAAAATATATATCCTGCGCATCTAATAACATGCTTGGGAATATATAAAAATCTTCATAGCATGTCATTGATGGGATAATATGAGAGCGATAAATATCACGCTTAATAAACTGACCACAAAGATAAGCTTGAAGATCTTTATGGATTAGGAAACGAGTAATTGTCTCATCTTGAGATAACTTTTCAGGATTCAGACCAGACCATTGGTGATCTATTTTATTTAAATCACGAATTTCATGTAATCTAGTCAAAAGCATATCAGGACGAGTGTTTCGTAAGAAAGAAAAAATAGCAGGAAAACTTCCTGACTTAACGATGTCATCGCTATCCAGCATAGTGATGTACTCCCCTTGAGATAAGGAAATACCATGCTGGCGAACTAAACCGACGTTTTTATAATCCACGGCCGAAACAGAGACTTGTGAATGCTGATCGGCAAATTTGGCTATGATATCAGCAGTAGAATCTTTAGAGGCGTCATTAATAATTATAATTTCAGACTCTTCAATCGCAGAACCCAGCGCATTGAGAAGACTTTGAAATGTAGCACCAATGGTTGCTTCACAATTGTGTGCGGCGATGATGATGCTCAGAAGTGGCCTTTCAGTCATATTTTACTCATCAATAGCAAAACCCGAAATGGATTTTTTATCAATCTCAGGAAGTTGTTAAATTGTTAACAATGAAATTAATTATTTCCCGAAGGTTCTCATTACTCAAAGCAAACAGCTCTTCTTTAGGTTTATCAAAGTAATATCTGGTTTCAAAAACAAAGGAGTTAGTATTGGCATCATCACCTATCAACAACACATTACCTAATGGACGCTGTTCTTTAACACAACATGGGCCATAGATCAGTATGACGGGTACGCCTACCGCATCGGCTATATAAACATTGCCTGAATCTGAAGCAATATAAAAATCCATTTTACTGATGGCATGTGGTAAATCTTCCAGCGATATTTGCCCAATCAAATTGACAAAATTGTTTCGCTCACCTGTCACTTTAAGTAAGTCATCGAGCCACACTTGTTCATTTTTAGAACCAAAAATATAGTAACAACAAGGCAGATCACTGAGTGACTCAAAAAGACGGTTCCAGGTGGCCGGTGGGATTGTCTTGGCTTTGTTTCCTGCAGAGATACTTAAGCCAATTTTTATTACGTTGGGTTGGTCTAAAATTGCTGGATATTCTGCGGGTATTCTTAGCGGCAGTGTTGCGTGTTTCGGCTGGTCTTTCCACGTCAGATTACGATCGGCAAGTTTCAGATAGTTATCAACGCTGAGAGTGTATTTACCATGCTCAACAACGCCATTAGCCATAAGATAAAACAAGGCTTGATACCAACGGCGAGTATAAGTCGATAAAAACTGCTTGTTTGCAGCATTGCAGGTTGAAGCAAAGAAAAGGTTGGTGCTGTTCGGTTGCAGCAGATACACATTCTCATAGCGATTCAACAATTTGAATGCTAAACGAAACTTTCGCCACAAACTCTTTTTGTGTTCTTCGATAAGGAAAAGGGTATCAATAGTTTCATCATGCTGAGCCAAAGGCCGAACAGTTTTGCTGATCAAGACATCGCTGTGCTTCAGATGGGCGAGTAAAGGCGTTACGTTAACGAAATCACCAATTTTCGCTGTCTGGATGACCAGGTTACGGCCCGTTTTTTTATAGAACAGTTTGCCGATCAGCTTGAAAGGTAGAAAGAGGATGAATAGGAATAGATAGCTCATTAATTGTTAGTCTACTGCTAAGTGGCTAATTTTCTGGAGTATGTTAAATGTTTCTGCAGCGGTAATGTTAGCCATGCTTTTTCCTGCGCCTCTAATTTCGTGCTGATTTTTACCGTAGCCACCAATCAACCCCGGATCGGTAGGACCATACAATGTTATGTTTGGCCGAGCGAGTGCAGCAGTTAAATGGCTTAAGCCCGTATCAACTGAGACGATAGCTTTGGCGCCTGCAAGTTCTCTGGCGACTTGTTCAAGTGTCAAACGCGGCAGCACTTCAACATTATCAAATCCTTCAGACAGGCGAATTGCCCGTTCGTGCTCATGATTTGCACCCCACGGGAGTTTAATACGTAAGCCTGTTTTATGCATTAATTGAATAAGATCTCGCCAGTGTGATTCCGGCCAGTGTTTTTCATCGCGAGTTGTCGCATGAAGGAAAACGACATACTCCTCTGCGCCTGATTCGCTGTTGGTAGGGAAATGGCCTGCAATGGCGTAATCTCCCTGCTTTTCAGGATTCTGATAATTAAGGCTTTTCGCGAATAGCTCTCGAGTCCGTTCTACCGCATGTTGCTGCTTCGCAATGTGATGGCGTTTATTATAAAAAAGGCTCGCCAGAGGCTCACGCGCGGAACTCCAGTCCATGCCATGCTTAATTCCCCGCGCTTTTCGCGTCACTAATGCAGCACTTTTGATCAGTCCCTGAGCATCAATAACCGCGTCATATTGCTCGACACGTAATGTCTTATAAAATGCTTCGCGTTCAGCTTTTACCGGAGCGGAGAACCAGTTTTTACGCCAGCGGCGAATCGCAACCGGAAGCACTTTATTCACAGCGGGATGCCAGGATGGGATTTGCGCGAAACCTTCTTCAACCACCCAATCAAAGCGGATGCCGGGAATGGCATGCATTGCATCCGTCAAGGCCGGCAGCGTATGCAGGACATCACCCATGGATGATGTTTTAACGATCAATACCCGCATTACGCATCCTTTTCAGCCTGTAACAACGCAGTGAGCTCTTCAATCACGCGCTCAGGCGTAATATCAATCAAGCTCTGATGATAACCTTCCGCAGCATCCCCTTTACGCACCTTGTGATAGCCAGTGATCAGGCGAATCACGCGCGCCTTATGTGACAATGGTGGCGTAAAGTCCGGGCTGCTTGGGCCATACAATGCAACCAATGGGCGGTTAAGTGCGGCGGCAACATGCATTAAACCGGAATCGTTAGTCACCACAGCCTGACAAGCAGCAAGCAAAATGACGGCTTGTTCAAGTTCAGTGTCTCCCGCCAGATTGCGGCAATAAGCCTGCTGTTGAGTGGTTAACGCAGCGACAATGTCATTCCCGGCTTCTTTGTCTTTTGCAGAGCCGAACAAAACAACCTGATAACCATCATCGATGAGTTTGCCGGCAAGTGTCGCGTAGTGATAATGCGGCCAGCGTTTTGCTGGGCCGAATTCAGCGCCTGGGCAGAAACCAATCATCGGGCGCTGTGCGTCCAGACTAAAGGCCTTACACGCCTGTACTTTTTCCCCATCGCTAACCTGTAGCTGTGGCCAAAGTAACGGTTGTGGAAGATCTTTTGCCGACTGCATACGCCCCTTGTCGTAAGCCAAAGCAATGTAGCGTTCGACCATTAAAGGCCAGGCTTGCTTATCCAGAACGCGAGCATCATTGAGCACGCCATAGCGCATTTCGCCGCGCCAGCCGGTGCGTTGTGGAATATTGGCAAAGAAAGGAACGAGTGCGGACTTAAACGAATTTGGCAGCACATAGGCCTGGTCGTAACGCTTTTCACGCAAGGCATGTCCAAGACGGCGGCGTTCGCTGATTTCAAGCGCACCATGTCCAAGCGGCATTGCCAGCGCTTCGTTAACTTCCGGCATACGTGATAATAATGGACGGCACCAGGCCGGTGCCATCACATCAATGATTGCCTGGGGATAGCGCGCCTTGAGCGTGCGATAGAGACTTTGCGACATCATCATGTCGCCCACCCATGACGGGCCAATCACCAGTATTTTCATGTGTCAGGCGACCTGCTTATGCGTCACGGTTCAGCCAGGCCATATATTCTGTCACGCCTTCGGCAACAGTTTTAAATGGCTTGTCGTAACCTGCGGCACGCAGCCTGGTCAAATCGGCCTGAGTAAATTCTTGATAGCGGCCTTTGAGTTTTTCCGGGAATGGAATGTACTCAATGCTGCCTTTTTTGTGGTACGCCAGCGCTGCATCGGCAATGGCCTGGAAAGATTCCGCACGACCCGTACCGCAGTTATAAATACCGGAAACGCCGTTTTGCCAGAACCACAAATTCACTGCGGCAACATCACCGACGTAGATGAAATCGCGTTTAAAGCTGTCGCTGCCTTCAAACAGTTTTGGATTCTCACCGTTGTTCAACTGCGTATTCAGATGGAATGCCACGCTCGCCATGCTGCCTTTGTGGCCTTCGCGCGGTCCATATACGTTGAAGTAACGGAAGCCCGTAATCTGGGAGTTTGCTTCTGGAAGGATTTGACGCACGTATTCGTCGAACAGGAATTTGGAGTAACCATAAACGTTTAGCGGCTGCTCATATTCACGCGATTCGATGAAGTCGCTGTTGCGACCGCCGTAGGTTGCCGCTGAAGAGGCATACAGGAATGGGATTTCGTGCTCCAGGCAGTAATGCAGAACTTCTTTGGAGTACTGATAGTTGTTATCCATCATGTATTTGCCGTCCCACTCGGTAGTGGAAGAGCACGCACCTTCGTGGAAGATGGCTTCGATATTGCCGAATTCTTCGTCGGCCATAATCTGGATTAAGAAGTCTTCTTTATCCATATAGTCGGCAATATTCAAATCGACGAGGTTGGCGAACTTGGTGCCATCCTTCAGGTTGTCTACCACCAGAATATCTGTATGGCCGAGATCATTCAGTGACTTAATGATGTTGCTGCCGATAAGGCCAGCACCGCCGGTGACAATAATCATGAGCGAAACCTTAAACAAAAGAGGGCCGTAAGGCACGATACCTCACGCGCTAATGGCTCTTATCATACCATCACATTCATTGACCCGCCTAATCAGAGGAAGTTTCTCAGCCTCGTGATTTATGCTGCAAAAATCAATTTCATTGAAGCGTCATCTCGTGTCCTGGTATAGGTTTGGGTAATATGTGCCGAAATTAGCCATGCCTGGAGAATCGCAATGCGCGGAGATTTTTACCAACAGTTAACAACCCAACTTGAAACCGCACGAGCGGAAGGGTTGTTTAAAGAAGAACGTATCATTACTTCTGCTCAACAAGCAGATATCACCGTTGCTGATGGCAGCCATGTCATTAACTTCTGCGCCAATAACTATCTCGGTCTCGCTAATCACCCGGAGCTTATCAATGCCGCAAAACAGGGCATGGATAAACACGGTTTTGGGATGGCTTCTGTGCGTTTCATTTGTGGAACCCAGGACAGCCACAAAGAGCTGGAAGGTAAACTGGCCAGTTTCCTCGGGATGGAAGATTCAATTCTTTATTCTTCTTGCTTCGACGCTAACGGCGGCCTGTTTGAAACGCTGCTTGGCCCGGAAGATGCCATTATTTCCGATGCGCTGAACCACGCATCTATTATTGATGGCGTGCGCCTGTGCAAAGCGAAGCGTTATCGCTACGCTAACAACGACATGCAAGAACTTGAAGCTCGCCTGAAAGAAGCGCGTGAAGCGGGTGCTCGCCACATCATGATCGCAACGGACGGTGTGTTCTCGATGGACGGCGTGATTGCGAACCTGAATGGTGTTTGTGATTTGGCTGATGAATATGACGCACTGGTCATGGTCGATGATTCCCATGCGGTAGGTTTCGTGGGTGAAAACGGTCGCGGTACGCATGAATACTGCAATGTGATGGATCGTGTCGACATTATCACCGGCACATTAGGTAAAGCGCTGGGTGGTGCTTCTGGTGGTTATACCGCTGGGCGTAAAGAAGTGATCGAGTGGCTACGTCAGCGTTCTCGCCCATATCTTTTCTCTAACTCTTTGGCTCCAGCTATTGTTTCTGCCTCCATCAAAGTTCTGGAAATGCTGGAAACAGGTGCTGAAATGCGCGACCGCCTGTGGGCCAACGCAAGCCTGTTCCGCGAGAAAATGTCCGCCGCTGGCTTTACTCTGGCCGGTGCTGATCATGCCATCATCCCGGTAATGTTGGGCGAAGCGACCGTGGCGCAGAACTTTGCTCGCGAATTGCAAAAAGAAGGTATTTACGTCACTGGATTCTTCTATCCGGTGGTTCCAAAAGGTCAGGCGCGCATCCGTACTCAGATGTCTGCGGCTCATTCGACTGAACAAATTGAACGTGCGATTGACGCGTTTACGCGTATCGGTAAACAGCTGGGCGTTATCGCCTAAGGGAGCGGCCATGAAAGCATTAGCGAAACTGAAAGCGGAAGAAGGCATCTGGATGACGGATGCACCCAAGCCGGAAATGGGTCATAACGATCTGCTGATCAAAATCCGTAAAACCGCGATTTGCGGCACCGACGTGCATATTTATAACTGGGATGAATGGTCACAAAAGACCATCCCGGTTCCAATGGTTGTTGGTCACGAATATGTCGGTGAAGTCGTCGGCATCGGCCAGGAAGTAAAAGGTTTCAAAATTGGCGATCGTGTTTCCGGTGAAGGCCATATTACCTGCGGCCATTGCCGAAACTGCCGCGCGGGTCGTACTCACTTATGCCGCAACACGACTGGCGTAGGCGTGAACCGCGAAGGCTGTTTTGCAGAATATCTGGTGCTGCCAGCCTTCAATGCTTTCAAAATCCCTGACAACATTTCTGACGATCTGGCGTCTATCTTCGACCCGTTCGGCAACGCTGTTCATACCGCGCTGTCTTTCGACCTGGTCGGTGAAGATGTTTTGGTTTCTGGTGCCGGCCCGATTGGCATTATGGCGGCGGCTGTGGCTAAACACGTCGGCGCACGTAACGTTGTTATCACCGATGTGAATGAATATCGACTTGAGCTGGCTCGTGAAATGGGTGTGACCCGCGCGGTTAACGTCAGTAAAGAAAACCTGACCGACGTGATGAAAGAGTTAGGCATGACCGAAGGGTTTGATGTCGGCCTGGAAATGTCCGGTGCTCCACCGGCGTTCCGTACCATGCTCGACACCATGAACCACGGTGGCCGTATAGCGATGCTGGGTATTCCACCTTCTGATATGTCCATCGACTGGACGAAAGTCATCTTTAAAGGCTTGTTCATCAAAGGGATTTATGGACGTGAGATGTTCGAGACCTGGTACAAAATGGCGGCATTGATTCAGTCCGGTTTGGATCTGTCACCGATTATCACGCACCGTTTTGGTATCGATGATTTCCAAAAAGGCTTTGATGCCATGCGTTCTGGTCAATCCGGTAAAGTGATTCTGAGCTGGGATTAATATGACAATCGGGGCCAAATTTCTGGCCCCGATTTAGCTTTGAAGTGCTCCACAGAGTGGGTGGCTGTCTAAAAAACATGCAGGTAAATATCTCATCTTTCGATGCGATATTACTTTTTGAGACTATGCACTTAGGGGCTCATCCAAATATGAGATAGCAGCCTCAGATATGGCATCAATATCGATAGCATACTTTCTCTTGTCAAAAATAATCTGTTTATGATTTTCTCCATGTGGAGAAAATATTATATTGCCTTTAAGCGTCTCATTGTGATCTAAAAACACTGTATAATATATCCCAATAAGTTTTGTTTGTAAGGCTGATGAAATATGCACTATTGCTGTATCAACGGAGATAGTAAGATCTGCTTTTTTAATCAGAGACACTGCGTGCCACAAAGAGTCAAAAAGACAGATAGAGACATTTTTATTATTAATTTTAATTTTCTGTATTTTCAATTTCTCCCCAATGATAAATATCTTAATGTTTGGGGTCTTTGAAAGGTTTTCCACTAACTTATCGAGTTGCTCTAGAGTCAAACTACGTTCATCAACACTAGCAAACGGATTGATAACAACAATTTTTTCTTCGCTATTGACCGGTCGTAAGTAATCATCGATAAAGCTATCATGCTCACTAAGTTCTGGAAGCATATATCTGAATTTATTTGCGTTAATACCTAATAGCTCTAAAATTTTCTTTTGAGGATCAGTGATATGAAAATCTTTTTGTAATGGGATGGTAATATTATAAGGCTTGGTAAGCCAGCCACCAAAACTAATTGCATATTTATAGTTTATTTTTGAAAGTAACAGAGTGTTAAATGTTTCCTTTCTTTTCATCCAGGAATAAATGCTAATAACAAGATCGGTGTTTATTTTCTCCAATGCTTGTATATTATTCATGTCTACAATATGTAGCTCATCGATGCAACTTAATTTCTCGAAGAAATGCCTTTTATTTTCTTCTGCAATGATTTGAATAGTATAACCAGCATCTTTTAACTTAGCCCAAATCCCTGTATGACAAACGGCATCACCAATGCCTAAATCAACAAAAGGGAAAAGGATTTTTTTAACATCCTTGGCATCCAATTGCTGATTCCTTTTATCTTCAATCTTTTTTGCGACAGAATAAAGCTTTACCCTTCTTTTCAGCTCATGTGTTTTATGATTTCTTTTTCTATTAAGTTTTCTAAGATAATTAATTACCTTCATAATGTTTCTGCTATCTCTGACGATAAAATTTAGAGACAGTATAAGCATTGTCTATCATGAATGCTATTCAGTCAGTATTCACGATTGGCTATTTTTACCCCAACCTTGCCACTGATGCTGCATCTATTTCAACAACTGGCATCGTCGGTTGCGTGTCATTGGGTCGAGAAGTACCAATCTGCGGTTCGTTGAGCAATCGAGGAGCCATTTCAATAGCACTGGGAATGGTCGTGCAGAGAGATTGCTTAACACCACGGTTAATCAGTACACTTTCTACGCCATGAGAGACGGCAGTGATTTTATCACCGATGCGGTTCACAACTCTTGTAATCGTCTGACTCATCACTGGCTCAATATGACATTGTTGAACAACCGCCACATCAAGAGGTCCCGCAGCCAGAAATACGTTTGAGCAGTTCCAACATGCCTCTGGTAGCGCCTCCCCAATCTTTGCCATTGTCCAGCAAGAGAAATTTATGCCGCTGTTGATGAGTCTTTTAGAAGGGATATTTATGTTATAAAGATTCGAATCTGGACTTCGAATCTATCTCGCCAATTATTATTGATTGATATAATTGGATTTTTGATGGCATAACAAGAATGTTTAAATTATCAGTTTGTTTGCTGACTTATAACTCTGCACGTCTGCTTCCTGATGTATTAGATCCATTAATAAAAATCGCAGATGAAATTATTATAATGGACTCGGGAAGTATCGATGACACAATTAATATTTCTCGTGGTTATGGTATTGAGCCAATATATCATCCATTTAAAACGCACAGTCAGCAGATGAATCATGCTACCAGTCTTGCGAGTTATGACTGGGTGTTGTGTATGGATAGCGATGAAATTCTTGATGAACAAACGACAGCGTTTATCCTTAAGCTAAAAGAGGGAGAAGAACCAAGGCGAGAGCAGGCGTGGCGTTTATCACGCTACTGGTTTGTGCTGGGAGAGCAAGTGCGAACAATCTACCCGATATCTTCACCGGATTTCCCTGTGCGTTTATATAACCGAAAACAGACAAAATTTAACGATCGCCCGGTAGACGATCAGGCTGTGGGATACAGTTATTCATCCGTAATTCCTGGATTTGTACGACATGATACTTTTTACAACATTCATGAAGTGTTCAATAAATTAAATAGCTACACAACCCGGCTGGTTTTAAATAAAAAAATCAAACCTTCATTGCTGAGAGGAGTGGTTAGTGCCATCGGCGCATTTTTCAAATGGTATTTATTTAGCGGTGCCTGGAGAAAAGGAAGGGTAGGGCTAGTCACCGGGTTGTATGCCACTTTTTATAGCTTTCTGAAATATTTCAAAGCATGGTATTGGCACGCTGAATCAAAGAGACAAGCGCGCAAAGAAAATACTTCCTCTGCGCGCTCCCAACATCAGGACTGATTAGTCGGCTTTGTATTTCCCCAGCCTTGCCACTGATGCTGCATGTATTTCAACAGCTGGCTTTGGCTGATGCTTTCACTTAACACCGTGAAGAACGTGGTTGCATAGACCGGCTGCAAAGGTTGTTTCGGCTTGCACAAATTCACCCCCTTGAATGGATTACGCGGCTGTTCAGCCGGTTTTCCAGGTATCGTCGGTTGGGTGTTATTAGGTCGAGAAGTATCAACCTGCGGCTCGTTGAGCAAACTGCTTGGGCGCACCAGAGTAATATCCGCAGGTAGGTTATAAACCATTTGCTGAAGCACGCGTACGGTTGCTGGATGTGGGTGGCCGATGGCAATCGCGGAGCCATTTCGGCGCGCCAAATCGACGGCACGATTAAACTGGAAGCGGATATCGGCTTCGTTTTGCGTATCGTCCAGGAAGACTTTGCGTTTGATAACCTTAACGTTAGTTCCCGCTGCCGCCCGCATTGACTGGCTGTTGCCAATCGTCATGCTGTCGAGGAAATAGAGGTTATATTGCCCCAGCGCCTGCATAACCTTTTGCATGCCAAACAGGCTCGATGTCATCGCGCTACCCATGTGGTTATTAAGTCCCACGGCATACGGGACGTCATTGACGGCTTCACGGATGATGCGTTCAATTTCACCGCTGCTCATATCCGGGCGCAGCGTGTCTTTTTCCAACGGCTGTTTACTTAAAGGTGCCATCGGCAAATGAATCAAGACTTCATGGCCGGCATTATGCGCTTTAGTGGCCATTTCACGGGCGTGAGGGGCGTTGGGTAAAACTGCTACGGAAATGTTTGCTGGCAGGGCGATAACTTTGTTTTCTTGCGCAGGGCGATAACCGAAGTCATCTATCACTATTGCCAGTTTTCCGGCGTAAACGGGAGTTGTCAGCATGAGTGTGCTGACGAAAGAAAAAAACACACGACGGATTTGAAGCAAAACTTATCTTCCCAACCACGGTTGTGGATTGACGGCCTGGCCCTGGCGACGGATTTCAAAATAGAGTGACGGGCGGCCCTGACCACCACTGTTGCCTACCAGTGCAATCGCCTGGCCGGCGCGAACTTGTGTACCCACATTAACTAAAGCGCTTTGGTTGTAACCGTACAAACTCATATCGCCCTTGCCGTGTTCCACCACGACGACAAGACCGTAACCTTGTAACCAGTCGGCAAGAATGACGCGTCCATCAGCAATGGCCTTAACTTCAGTGCCTTCACCGGCGGCGATAACAATCCCCTTCCAACGTAGCTCACCTTGCAACTGTTCGCCATAGCGATGCAGGATTGACCCGCGCACTGGCCAGAATGCTTGCCCGCGTGGCGCGCCGAGGCCACCCGTGCGTGAAATCAATGAGCGTTCACTTTCGGTTGGTTTGTAGGTGCTGCCTTTACTGGACGCTTCTTTTTGGCGATTGCGAACCTGTTCAGCTTCGCGAGCTTCTTTTTCTGCGCGAGCCTTAGCTGCGGCTTCCGCACGGGCAATTTGCCCCTGCAAGCGCGACTGGTTCTGGCGCATTTCGCCCAGCTTTTGCTGATCCTGCTGCAAAGAAGACTCGAGAGTGGAAAGCGTTTTTTTACGTTCATTACGCGCACTTTCAAGCTTGGTTTGTTGAGCTTGCTGTTCGTAGAGCAGCGTCTGTTGTTCGGTTTGCTTAGACTCCAGACTGGCTTTTTGCTCGTCAACTTCCGCTTTGGTTTGCTTCAGGTTTTCGATGGTTTCCTGACGCGCCGCGTTCAGATAACCAAAATAGGCCTGCAAACGTTGCCCACGCTGGCTTTCTTCACCGCTTAAAATCAGCTGAATACCGGTGTGTTGGCCTTGACGAAATGATGCATCGAGTTGTGCGGCCAGATTGCGTTCCTGCGAGGCCTGCTGTTTTTGCAGTTTCGCGAGGGAAGCATTCATGGTGTCGATTTGGCGGTTGAGGTCGGCAAGCGTGTTTTGCGTATCGCGCAGCTTGCGGCTGGCTTCGGCAATCGCTTTTTCCTGCGCCTGGAGTTGCGCTAGTAGGGTTGATCGTTGTTGCTGTTGCTGACGTACCGCACGTTCTTTATTGGCAATATCCTGTTGGATAGATTTCAAATCAGCGCGATCGTCGGCATGACCGATCATGGGGCATAGCAATACGCCAGCGCTTAACACGCTGGCGTAAATCATCGGCCTGACGGCCCATGTTATTGAAAAAATCGCCTTTCCCCTCATGGGGAGGGATTATTCCACGATGAACAGCGGCTTGCCAGTCATCTCTTGAGGGATTTCCATACCCATCAGGTTCAACATAGTTGGAGCGATATCAGAAAGCTTGCCGCCTTCAACCGCTTTCACGCTACGTTCACCGACGTAAATCAATGGTACTGGCAGGCTGGTGTGCGCGGTGTGCGCCTGGCCAGTTGCCGGGTCAGCCATCTGCTCTGCGTTACCGTGGTCAGCGGTGATCAGCAATTGCCCACCCACGCTTTCAACTGCGGAAACAACCTGAGCAATACACTGGTCCAGCGCTTCGATTGCTGCAATCGCCGCTTCGTAAACACCGGTATGACCGACCATATCGCCATTTGGATAG
This sequence comes from Buttiauxella izardii, assembly GCF_003601925.1. Classification (GTDB taxonomy): domain Bacteria; phylum Pseudomonadota; class Gammaproteobacteria; order Enterobacterales; family Enterobacteriaceae; genus Buttiauxella; species Buttiauxella izardii. The sequence continues at coordinate 64,517 of NZ_QZWH01000015.1, forward strand.
TTACAAATGATGGTGTCGTACTTGCCGCTATTGATCGCTGCCAGCAGTTTTTCGGTCAATTCTGCGGAGCTCATTTCCGGTTGCATGTCATAAGTCGCAACTTTCGGTGAGTTAATCAGAATGCGGTCTTCGCCCGCAAACGGCTCTTCAACACCGCCGTTGTAGAAGAAAGTGACGTGAGCATATTTTTCAGTTTCGGAGATGCGCAACTGAGTTTTATCGTGCTTCGCCATCCACTCACCAAAGGTGTTGGTCAGTGAAGCGGGTGGGTAAGCACAAGCGGCTTTGATGTCTGCTGCGTATTCGGTCAGCATCACGAAATCGCCGAAGTTAACCACTTTCTTACGAGCGAAACCATCGAAGTCAGCGTTAACGAAAGTGCGAGTGATTTGGCGTGCACGGTCAGCGCGGAAGTTCATGAAGATCAGCGCATCGCCGTCGTTCATTGCTGCATCTGCTTCGCCTTCTGCGCGAATCACGGTTGGTTTAACGAACTCATCGTTCTCGTCGCGAGCGTAAGCCGCTTCCAGACCTGCAACAGCCGTTTCTGCCTGGAATTCACCTTTTGCTTGAGTCAGCAGGTCATAAGCCAGTTCAACGCGATCCCAGCGGTTATCGCGGTCCATAGCGTAGTAACGGCCAATCAGGGAGGCAACGCGGCCTTTGCCCAGCGCGGCGAATTTGTCTGCGAATTTCTTCAGTGAAGATTCTGCGCTGCGTGGCGGAGTATCACGGCCATCGAGGAAGGCGTGCAGGTAGATGGCTTCTGCGCCACGTTCTGCGGCCAGTTCAATCATCGCCAGAATATGTTCTTCGTGGCTGTGAACGCCACCGGCTGATGCCAGACCCATGATGTGAACGGCTTTACCAGCGGCAACGGCTTTATCTACAGCCGCAGTCAGCGTTGGGTTTGCAAAGAAAGTACGTTCTTTAATTTCAACATCCAGGCGAGTCAGATCCTGGTAAACAATGCGGCCTGCGCCGAGGTTTACGTGGCCAACTTCGGAGTTACCCATTTGGCCGTCTGGCAGACCGACTTCCAGACCGGATGCGTTGATCAAAGTGTGTGGACGCTGGGCCCACAGGCTATCCATAACCGGGGTTTTAGCATTCAGAATAGCGTTATCCTGCTGCTCTTCGCGGTGACCATAGCCATCCAGAATCACCAGAACCATAGGTTTTTTAGTAACTGACATTGCGACAACCTCTAAGTCAAAGACAAAATTTGCGTAATTTTACTACAGGCCACGGGGTAAATAGCCGCAGAAGATCAAAGAAAGAGGCTGGATTGTGATCGGTTTTACGTCGTTAAGGTAATTTTTTTCGTAACAGGCCGCAGAATCCACATTACCTGGCGCAGACTGGCTGTATTTGCCACAACGCAAATGTATACTCCTCACCTGGTTTTTTCATATTACTTAGTCGGGAGTTACACCCCTCCATGCAAGAAATTATGCAATTCATTAGTCGTCATCCCATACTTAGTCTGGCGTGGGTTGGCTTACTGGCCGCCGTACTTTTCATGACCTTTAAAGGTTTGACCTCTAAAGTTAAGGTCATCACCCGTGGTGAAGCCACACGCCTAATCAACAAAGAAGATGCCGTTATCGTAGACGTGCGTTCGCGTGATGATTTCCGCAAGGGTCATATTGCTAACTCATTGAATGTTTTGCCTGCTGATATTAAAAGTGGCAACTTCGGTGAGCTGGAAAAACACAAAGCACAGCCGGTTATCGTGGTTTGTGGCAATGGTATTTCTTCTCAAGAATCAGCAGCGCTGCTGATCAAAGCTGGTTTCGAGCAAGTGACTTTGCTGAAAGAAGGAATTGCTGGCTGGAGCGGGGAAAACCTGCCACTGGTTCGCGGTAAATAATTCAGACGCACACTGGGGAAGACCATGGCGAATAATGAAATCTACACTAAAGCAACCTGTCCGTTTTGCCATCGTGCAAAAGACCTGCTGAAAAGCAAAGGTGTCACGTTTCAGGAATTAGCGATTGATGGCGATGCCGTCAAGCGTGAAGAGATGATTAAACGCAGTGGTCGCACCACAGTGCCGCAGATTTTTATTGACGCACAGCACATTGGTGGTTGCGATGACTTGTATGCACTTGATGCTCGTGGTGGACTCGATTCCCTACTGCGCTAGTGCAGTTCCTTTGTCGCATACTGCCGTTTAAGGACGTATTAATTTTTTAAGGGTTTAACAATGTCAGAACAAAACAACACAGAAATGGCTTTCCAGATTCAGCGTGTCTATACCAAAGATATCTCTTTTGAAGCACCAAACGCGCCGCACGTCTTCCAGAAAGACTGGCAGCCAGAAGTTAAACTGGATCTTGATACTGCTTCAAGCCAACTGGCAGACGACGTTTATGAAGTGGTGTTGCGTGTAACTGTGACCGCAACACTGGGCGAAGACACTGCATTCCTGTGTGAAGTTCAGCAGGCGGGTATCTTCTCCATCGGTGGGATCGAAGGTCCGCAGATGGCACATTGCCTGGGTGCTTACTGCCCGAACATTCTGTTCCCTTATGCACGCGAAGCAATCACTAGCCTGGTTTCTCGTGGTACTTTCCCGCAGCTGAACCTTGCACCGGTTAACTTCGATGCGCTGTTCATGAGCTATCTGCAGCAGCAAACTGGCGAAGGCGAAGGTACTGAAAACCATCAGGATGCCTGATGAACAGCCTTAATGCTTCAATGACTGTGATCGGTGCCGGCTCGTACGGCACCGCTCTTGCCATCACCCTGGCACGGAATGGCCACCACGTTGTACTGTGGGGCCATGACCCTAAACACCTTGCTGTATTACAGGCCGATCGCTGTAATGCCGCATTTCTTCCTGACGTTCCGTTTCCAGATACTCTCCACCTGGAAAGCGATTTAGCGAAAGCATTGGCTGCCAGTCGCAATATTCTGGTTGTTGTGCCGAGCCACGTTTTCGGTGAAGTGCTGCGTCAAATCAAGCCGCTGATGCGCAAAGATGCTCGAATCGTCTGGGCGACAAAAGGTCTGGAAGCTGAAACCGGGCGTCTGTTGCAAGACGTTGCGCGTGAAGCATTAGGCGACGAAATCCCATTAGCGGTGATTTCCGGCCCAACCTTTGCCAAAGAGCTGGCTGCGGGTTTGCCTACGGCAATCGCACTGGCGGCAACGGACGAAACCTTCGCTCAAGATCTCCAGCAATTGCTGCACTGCGGCAAAAGCTTCCGTGTCTACAGCAACCCGGATTTCATTGGCGTGCAGTTAGGCGGCGCGGTGAAAAACGTGATTGCGATTGGCGCGGGGATGTCCGACGGGATTGGCTTTGGTGCCAACGCTCGAACGGCGTTGATCACTCGTGGCCTTGCGGAAATGACACGTCTTGGTAGTGCTTTAGGTGCCGACCCGGAAACCTTTATGGGAATGGCTGGCCTGGGTGACCTGGTGCTGACATGTACCGATAACCAATCACGTAACCGTCGTTTCGGCATGGCGCTGGGGCAGGGTGCGGACGTAGATTCGGCGCAGCAGAAAATCGGCCAGGTGGTTGAAGGTTATCGCAACACCAAAGAAGTTCGGGAGTTGGCGGCGCGTGTAGGCGTCGAAATGCCAATAACCGAGGAAATTTATCAGGTATTGTATTGCGGAAAAAACGCTCGCGAGGCAGCATTGACGTTGCTGGGTCGAACGCGCAAGGATGAACGGAACTCAGGCTAAAAAAATAGCTACGACTTGATGGAACAACACAACCGCAATAACTGAAGCGTTCCGGTGCTTTGTGCCGGGCGCTGTTTTTCTGTCTGGAGAGAGCAATGTCGTCTGAAGAACTGGATCTGGTGTGGAACAACATTAAAGCCGAAGCGCGAGCGCTTGCCGATTGTGAACCGATGTTGGCCAGTTTTTATCACGCAACTCTCCTCAAGCATGAAAATTTAGGCAGTGCGCTGAGCTACATGCTCGCCAACAAGCTCGCCTCCCCGATTATGCCCGCCATTGCGATTCGTGAAGTTGTCGAAGAAGCCTATGCGGCAGAACCTCAAATGATTGCCTCCGCTGCCTGTGACATTCAGGCCGTGCGCACCCGTGACCCGGCAGTCGATAAATATTCAACGCCGCTGTTATATCTGAAAGGTTTTCATGCGTTGCAGTCCTACCGCATCGGCCATTGGCTGTGGAAGGAAGGCCGCCGCGCGTTGGCGATATTCCTGCAAAATCAGGTGTCAGTGTCATTTCAGGTGGATATCCACCCAGCCGCGAAAATTGGCTGTGGGATCATGCTCGATCACGCCACCGGCATTGTGATCGGTGAAACGGCAATCGTCGAAAACGACGTGTCGATTTTACAGTCAGTCACGTTGGGCGGTACGGGTAAAACCAGCGGTGACCGCCATCCGAAAATTCGTGAAGGCGTGATGATTGGTGCCGGGGCGAAAATCCTCGGCAATATTGAGATAGGGCGCGGGGCGAAAATTGGCGCAGGATCTGTCGTGTTACAACCCGTGCCGCCTCATACCACGGCGGCTGGCGTTCCTGCGCGAATTGTTGGCAAGCCTGAAAGCGATATGCCTGCCATCGATATGGATCAGCACTTCAACGGAGCCAACAACGGCTTCGAGTACGGCGACGGAATCTAGCTTCTCAGAACGGCGCCGGGATAACCCAACTGGCGCCACGCTTCATAAACTACCACCGATACCGCGTTCGATAAATTCATGCTGCGACTGTCTGGCATCATCGGAATACGGATTTTCTGCTCGGCAGGTAAAGCATCCAGAATCGTTGCCGGTAGGCCGCGAGTTTCCGGGCCAAACACCAAATAATCCCCATCCTGATAACTCACTGCGCTATGTGCAGGCGTGCCTTTAGTGGTTAAAGCAAACAGGCGTTGCGGGTTTTCAGCTTCCAGAAATGCGTCGTAGTCTTTATGGCGGTTTACGGCGGCGAATTCGTGGTAATCCAGCCCGGCGCGGCGCAGGCGTTTATCATCCCAGCCAAAGCCAGTCGGCTCAATGATATGCAACCGGAAACCGGTGTTGGCGCACAAGCGAATGATATTCCCGGTATTCGGTGGGATTTCAGGTTCAAACAACACGATATTCAGCATACGGCCCCCATAAGACAAGGCGCGCAGAATATCAATTTATTGCCGGAAGGAAAACAGGCCCCGAAGGGCCTGTTCTTTAAGATGAAACATTAACGATGATAGAGCGGCAGCCAAAGCACCAACCGCAGCCCGCCTAATGGACTGTCGTCAGCTTTCACCCAACCGCGATGCTGCTGAACGGCCGTTTCCACAATCGCTAATCCCAAACCCGTACCGCCAGATTCGCGATCGCGCGCTTCGTCTGTGCGATAGAACGGACGGAATATTTGTTCACGATCTTCCGGGCTGACGCCTGGGCCATCATCATCCACCGTGACAGTAATCCCTTGATTATCAACGGAGAAGTTAACAGCGATTTTGGTATGTGAGTACCGTAATGCGTTGCGGACGATGTTCTCTAACGCGCTTTCCAGCGCGTTAGGGTTACCGTACATCAACCACGGGCCAGGCGGATAAGTTACTTCCAGCGATTTGCCCATCTGCTCGGCTTCAAAGGCGGCGTTATCCAGCACTTCGGACCAGATTTGATTGGCTTTCATCGTCTCGCTCGCCAGCGCGTTTTTCTGCTGGTTACGGGACATCACTAACAAGTCGTTGATCATGCCATCAAGACGCTGAGCTTCTGTTTCGATGCGCTCCAGCTCCTTGCTTTCACCCGTTTTGCGGCGCAACAAAGCTGTGCCTAATTGCAAACGGGTTAACGGGGTACGCAGTTCATGGGAAATATCAGACAACAACCTTTGTTGGCTTGTCATCATCCTTTCCAGCGCGGTAATCATCTGGTTAAAACTGGCTCCGGCGGCGAGAAATTCTTGCGGCCCGGATTCAAGTTCAGGATGTTGACGCAAATTCCCCCGAGCCACTTCATCCGCCGCGTTTTTCAACTTACGTGCCGGTTTCGCCAGGCTCCACGCCAGCCATAACAGCAGCGGCGAACTGACCAACATCGTGACAATGAGTAACAGTAAAGGTCTATCAAACAGCAGGTTAATAAAATCAGATTGGGAATTACTTGCAGGGCGGATCAGATAGAGCTGGTAATTATCTTCGCCATCACGAACCGAAAACGGCCCCACTAATTCTACGCGGCCATACTTTTTCTTTTGCGGATGATCGGAGTTATCGGACTGGCCGATAAAGTTACGAATGATCTGCATTTCATTGCGCTGGGCGCCAATCACTCGCCCTTCGCTGGTCACGAGTAACAAACGCTGCCCCGGCGGTGCCCATTTATCAATGGCCCGGAACAAGCGACGCCACCACATCAGGTCGTTCGGTGGATCGTTTTCAAGTTCCGCTTCGACATGCTGTTCAATCATGATGCCTTGACGTTGCTCATTCTCCATCAACTCGGTCATTTGACGCGAATCCAGTTTCGGCAGCATCAGCACTAGCATCAGCACTAACGCCAGCGTCAACCAGAAGATGGCAAAAATACGCGCGGTAAGGCTACTTATCATGAAGCAGACACCATCAGGTAGCCGCGGCCACGTAATGTTTTAAACCACGGATGACCGTCTTTGCGATCCGGCAATTTACGACGCAAATTGGAAATATGCATGTCGATTGCGCGGTCGAAAGGTGTCAGGCGTTTACCCAGAACTTCCTGGCTTAAATGTTCGCGTGAAACCACCTGTCCCAAATGCTGGGCCAGCAAATAAAGCAATGTAAATTCAGTACCGGTTAAATCCAGCGCTTGCCCGTCAAAGCTTGCTTCCTGGCGACCAGGATTCAGACTTAAACCGTCAACTTCCACGGTTGGCGAGCCACTGTCGCTGTTTTGTTGCTGTTCGCTCCAATGTGAACGACGTAAAATAGCGCGTATACGGGCCACCAGTTCACGATCGTTAAACGGTTTAGGCAGATAGTCATCTGCACCCAGTTCGAGGCCGAGAACGCGATCCAGCTCACTTCCTCGAGCCGTCAGCATAATGACTGGAGTCTGGTGTGACTGGCGCAACTCTTTCAAAGTATCAATGCCATTTTTCTTTGGCATCATCACGTCGAGCAATAAAAGGTCAATGGTGTCATCAAGAAGCTCCAACGCTTGTTCGCCATCGTGGGCAACAATTACGTTAAAACCTTCCATGTCGAGCAGTTCCTTTAACAGGGAAGTAAGCTCTCGGTCATCATCAACTAGCAGAATTTTATTCATTGTTAAATTACCTCCGAGGCAGAAATTACGTCATCAAGGCGCGCTAATCTATGACTTTACGTTGTTTTACACCCCCTGACGCTAGTTTGCAGCGGGAATCGTAGACTGAATCTCGTTGAATCGCAGCACAGATGATTTCAGGAGCAAGTGATGCGCAATGTTACCGCTGCCGTCATGGCCTCTACATTGACTCTGATTACCCTGGCAAGTCATGCCAGAGAGTTACCGGCTAGCGATAACTGGTACCAGGGCGGTGAAGGCTCGGTGAAGCGAAATAACCTTCAGAGCCATATGTTCGAAGGCATAAACCTGACCGAACAACAGCGCCAACAAATGCGCGATCTAATGCAACGGGCACGGCATGATAGCCCACCCGTGAATGTAAGCGAAATGGAGACCATGCATAATCTGGTCACCGCAGAGAATTTTGACGAAACGGCAGTGCGTGCCCAGGCTGAAAAAATGGCACAAGAACAAGTGGCTCGCCAGGTTGAAATGGCGAAAGTACGCAATCAAATGTACCGCTTGTTAAGTCCTGAACAGCAGGCCGTTTTGAATGACAAACACCAACAGCGCATGAATCAATTTCGTGAACTGGCGGATCTGCAACAGATGTCTTCGTTGCAGGCACTGAGTAGTAGCAGTAAGCGTAGTAACCAGTAACAAACCCTGTTTTCCTTGCCATAGACACCATCCCTGTCTTCCCCGCCTTAACAGGCGGGTTTTTTTTGCCTGAAGGTTCGGATGAATCCGCTATACTAGCCAGCAATCATTCGCTGGAGCCCCTATGAATCAACAATATGGGAAGCTGGTCAGCCGCGCTGCAATTGCCGCGACGGTGATGGCATCGTTGTTACTTTTGATCAAGATTTTCGCCTGGTGGTATACCGGTTCGGTCAGTATTCTGGCGGCATTGGTTGATTCGCTGGTGGACATCGCCGCGTCTCTAACTAACCTTTTGGTTGTGCGCTATTCGCTGCAACCAGCGGATGAAGAACACACTTTTGGGCACGGCAAAGCGGAATCGCTGGCAGCACTCGCACAAAGTATGTTTATTTCTGGTTCTGCACTGTTCCTGTTTTTGACCGGGATTCAGCACTTAGCGGATCCAGCGCAGATGAAACAGCCATTGATCGGCGTTATTGTTACGGTTATTGCATTATTCAGCACGCTTATACTTGTGACGTTCCAACGCTGGGTCGTGCGCAAGACGCAAAGTCAGGCTGTTCGGGCAGATATGCTTCATTATCAGTCTGATGTTATGATGAACGGAGCCATTCTGGTTGCATTAGCGCTGTCCTGGTATGGCTGGCACCGTGCTGATTCGATATTTGCATTGGGGATCGGCGTCTATATTTTATATAACGCGCTGCGGATGGGTTATGAAGCAGTGCAGTCACTGTTAGATCGTGCTTTGCCCGATGAAGAACGCCAGGCAATCATTGATATCATCAATAATTGGCCCGGAGTCAAAGGCGCGCATGATCTACGCACGCGGCAGTCAGGGCCGACCCGCTTTATTCAAGTTCATATCGAAATGGAAGACAATTTGCCGCTCGTTCAGGCGCATGTTATTGCCGAACAAGTGGAACAGGCTCTCTTGCGTCGTTTTCCTGGGTCAGATGTGATTATTCACCAGGACCCCTGCTCGGTCGTTCCGACGCAGCAGCAAGGCCATTTTGAGCTCTAATTTTTCGTTGTAAAGTCGGGCGTTTCTGGAATTTTTTGGATAAAATACCGGCATATGGCCTGACCTGAATCAATTCAGCAAGAAGCGGTTGTTATACTATTTGTAGCAGAGTCGACGCCTCGGCATGCCGCAGGCCGTTTCCGGCAACAGTATTAATTTGCATTCAAAAGTTCAGAGGTAGTCATGATCAAAAAAATTGGTGTGTTGACGAGTGGCGGTGATGCGCCGGGTATGAACGCCGCGATTCGTGGTGTGGTGCGCGCAGCATTGTCGGAAGGTCTGGAAGTCGTAGGTGTTTATGATGGCTATCTCGGCTTGTACGAAGATCGCATGGTGAATCTGGACCGTTATAGCGTGTCCGATATGATTAACCGCGGCGGTACATTCCTGGGTTCCGCTCGTTTCCCGGAGTTTCGTGATGAAAAAATCCGTGAAGTGGCTATCGAGAATCTGAAAAAACGCGGTATTGATGCGCTGGTTGTTATCGGCGGCGATGGTTCCTACATGGGTGCTATGCGTCTGACCGAAATGGGCTTCCCATGCATCGGCCTGCCAGGCACCATTGATAACGACATCAAAGGTACTGATTACACCATCGGTTTCTTCACCGCACTGGAAACAGTCGTAGAAGCCATCGACCGTCTGCGTGACACCTCTTCTTCCCACCAGCGTATTTCTATCGTGGAAGTGATGGGCCGTTACTGTGGCGATCTGACCTTAGCTGCGTCAATTGCGGGTGGCTGTGAGTTTGTTGTCCTGCCAGAAGTTGAGTTCAATCGTGAAGACCTGGTTGAAGAAATCAAAGCGGGTATCGCTAAAGGTAAAAAGCACGCAATCGTGGCGATTACCGAGCACATCTGTGACATCGACGAGCTGGCGCAATATATCGAAACAGAAACCAAGCGCGAAACTCGTGCGACCGTTCTGGGCCACATTCAGCGCGGTGGTTCACCAGTTGCTTACGACCGTATTTTGGCTTCCCGCATGGGCGCTTACTCCATCGAACTGTTGCTGCAAGGCCACGGCGGTCGTTGCGTAGGCATTCAGAATGAGAAACTGGTTCACCATGACATCATCGACGCTATCGAAAATATGAAGCGTCCGTTCAAAGGTGACTGGCTGGATTGCGCCAAGAAACTGTACTAATTCACTTATCGTGAAATTGAAAGCCGGGGAAACCCGGCTTTTTGCTGCCTGATATATGCTCAATAGTTATAGCCAATCTTTTTTTATTCTTTAATGAATGGTTCAAATTCTGGCACGCTGCTTTTATCAAATCTGATTAAAGAGAGCGAACGATGAACAAGTGGGGAGTTGGACTTACATTACTGTTGGCATCAACCAGCGTACTGGCGAAAGATATTCAGTTACTTAACGTCTCTTACGATCCCACTCGCGAACTTTATGACGAGTATAACAAGGCGTTTAGTGCTCACTGGAAACAACAAACTGGCGACAACTTGGTTATTCGCCAGTCTCATGGCGGGTCTGGTAAACAAGCCACGTCTGTTATCAACGGTATCGAAGCCGATGTGGTGACTCTGGCGTTGGCATACGATGTGGATGCCATTGCCGAGCGTGGCCGTATCGACAAAAACTGGATCAAACGCCTGCCGGATAACTCCGCGCCTTATACCTCGACCATCGTGTTCCTGGTGCGCAAAGGCAACCCAAAACAAATTCATGACTGGAATGACCTGATTAAACCGGGCGTTTCGGTTATCACGCCAAACCCGAAAAGCTCAGGTGGCGCACGCTGGAACTATCTGGCAGCCTGGGGTTACGCTCTGCATCACAACAACAACGATCAGGCCAAAGCGCAGGATTTCGTAAAAGCGCTATATAAGAACGTTGAAGTGCTGGATTCCGGCGCACGTGGTTCAACCAATACTTTCGTTGAGCGCAATATCGGTGACGTTCTGATTGCCTGGGAAAACGAAGCGCTGCTGGCAACCAAAGAACTGGGCAAAGATAAGTTTGAAATTGTCACCCCAAGCGAATCCATTCTGGCGGAACCTACCGTATCTGTGGTCGATAAAGTCGTCGACAAGAAAGGGACTCAGGAAGTCGCTGCAGCGTATTTGAAGTACCTGTACTCACCAGAAGGCCAGGAAATTGCAGCGAAGAATTATTACCGTCCACGCAATGCGGACGTAGCGAAGAAATATGAAAACTCCTTCCCGAAACTGAAGTTGTACACTATTGATGAAGAGTTTGGCGGCTGGACAAAAGCGCAAAAAGAACACTTCTCGAATGGCGGAACCTTCGACCAGATTAGTCAGCGTTAAGTTTAAAGACGGCCCCGTTTGGGGCCGTTTTGCTTTTGAGTTCCCGCCGTTTGCGCTACGCTGAGCAACCCTCTTCTTGTTCCTGAGGTTTCAATGCTGCGGCACCGACGCACGGTAGTTGTCTCTATTTCCCTGTTGATTGTTGTCGTCATCGCCTGGTTTAGCCTGCGGCAATATTTGCATCACCCCGATGCGCTTTGGCGTATCGTCAGCCAGCAATGCGTTCCCAATCAACAAAAAAGCCAAAGCCCAGAGCCGTGCGCCAAAGTGGATTTGCCTTCGGGATTCGTGCTCCTGAAAGATATTCATGGCCCGCTTCAATATCTGTTGATGCCCACCGCAAAAATGAAAGGCATGGAAAGCCCTGAGCTTTTGCAGGCGCAAACCCCTAACTTCTTCTGGCTAGCCTGGCAGCAGCGTAATGTGATGAGCGCACGTCTGGGTTCTTACATTCCTGATGATGTGGTTTCCCTCACGATAAACTCCACGACAGGCCGCACTCAAAACCAGCTGCACATTCATATTTCTTGTCTGCGGAAAGATGTACGCGGGCAGTTAAATCGCTATACAAACACCCTGAACCACCAATGGCAGGTGTTCCCGGAATCATTAGCGGGAAACACGTACATTGCCAGAAAAGTCACTGCGGATGAGTTTTCTCAACGTAGCCCGTTCATCATGCTGGCAAACCAGGTTCCTCAGGCTCGCGAACATATGGGGCGTTATAGTCTGGCGATGGCGAAACTGGCTGATGGGGATTGGGTCGTTTTGGCGACAGAGCGGAATTTACTGCGTTTGAACCTGGCGTCTGCGGAACAGATACAAGATCACGACTGCGGATTGCTGAAAAAATAAAGGCCCTGCCGGAGCAGAGCCTTAATATTGCTAAGCGAGAAAACTTACGCTTGTTTCGCTTCAGCAGCAGCTTTAACGATAACGGCAAATGCGTCAGCTTTCAGAGAAGCACCGCCAACCAGCGCGCCATCGATGTCTGGCTGAGCAAACAGCTCCGCTGCGTTTTTGTCGTTTACGGAACCGCCGTACTGGATGATCACTTGTTCAGCAACTTTAGCATCAGCTTTAGCGATGTGGTCACGAATGAATTTGTGAACAGCCTGAGCTTGAGCAGGAGTTGCTGATTTGCCAGTACCGATTGCCCATACTGGTTCGTAAGCGATGACTGCGCCTTCGAATGCCGCAGCGCCCTGAGTTTTCAGAACCGCGTCAATCTGACGTGCACAAACTTCTTCAGTTTTGCCAGCTTCGTTTTCTGCTTCGGTTTCGCCGATGCAAAGAACCGGGATCAGGCCAACTTCTTTCAGAATGGCGAATTTCTTAGCGATCAATTCGTCAGACTCTGCGTGGTAAGTACGACGCTCTGAGTGACCGATGATGATGTATTTAGCACCGACATCTTTCAACATCTCAGCAGAAACTTCACCGGTAAATGCGCCAGACAGGTTCAGGTCAACGTTCTGAGCACCAAGAATGATGTGGCTGCCAGAAGCGGCATGTTTAGCCAGATCCAGATACATAGTAGGAGGAGCGATAGCAACGCCACAGCCAGCAACGCCAGCCAGTTCTTTACGCAGGCCTGCAATCAGCTCGTGTACCATGTGCTTGTTGCCGTTCAGTTTCCAGTTACCCATCACCAAAGGATGTCGCATCTTAATTCTCCACAAGGTCAAACTAATAAAAGAATCGCTGCCGTTCAGGCAGCATGGTCTGTGAAACAGTATAGAGACTCAACAAGGGAAAGGCTTTGCTTTTTGTCATTTATTCGCCGTTGTTCAGCGTTTCAGATAGCGTTAGCTTAATCGGTTCAACAGCGAAGGTAAGCCCCTTTTCGCCGTTGTCTGCCACCACATAGCGAATCGCGCCATCGGTTTGAGTGAAATACCGTTTGTTCTTTCCATCGCTAAGCAATTTGTTAAGTTTTGCCACGCTTTGCGGCTTTGAAAGGGATGGCGTAAATGTGCGTATCAGCGCCGCCATATATTCTGTCGCTTTGGCTCGAGCCGCTTTTTGCTCAGGCCCCTGAATCGGTAGCCATGTGATTTGGATAGACTTTATCTTCAGCGTGCCGCGCTCAAGCGCTGCCGATGTATAGAGATTTTCGTTAATCTTGCTGGCGGCGCGCATCAGGTTAACTTCATCGGCATTAGAGTCGATTGCGCGGAATTCGCTTATCGGCAACTTCGGGTTTTCAGTGCTGAATTTTTCCCGAAACTGCGTAATGTTCATATCGAACGTTGGCGCGCCCGCCAGTAAATACGGAGCGGCTTGTAGCGTCGAAGCGGAATCTGTAGGCGGATCGGCCCAAACCACCGCTGCGGGTAGCATCAGTAAAGCCAGGGCTGCAAACAGATGTCTCATTGACAAATTCTCCTGTGAATTCTACTTCCCGATTAAATCGGCATTCCGTTGGCTTGTCAAAACCCGGCATAGCCAGGGTACACTACGGCGCTAAACAATAAAATGGACCTTACCATGACCATACAGCAATGGCTGTTCTCTTTTAACGGACGTATTGGACGCCGTGACTTCTGGATTTGGATTGGCGTTTGGCTCATCGCGCTGATCATTCTCTTCACCCTCGCGGGCGCAGAAATTATGCCTTATTCCACAGCGGGTTTCTTTCTATCGGGTTCGTTGATTCCAACGGCGGCGGTCATTGTGAAGCGTCTGCACGACAGAAATAAGAAAGGCTGGTGGGCGCTGCTGTTTATTCCGGCCTGGCTGCTGCTTGCCGGAAACTGGGAAACATTCGGCACCTTAGCACAATGGGGCCTGGGGCGTTTTATCCCAACGCTAATTTTGGTGATGGTGATTATGGACCTGGGCGCGTTTGTTGGCACCCAGGGTGAAAACCGTTTTGGTAAAGACACCAGCGAAGTGAAGTACCGCTAACTTACCAGTAATGTTCAGCAGTCATATGGCCCGGTCGGCGGCGCAAATGTTTGGTCATCTGCCGGGTATCTTTCAGTAATTGCTGAGTATCACGAACCATCTGCGGGTTTCCGCACAACATCACATGGCTGGTTTCCGTATTCATCGGTAAACCAACAGCCGCTTCCAGATCACCACTTTCGATTAAGGCAGGTACGCGTCCGGTTAACGAACCCGGCAGGGATTCACGGCTCACGACTGTCTGAATGCGTAATTTCCCTTCGTATTGCTGCTGGAGTTTTTGCATCAACGGCAAATAACTCAAGTCTTGCGCGAAACGCACGGCATGCAGCAAAACGATATTTTCGAAACGCTCTAGTCCTTTGCCTTCCTGCAAAATAGACAGATACGGGCCTAATGCGGTGCCTGTCGCCAGCATCCACAGCGTCTGGCAATCAGGAATTTCGTCCAGAACAAAGAACCCTGCCGCTTCGCTGACCAGTGAAATCTCGTCGCCGGGTTGCAACGCGTGTAAGCGTGGGCTGAGTTTGCCTTCCGGCACAGTGACCAGATAAAACTCAAGATTAGGGTCGCTCGGCGCGTTGACATAGGAATAGGCGCGCTGCACGCGTTCGCCATCAATTTCCATCCCAAGTTTGGTGAATTGCCCGGCGGTGAAAGGGGCAACGGGCGCATGAACAGTGAGACTAAACAGAGCGTCGGTCCAGTTTTCAACCCGAACGACAGTACCTTTGACCCATTCTGCCATGAAATCCTCCTAATGCTTTTTCCCTATATTCACCAGAAAACCTCGAGATTTCCAGCCGGTTAAAGCTGGAAAGCTCAATCAGACAAACGACGGCCTTACAGAATATGAGTCTGCACGTCCGGGTCTTTGCGGTCGAGATAGTGAATAGACTGAATACGGCGAATAGTGCGAGATTTGCCGCGAATCAGCAGCGTTTCGGTGGTCGCCATATTCCCTTTACGCGTGATCCCATCCAGCAAATCGCCTTTGGTAATCCCGGTTGCGGAGAAAATCACGTTGTCGTTACGCGCCATATCGTCGAGTTTTAATACCACGCCCGCTTCAATGCCCATCGCCTTACAACGTTCTAATTCTTTCTCACCGATAACACGGTTTTCTTCGCTGTCGCCTTTCACGTGGTGACGAGCCAGCAGGCGGCCTTGCATATCGCCATCTAACGCGCGAATAACTGCGGCGGAAATCACGCCTTCCGGTGCGCCGCCGATGCCATACATCACGTCGACTTCGCTATCTGGCATGCAGGTCAAAATGGAGGCGGCAACATCGCCATCAGGAATAGCGAACACGCGCACGCCGAGTTTTTGTAACTCAGCAATGGTGGCGTCGTGGCGAGGTTTAGCAAGAATGGTAACGGTGAGTTCGCTCAGTGGCTTATTGAGAGCAACGGCGATGTTATAGAGATTTTCCGCCAGCGGCAGATTGAGGTCAATAATGCCTTTAGCTCCCGGGCCGACAATCAACTTTTCCATGTACATATCAGGCGCGTTCAGGAAGCTGCCTTTATCGCCGACTGCCAAAACGGCTAGCGCGTTGGCCTGGCCCATTGCGGTCATGCGGGTGCCTTCAATCGGGTCAACGGCGATATCTACCGCATCGCCCTGGCCGGTACCGACTTTTTCACCAATGTAGAGCATTGGCGCTTCGTCGATTTCCCCTTCGCCGATCACAATCTGGCCATCGATATTGACCTGATTGAGCATGATACGCATGGCGTGAACCGCTGCGCCATCAGCCGTATTTTTATCACCACGGCCCAACCATTTATAACCTGCCAGCGCTGCGGCTTCGGTTACGCGGGAAAATTCAATCGCAAGTTCTCGTCTCATTACACACTCATTTAAGAAGTCCAATTGCGACCGAGTTTAGCACAGGCGGGGTAGGGTGATCCCCTCTCCGGGCGTTGTCTCTTAGTCACATCTCTGTGAGTTGTGAGACTGTTCCGTTCACCCGGTGTTCAGTGTTTTATATAGCCACTGAACCGGTGAACGACTTAGGGTGGCCACCGTCGCCACCCT
>NZ_QZWH01000016.1 GCF_003601925.1 Buttiauxella izardii
GTAAGCGTAGCGATACGTTGAGCTAACCAGTACTAATGAACCGTGAGGCTTAACCTTACAACACCGAAGGTGTTTTGGTTGAGAGACTAAGATATTGATTTTCAGCTTGAACCGAGATTTTAAGTTAATGGTTACAGATAAGACTGTGACGGTTGATGAAACAGAATATGCCTGGCGGCACTAGCGCGGTGGTCCCACCTGACCCCATGCCGAACTCAGAAGTGAAACGCCGTAGCGCCGATGGTAGTGTGGGGTCTCCCCATGCGAGAGTAGGGAACTGCCAGGCTCCAAATTCAAAGCAGTAAGAGCCAGAAAGTGACATCTGGTGGCAGTAAGAAAAGAAATTCGGTGGAGCGGTAGTTCAGTCGGTTAGAATACCTGCCTGTCACGCAGGGGGTCGCGGGTTCGAGTCCCGTCCGTTCCGCCACTTATTAAGCCCTGAGTCTTTTAGACTCAGGGCTTTTTTCTTGCCTAAAATTCAGTAAAAATCGTTCAATTATTGCTTTTAAAGCAAATATCTTCTGCATTTCTCTGCCTTTTTCAGCAAAATTATTCCCTGCATAATCCTCGTATAACAAACACA
This sequence comes from Buttiauxella izardii, assembly GCF_003601925.1. Classification (GTDB taxonomy): domain Bacteria; phylum Pseudomonadota; class Gammaproteobacteria; order Enterobacterales; family Enterobacteriaceae; genus Buttiauxella; species Buttiauxella izardii. The sequence goes on from NZ_QZWH01000016.1 coordinate 584, forward strand.
TATCACCCAACGAGGTAAGAAATGACAATCCCTGCATTTGGTTTAGGTACTTTCCGTTTAAAAGACGACGTAGTTATCGCATCAGTAAAAACAGCTCTTAAATTGGGCTATCGTGCTGTAGACACCGCACAGATTTATGATAATGAAGCGGCTGTAGGGCAGGCTATCGAAGAGAGTGGTGTCTCACGTGATGAGCTGTTTATCACCACCAAAATTTGGATTGAGAATCTAAGCAAAGATAAATTGATTCCAAGCCTGAATGAAAGCTTGCGCAAATTACGCACAGATTATGTTGATTTGACCTTAATTCACTGGCCTTCGCCAAATGATGCCGTTCCGGTAGCTGAATTTATGACGGCATTACTCGAAGCAAAAAAAGAAGGACTGACGCGCCAGATTGGTATTTCTAATTTCACTATTAATTTAATGCAGCAGGCGATTGATGCTGTTGGTGTAGAAAATATCGCAACCAACCAAATTGAGCTTTCACCTTATTTACAGAACAATAAAGTGGTTGATTGGGCACAAGAACATGGTATCCATATCACGTCATATATGACACTTGCTTATGGTAAAGCTTTGAAAGACGAAGTCATCGCCCAAATTGCCGGGAAGCATAACGCAACTCCGGCTCAGGTTATTTTGGCTTGGGCAATGAAACTAGGTTATGCAGTTATTCCTTCATCAACAAAACGAGAGAACCTGGAAAGTAATTTACAGGCGCAAGATCTCATTCTAGATGTGGAAGACATGGCCGCTATTGCTACCCTCGACTGTAGCGACCGTCTTGTGAGCCCTGAAGGCCTGGCTCCTGATTGGGATTAATTATCGATTACAGCCCCTGCGGGGGCTGTTGCACATGCTCACTCAGAAAATCAATAAAAGCCCGAATGCGGCTGCTGACAGCCCTATCACTGTAATACACCGCACTAAACGGCATATCAACTTGCAATAGTTTATCTGCCAGCAACTCGACGAACTTTCCATCCGTAATTTCTTTATTAATCATATAGTCAGACAGACAAGCAATACCATTACCGGTAAGGCAAAGTTGCTTGAGTGTCTCCCCGCTATTGGATGTTATTCCCGGTGTTATGTCATACCTGAGCCCATCAGCTTGCGCGACAGGCCACTTGTTCAGACTCTCTGTTTCAGAGAATCCAAGGCAAATATGATCCTGAAGATCTTCTGCGCTATGTGGTATTCCGTTTTGCGCTAAATATTCCGGGGAGGCGATAATTTTACGCCGACTAGTAAAAAGTGGTCTGGCCCGAAGAGTTGAATCCGTCAATGTCCCCACCCGAATAGCGACATCGACTTTACGCTCAATCAGGTTAATAAATGTCTCAGAAGAAATGAGCGAAAGTGTCACCTCTGGATAACGCTCTCGGAACGGTTTAATTAGCGGCATCAAAAGATGGAGCATCACAGGCGTTGCAGCGTCTATGCGCAGTAAACCTCGAGGACTTTGCCTGGTTTCCATTAATTCATTTTCCGCCGCCGCCATTTCTTGCAAGATCTGTTGTACGCGGCGGAAATAACGCTCACCTTCTTCTGTCAGGCTCAACTGGCGGGTTGTGCGATTTAAAAGAGTTACCCCTAACTTCATCTCTAATTTCTTTACCGAGCGGCTCACGGCTGAATTAGCGAGTTCAAGCTGCATTGCCGCTCGACTGAAACTCCCGCTTTCCACAACGGCGACAAAAATTGCTAACTCTTCAGAGGTGGCTTTCATTATTGCTCCTGAGACAAAATTGTATTGAGATTTTGCATATTTTTGTTATTTAACCATCGGGCCATACTACGTGTCATCAAAAGACACCTGCTATGGAGTAAATTATGCCTCTGGCACTATGGGCGCTGACGATCAGTGCATTTGCAATCGGTACTACAGAATTTGTGATTGTTGGTTTGGTGCCAACAATTGCGGATCAACTCTCAATTTCATTACCCTCTGCTGGATTGTTAGTTTCAATTTACGCGTTGGGCGTTGCTGTCGGTGCTCCGGTTCTAACGGCATTAACCGGGAAATTGCCTCGCAAGCAATTATTAATTGGCCTGATGGCGTTATTTACAGCGGGTAATCTACTAGCATGGCTTTCGCCAAACTATGAAACGTTGGTTGTTGCTCGTCTGCTTACGGGACTTGCACACGGTGTGTTCTTCTCTATTGGCTCAACCATCGCAACCAGCCTGGTTCCCAAAGAAAAAGCGGCATCTGCTATCGCCATTATGTTTGGTGGTTTAACCGTCGCACTGGTAACCGGCGTACCACTTGGGACGTTCATTGGTCAGCATTTTGGATGGCGTGAAACATTCCTCGCAGTTTCTGCTATTGGTGTAATTGCATTAATCAGCAGCACGATTTTGGTTCCTAAAGATATTCCAACTCGTGCGGTTGCCAGCATAAAAGAACAATTGAAAGTGATGACTCACCCTCGCTTATTGATCATTTATGCAATCACTGCTCTGGGTTATGGTGGCGTGTTTACTGCATTTACCTTCCTGGCGCCGATGATGCAAGATCTTGCTGGGTATTCACCGTCAGCGGTAAGCTGGATTTTATTAGGTTATGGTGTCTCCGTTGCGGTGGGTAACATCTGGGGCGGAAAACTGGCTGACCGTCACGGTGCCGTACCCGCGTTGAAGTTTATTTTTGCAGCTCTTGCTGCATTACTTTTGGTCTTCCAGTTTACGGCGAGCTCACATATTGGCGCTTTGGTAACGGTGTTAGTTATGGGTATTTTCGCCTTCGGCAATGTACCAGGTTTGCAGGTTTATGTTGTGCAGAAAGCGGAGCTTTACACGCCAAATGCGGTAGATGTTGCTTCTGGTTTGAATATCGCTGCTTTTAATGTTGGCATCGCTTTAGGATCGGTAATTGGTGGTCAGACTGTTCAAAGCTTTGGTTTGGCTCAAACGCCGTGGATTGGCGCGGTCATTGTTGTGGGGGCATTACTCTTAATTACGTTAAGTGGCCGACTTGATACACGCCGTGAAGTAGCTATCGGATAAGACATTTGAACAAGACCGTTAGCAATTACTTACGGTCTTGTTCATCAATGGTTTGAATTGGTCGTTGAAACTCTGTACTAAAGTCCCTATAACTGAAAGACAGCCTTCGACGTGGAGGCTTCTTTAGTTAAAGGGGTCATTAGTAAAAACGTGCGCAAAAATACTTATGCCATGAGATATGTTGCCGGTCAGCCAGCAGAACGCATTCTGCCGCCTGGCTCTTTTGCAACTATTGGTCAGGCATTACCGCCCGGAGAGCCTTTACCTAGCGAAGCTTCTTTAAAAGTCTTGGTTTGGAATATCTTTAAGCAACAGCGAGCCGAATGGCTTTCGGTGCTGCAAAATTTTGGTAAAGATGCTCACCTCGTTTTATTGCAAGAAGCACAGGCTACTCCTGAGCTTGTGAAATTTGCCACCAGTAACTATCTGGCCGCAGATCAGGTTCCGGCATTTGTACTGCCTCAGCACCCCTCAGGTGTGATGACTCTGTCCGCTGCACATCCCGTCTATTGCTGCCCACTGCGTGAACGGGAACCTATTTTACGTTTATCTAAATCTGCATTAGTCACTGTTTATCCACTGCCTGATGGTCGCTTATTGATGGTGGTGAATATTCATGCTGTGAATTTCAGCTTGGGCGTGGATGTCTACAGCAAGCAGCTCGGGCCGATTGGTGATCAAATCGGGCATCATACTGGTCCGATTATCATGGCGGGAGATTTCAACGCCTGGAGCCGATCACGTATGAATGCGCTGTACCGCTTTGCTCGTGAGATGGCTTTGCGCGAAGTTCGCTTTACTGATGATCACCGCCGTCGCGCTTTTGGTCGCCCTCTCGATTTTGTGTTTTACCGTGGATTAAACGTTACTGAAGCCTCTGTGCTGGTTACCCGTGCGTCTGATCACAACCCTCTACTAGTCGAATTCCGTCCCGGCAAACCTGATTGAAGTGAGGTTAGTCAGGTCTGCCACTGGGCAGAGCTGTGTGCTGCCCTTACTTATAATCAACTGCAAGGACAATACAATGACAACACAAACTCACCATGACAAAGTCAGTCAACAATTCAGCTCGCAGGCAAGTGCCTACCTGAGTAGCGCTGTACATGCTTCGGGGCGAGACTTGGAGCGCTTAAATGCGCGTCTGGCTGATTTTCCTGAGGCAAAACTGCTCGATTTAGGATGTGGGGCAGGGCATGCAAGTTTTATTGCCGCGTCGCAGGTGAAAGAAGTTGTCGCTTATGACCTTTCTGAACAGATGCTGTCAGTTGTCAGTGATGCAGCAAGAGCCCGCAGTATTGCGAATATCACGACGCAGCATGGATATGCTGAAGTCTTACCATTTAACGATGGTTCCTTTGATATTGTGATTACCCGCTATTCAGCCCACCACTGGCATGATGTTGGAAAAGCGCTGCGTGAAGTTAAGCGTGTGTTGAAACCCGGCGGTATGGTTATCTTTATGGATGTGATGTCCCCAGGACATCCGGTTCTTGATATCTGGTTGCAAACGGTGGAAGCATTGCGGGATACCTCGCATGTCCATAATTATTCCAGTGGAGAATTTCTGAGTTTGTTTAATGATGCAGGCCTGGTAACCCAAAGCTTACTGTGCGACCGTTTAGTCCTGGAATACTCAAGCTGGATCGCACGTATGCGTACACCTGCGGTGATGGCCGATGCTATTCGTGCTTACCAGCAAAGTGCATCAGACGAAGTACAGCGTTACTTTGAGCTGCAGGCAGATGGCTCGTTTACCAGTGACATTGTGATGTTAGAGGCGAAAAAAGCCTGACATTTAGAAATAGAAATAAAAAAGGCACCATCAAGGTGCCTTTTCTTCAGATAAACAATCACGTATCCGGTGTAGAGTTATTGCTGACAAACAGCGTTAACTGATCGCCAGGTTTCAGGTTGTCCGTATCATCGTTCCAGCGCAGAACATCTTTGATGTTCACACCGTGACGTTTCGCGATACTCGACAAGGAATCACCCTTACGCACCTTATAAGTGATGCTGTCGTTCTTAGCTAAACTCTGAGCGCCATTTTTGACACTAAGCGTTTGGCCAACTTTAATGTGTGCACCACGTATGCCGTTCCAGCTTTGCAAATCTTTGCTGCTTACACCTAAGCGGGAAGCAATGCTCGATAAGGTATCACCTGAACGAACACGATAAGACTTGCTGCCACCTGCAGTTCTGCTGTTATCAGCGATCATGCGAGGTTGCACGGCTTCGATTTCACCTGAGGCCAGAGAGGCTTTCAGTTGATCAGCATGTTTTTTGGGCACCATCACATAACGCTGATTTTTGCCAACCGTCGAGGTTTTAACCCCAGCATTGAACGTCTTGAGCGTACTTAATGGTATTCCCGCCATTTCGGCCACTTGTGTCAGCGCTACCGGATCACTCACTTCAACTCGTGCTAAAGCACGACTTTCGTCAGTTGTTGGTAGACGCACACCGTACTTTTGGCTGTTCTTGAGAATATCACTCAAAGCCAGCATTTTTGGCACGTAAATCTTGGTTTCCCGTGGCAGTGAAAGCGACCAAAAATCCGTAGGTAAACCACGAGCTTTATTCGCTTTCATTGCCTTCAGTACACGACCTTCGCCGCTGTTGTACGCCGCCACGGTTAACAACCAGTCGCCGTCAAACATCTTATTCAGACGCTGCATCATATCGAGAGCAGCAGTGGTCGAAGCCACTACATCACGACGTGCATCGTATGCTTTGGTCTGTTTTAAACCATAATTTCGACCCGTGCTCGGTACAATCTGCCAGATGCCAGCGGCATTTGCAGAAGAGGTAGCGTGCGGGTCAAAAGCGCTCTCCACTATGGGTAGTAGTACTAGTTCCATTGGCATGTTACGTTTCTTAACTTGCCCGGCAATCCAGTACATATACGGCTCTGCCCGTAATGTTACATCGTGGAGATAGCTCTTATTCTTTAGGTACTTCTGTTTCTCTTCGCGGATCCGGGTATTCTCCGGTATCCCCATCTTTAGCTCGTCGCCAATGAAGTTCCACAAGTTTTGATTCTGCGCGAGGTATGTCCCATCGTCCATCCATCGCGTACCTGTGTACTTTCCTGCTTCACCTTGACCAGCTGCAGACAGACTCTGTGCGTGCTGTTGGATGTTGCCGTCATGCTTCGACGCCTGGCACCCCACTAGCAGGACAGAGGCGAGTAATATCGCTTTTGCCTTCATGTGTGTGTCAATTGGTTGCTTAAAAGACGAGCAAGAATACCTTCCACTTTAAAACAACACAACCAGAAAATTCAGAATGTATCTTTCTTTGTCCGTAACCAGGCGAATATCTGCTGTGGTTGTTGCAAGTTTGTTTCTTTGTTGATTTTTTCTTTTAAATCAACGTCATTAGTTCTTAGAAATAAATTTATTTTCCGCTCATTTCCTAAAGAACTGGGGAGGGTTGATTGGTTTTTTGCGCGTAACTCATTAACTTTACGACAGTATTGGTTTAACTCATCATCCTCAGGCAGGATGGATAAGGAAAACTTTATGTTTGAGAGCGTGTACTCATGAGCACAACAAATTAACGTTTCTGCTGGCAGGTGGTTAAGCTTTTGAAAAGAATCATACATATTTTCTGCGGTACCCTCGAAAAGCCTGCCGCATCCCCCTGAAAACATCGTGTCGCCGCAAAAAAGATAAGGTTTACTGTAGAAACAGATATGTCCTAAAGTGTGACCGGGTGTAGCAATTACAGTAAATTCAGACTTTAAAATATTGACCTTATCTCCCTCTCTGACTACCCGGTTCGTTCCCTTATCTTGTGTCTCTTCGGGACCATATACCACAAGGCCTGGATACTTTTTGAGAAGTTCTTTTACGCCGCCAACGTGGTCGTGATGGTGATGGGTCAATAAAATAGCTTCCGGTTGCCACTGGTTCTCTTCAAGGGCTTTAAGTACTGGCTCGGCTTCACCCGGGTCGACAATAATGCATTTACCCTGTTCGTCGTTCAGAACCCAGATGTAGTTATCCTGAAATGCTGGAATACTGTTAAGATTCATAATTAAACCTCTCTGAATTACGTTAAGAAGGTAGTGATGAAGCCGGCAAGGATACCTGATTATTTCGTTTCACCACATCATTGGGGAGAGCTGCCCTGGGGCGAGTACTACCGCGAAGCTCTGGAAAATCAGCTTCAGCCCTGGCTCGCTAAAATGTTTGGTTTGCATCTGTTGAAGATTGGTAACTTAAGCACAGAAATTAACACTGAAGCATGCGCAATTTCACATCAGGTGAATGTCGCATTGCAAGGCGACAGGCTTCAGGTTAATGCAAATCCCCTTTATTTGCCCTTTGCCGCAAAATCAGTGGATGCTTGTATGTTGGCTCATACATTGCCCTGGTGCCAGGATCCTCACGGATTGCTCCGCGAGGCTGATCGTGTATTGATTGATGATGGTTGGCTAATTCTGAGTAGTTTTAACCCGGTGAGTTTGCTTGGGTTGGGCAAAACAATACCGTTTGTGCGCAAACGTTCGCCATATCATTGTCGAATGTTCACTCCCATGAGGATGTTCGATTGGCTGTCATTACTGAATTTTGAGGTGATGCATCAGCGCAGTTTCCAGGTTTTACCCTGGAGTAAGCAAGGTGGGAAAATGCTCAGTACCCATCTTCCGGCTTTGGGATGTATGCATGTCATTGTGGCGCGTAAGCGGACTTTGCCACTTACGCTTAACCCAATGAAAAGTCGAAAAGCAAAAACACAAATTCGATCAGCGGTCGGCGCGACCAGGCAATTTAGAGAAACGACTAAGGTTTCGACGCCTCTGGCTGATAGCCAACATCCTCACGAGTAGGATTGGACGCTGCTTCACGCGCAAGTTCATCGCAGCGTTCATTCTCAGGGTGACCGGCATGGCCTTTTACCCATTCCCATGTGATTTTATGTTCGCTCAAGGCCGCATCCAGTCGCTGCCATAGATCGACATTCTTCACGGGTTTTTTATCGGCCGTTTTCCAGCCCCGTTTCTTCCAGTTATGAATCCATTGAGTAATACCCTGGCGCACATACTGGCTATCGGTACTTAGAACGACGTCACAATGTTCAACTAAAGCTTCAAGAGCCACGATTGCCGCCATCATTTCCATGCGGTTATTTGTGGTTAATCGAAAACCTTCGCTGAAGATTTTTTCATGCTGTTTGTATCGTAAAATAGCACCGTACCCACCCGGTCCGGGGTTACCGAGGCAAGAGCCATCGGTGAAAATTTCTACCTGTTTGCGCATCTCTGGTAGACTTCCTGTGATTAAAAAACCAAGTCTGACATAAACGAGCGCCATGAGCACACCAATTACACGACAGATAGTCCTCGATACAGAAACCACCGGTATGAACCAAATCGGTGCTCACTATGAAGGGCATCGTATTATTGAAATCGGTGCGGTTGAAGTTATCAACCGCCGCCTGACGGGTAATAACTTCCATGTCTATCTGAAACCCGATCGGCTGGTGGACCCGGAAGCGTTTGGCGTGCATGGAATTGCCGATGAGTTTCTGGCGGACAAACCAACCTTTGAGCAGGTTGCTGATTCATTTATGGATTACATCCGCGGCGCGGAACTTGTTATCCATAACGCCTCGTTTGATATCGGGTTTATGGATTACGAATTCAGTAAACTCAAACGCGATATCCCTAAAACTAATACCTTCTGCAAAGTTACAGATAGCCTGGCGCTGGCGCGTAAGATGTTTCCGGGCAAACGTAATAGCCTTGATGCACTGTGTTCTCGCTATGAGATAGACAACAGCAAACGAACACTGCACGGCGCATTGCTCGATGCCCAAATCCTGTCCGACGTCTATTTGATGATGACGGGTGGGCAAACTTCTCTGAAATTCGCCATGGAAGGGGATGTACAACAACGAACTGGAGACAACGAAATTCAGCGTGTTGTGCGTCATGCATCGGGTATACGCATCATTCGTGCCAGTGATGTTGAACTGGATGCGCATGAATCGCGGCTCGACCTCGTTGAGAAGAAGGGCGGAAGCTGCCTGTGGCGCATGTAAAATCAGCAAGAATGGATTAAAACTAACCGTTTGGGCGAAAATTGCGGCAAACGGTTAGTTTTAGAAGAAAAATCGTTGACGCTTATCAGTGCTATACGTATTATCTGCCTCGTTCCCGACGGGGAACAAAACGCGGAGCGGTAGTTCAGTCGGTTAGAATACCTGCCTGTCACGCAGGGGGTCGCGGGTTCGAGTCCCGTCCGTTCCGCCACAATTAGAAAGCCTGAATCAGAAATGATTCAGGCTTTCGTCGTTTCTATAAAGTGAAAAATTACTCTTCCAATTAAACCTATTCCTTCATTTTTTTCTTTTTTCCGATTGATTAAATTAATTATTTCCTTATCGATTAATTAAAACATACAAAAATATGATAAATTGTAGTTATTCATAATCATTAATGTATGAATATTTTATTTGTACTAAATATTCGATATCAAACTTTGGTATACATCAATACAATAAATAAAAATCCAAACAATTTTCATGCAATTATATAGAATACTCATTAAACCTGTTATTTAAAATATTGAGGCTCTAATAATGGATGCATGGAAAGAATATTTAGAGAGAAATCCAGATATCAAGAACCATGTTGATATGGGGTCGGATGAAGAACGCAGAAATATAGAAACATTTTTAAATAAACAAAACGAACTCATTCAGGTAATGAATGAGGTTGCTCGTAAGTTTATACAATGGAGTATGGCAAAAGATCATTTTATAAGTGAGGTCATAGCGTATTCTTCAGATATAAACTCGAAAATAAATAATGGTATAATATCGGTCAATGAAGCGATTGATGCTATAAACAATGAAATAATATCGTTGAAGAAACAAAGTGAAGAGCTAAGTAGAAATGACCGCAGGCAAGTTATTATTGTTAAGCCAATTTTAGAAGATACGAAAAATAGTCGGCAGAAAGAAAACATTGATTTAATTGTCGCTGGTGTCGGTTTTGTTGCTGGTGGTTTGCAAATAGCGTCCGGTGCCGCGCTGATTGGTAGTGGTGTTGGTATTATCCCCGGATCATTTTTACTTGCTCATGGCATAAATAATGTCATAGAGAATGGATACTTTTTACTTTTTCGAGATAGTTGCACTGGACCGGTTAGATTTATCTATGAGGGGGTTGGTGAGATAATTGGTCTCAATAAGCAAGAATCTGATGTTATTTATACATTTGTTGATGTTGGTATTTCTTTGAATGGCTTACTTGCATACAAACTTACAGAGGACGCAACACGGTTATATCGGTATATAAATGCTGACTTGCTTTGGGGTATGAAACAAATGGGTATGAAACTCATGTCCAAAAAGGAGTTGGTATTAGAAGTGTTAGGTGATGCAAACACAGTCTTTGGACAATATAGGGCATACTAGATGAGTTTAATGACAATAATTACTTTGTATGTATTATGTACAGCGGTTACATTGATTCCATTTTATTATATTATTAGCCATCTTTTGTACTCCATAAATGTCTATGTTAATTTTCTGGCTATCATTATATTAGTTCTGTGTGCGTTATTTCATTTTGCGGCTTTTCGTACGGGGGTAATTCCTTTCTTTGATGTTGATATTAGTGGTGATGGTAGCATGGGGTTTGTATTGATTCCTTTTGTATGTGCATATTCATATGCCATACCTTTTTATATCGCTCAATCCAGGTATTATAATAGGTGATTCTTGGAGGGGGAGAACCTGTTTTATGGAAAATAAAAATGCTGGTTAAGAAACATGACTTAATCAGCATTTTAATAATAGTATTAAGCTACAAATCAGTAAACCCGGTCAGTCCAAAGGCTATAAGCACTCGTCCCAGCGTTGATATGCTCCCAAGTGATAGTTTCATAGACCAGAGAAAGTTTCTCTTGCGGTTGACCTTTATTGTTATGAACTGTGTGGGGAAGCATTAGATGGATATCTACCAATCTCGCTTGGGTGAGTTTTATTTTATAGAAAAGTTCGTTGATGCCAAATTTATTGGTTTGATGAACATAAAAATCACAGTTTAGTATCTCATTCTCGGAGATGGCTTTGCCAAGTAGTGGTGAAGATTTATCGATAGGTTTGGTGATAATAACGGGATTATGGTTGGCATTTTGCTGCCTTGTTATCGAGTGAGACAACTCATAAACCATAATCTGATCTAAATGTGCGATCTGAGCTTTATTGCCAATTGAATCTAGCGAACAGCAGCCTGCGGACATCAGTCCCTGCTGTAATCCAGTCAGTGTCAGATAAATTAAATTTGCCATGTTAGTCCCTTATCTTTAGTTTTTAGTTTCGACAATATTTGAATACGCGCTCGGTTCAAGGATGTTTCTTATCGAAAAATACCGGCTCGATAAAGCATCTATTCGTTCGTTAATCTGCTTCTCTAGGGTTTGCGTATTTTGGTTCTGCTTCCGGGCGTCTTCGAGTTGCGTTAGTAATGCTTCCAATGGAATTTCTTTATTCAGTTGAGTTTCTGCCTGATAAGCCACAGTTTTAAGGTAGGAAAGTGTCAGCCCCTCTTTATTTTTCTCTCGCTCTACAAGCAACGCTGAAAATTGATGAAGATCCTGTTGTACCTGCAGATAGCCACGTAACTGAGGGCTATTTGCTGCGCGTAATTTCAGCGCATTGTTCCAGCTTGCCGTTGCCTTTTGCTGTTGCTCGCTATTGGGCCAGATTGAGTTTGCGGTTTTGGTGAGTCGTTCTCCCGTTTCCAACGTCTGAAGCGGTGATGCATTAAGCAATCTCTTCAGGTTTTGCGGGTAATTTTCGAGGGTTGGCATCGCTAACCACAATGCGGCACTGCCCTGGCTAGTATCATCCAACTGCGCGATCTGTTTTTGCATAGGAAGAACCTGCCACCACCAAAGTGTTAGCGCTACGGTAGCGGCACAAGCCACACCTGCCAGAAAAGCCCAGGTAGAATTCCATGATGATTTCTTGGTATGGTTTTCTGAACCGGGGAAATGCACTTCTACTCTAGCGGGTTGGGGACTTTGTTCTACTCCAGGCAGAGGGTAAATAACTGAATCGACCATCTCTGACTGTGAAGGCATATAAACCAGAGTTGGGGAGGCATACTGATGAGAGGATACGGATAATGTTTGTTGATCCGTTTCCACTCGCTTGCGGATGTTCTGCACGAAATAAAGCAGATTCTCAACGCGAGGGATACGTTTTAATTGTACTTGCTGAAGTTTATCGCAAATAAGTTGTAGCGTTCTTTCTGTACGCTGCAGGAGATTAATATCCGTACTAAGTAAGGAAGGATTTTGACGCAAGATATTTCCTACACGGCTATTAAACCATTCCAGCATATCTGAGCGGGCCTGATAGTTCTGAGGCCAAAAATTTTCCCACTCCGCAGTAATTAACCCCGCCAATAATTCGCAACCTTCGCAAAAACCCGCTAGACCATTAATTCTGGTTCGCGCCAGGGTGTAATAGGTTGCACTGTGCAAATCGACGCCATTACTTTTAAAAAGTGTCAGCGCTAGCGACTCCACTAGCCTCCAGTTCACTTCTGGCTGAGTGGGATGATTGGCCTTATTCACCTCTTCCCGAATGGCACTGAACTCTGGCAGGCTACGAGGATCTTCACCGAGTTTGATGATGTGTGTTGTATCGTTCATGTTGTCTTTCCCTGAAAGACCCCGGCATTAGCGCCGGGGAATGAGATCAATAAAGAGTGTCAGGAAGGGTGAATTCGCTGAAAAGCCCGCCGGTGAATGGGTTGTCCTGGGTATCGACGTGAATGCGATAAACCATATGGCCGCCATCGACGTTAAACCTAACGTCAAATGAACCGTCATCCACATTGGTCAGGGTGCCTGCATCTATCAGGCGGAATTGCGCCCATGGCCCGCTGAAACTAATGCTGCGAGGTGCGCCACCACCGGTTCCAATCAGTGTCAGCTTACTTTCAGATCCCTCACGCATCGTGTTCGGCCACACCAGATGTGCGGTGAAATTACGTCCGTGGTTATAATCCAGTAGCTGACCATCCATATTCAAAACACTGCGGCGTTTATTGGCAGACAACTCGACCGTTTCTGCGGCATATTGCGTACCCAAACCACTTTGCTGCGTGAAGAAGGTGTCGCGAATTTTTTGTGCCGTTTCCAGTTGTTGCTGCACGTCCTGACGAATCAGCACCTGCCCGTCCTCACCTAAAGTGAGTTTGCTTTCGATAAACAGTTTCAGGTTTTCCTGGTAGAAACTGTCCAGAATCCCGCCCGGTTTAAAGAAACGGTCGAAAGCGTCAAGCGAGGCATCCTGGGCTGACTGCGGATCGAATGGATAGCGATCGGCCAATGTCTGTTGCCAGGTTTTCACGACTTTTTCGTTCCACTCCACTTCCATGTAATGAACCGCTTCAATCATCACGACATGCCAGGCTTGATCCGCGAGTTTGCCTACCCATCTGTTCAATGGCGCCGGCAGAGTTTTTGCCAACTGGCGAGTTGCGAAAATAGGATCACTGCTGTTTTGGTCGAGGCGAAGCTGCACGGCTTTAAGGGCTGATTTTCCCGGTACCGGTGAGTTCTGGATTGCCAGCAGATAACGGTGTAACTCCGTTAATTGCTGATAGACCGTCTGCAATGTGCTGTCTTTATCTTTTACCTCGGTCAACACGCTATTTTCTGGAGCAAATTCACGACCAAGACGTGTGAGCAACTGGAAGTCCAGTGCAGACATCATCGCTTCACGCGTTTTATCCGGGAGATTGGCAGGTGGCGGTGGCGATTGAGTATTATCACGCAGGGTTTGCAACGTGCGATAGAACGGCTGATCGCCACTGATGATTTGCTCAAGAGCATCAATAACTTGCTGCATATCCTCATAATCACGAACATCGAGATTATTCAGAGCCGCTTGCCAGGTGGCGGTATAGTCGCTGATATATTGCTCAGTAATATGCCGCTGGATTTCTTCGCGATCGGCCGCACTGTATGTCACATTTTTGGTGATATTTAGCACCCAACTATCCAGCGCTGTCAGCTCAACCAGACTGTCGCGTTGCTTAACGAAATAGCTTTGCAGACCGTAGCGCGTCAGGAATTGCGGGACAGATAAATCCTCTTCCTTATTAGCAACAAACACTTTGTCAAAGCTTGGGCCAATTTGATCTCGCAGATTCAAGTCAGCAGGCAACACACCTAAGGCTTTGGTGCGCAAACTCTGGTAAACGCGCTGATAGATTGAGAGCTTACTCAGCTCTTTTTGCGCCGCAGCGATGGGTTTCGCATAGGGAATAAAACGATTGATCGAATCGTTATCGCCCGCCATACGTTGTGCCTGCCAGTTGGTATGCTCAAGGGCATAATCCAGGTGCGCCATGAGTTGCCCCTGCAATCCGCGCTGCCCATGGAAATTATCACTCCAGCGTTGGGCCATATATTGCTCTACGACTTTATTATCACGCCCGCTTTTATCTTCGAGCATGCGGATAACCCGCAGTATCGCGAGCTTTTTCTCACTCTCAGGTTCTGCGTTGTTCAAGTCCTTGATCAAACCGTTGAGCAGTGCCGGTAAATAGCGCTGCTCAAGCAGTTGTAAGTAGGTTCTCTCGACGTAAGGGCCAATTCTTCGTCCCTGATAAAGAGCCATATCTGTCAGTGCGTTATGTTCACGATAATCACCGTAAGCGAGCGTGGCATCCCGGATAGGGTTCAGTAGTGGCAATTGCAGATTACCCAGCTCATCAATGCCTTGTGGCGGAGGGATATCCATAAAGGTTTTGGCCTGTGCCAGAACGGTAACGCCCGAGCGGTAATTTGATTTGTAATAGTGATGCCAGCCTGCAACGCAAGCGATAACTGCAACGCCGCCAATAGCGGAGAAGACCGTGAGTTGGCGTCTGCTTTTCCCACGCCAGACACTGTTTTCACTAGCAAGATTAGGCTCTGCTAGTAAAGTTTGTGGGAATAGCCTGCGGGTAAAGTAGGGTTGTGTTTCGACCATTGGCCAGGAGGTGAGGGCATTTTGCCCCAGGCGATATTGAGCTGCGGCTGATTGAATGAACATATCGTCAACCTGCCCACGTTGCAGCGATGAAGTGAGATAAACCCCGCGCAACATCACCGCCATATTATCACCTGCCAACAAACCAGAAATCAGTGCTTCAAGATGATCGACAATTCCCTGGATCTGGCGGCTAAAACTAAACAGCGTGCTACGCTGACTGCTTTCCACATGATTGAGCGATAAGTTCGGTAACGCCTGATTAAAACGCTCCATCCATTCTTGCCAGAAAGAACGCAGTTCCTCGCGCCAACGTTCATTTTCATGAGCGCCGACGGAGAAAGTCACACCCAGCGTTGCATCCCGCTCTTGCTTATCGAGCGGTTGGAAAAGCGGGGCGAATCCATGAAGCAGATCCAACTTTGTTAGGGTGATATACACCGGGAGTTCGCAATGTAACTGCTGACGGATATCCTGCAGGCGCTGGCGCAATACCGTAAGTTGGCGTTCGCGTTGGTACTTACTGGCCGTCAATAATTCAGGCAAATCCACCGTCAGAATAATCCCGTTGAGCGGTTGGCGTGGGCGCTTCTGGTTTAGCCATTCCAGCCAGTGCCCCCATAGTCGCGCATTAGCGTTTGCTTCTTCCTGGCCACTAACGGGTTGCTCAATCAGCGCTCCATCAATATCGAAAATAACCGCGTGCGCGCCCACTCGAGGGGCGATATGCCAGGTTGAGCTATTTTCACCGCGTACTTTTTCAGGCACATAAATAGTGTCGGAGGAGTAACCTTCCCCAAGTAGCGTGCTTTTGCCGCTCCCGGAAGTGCCGATGACCATGTACCACGGCAGATGGTAGAGATAATTTCGTCGTGCGAGATGGCGTTGCAGGCGTAACAACCAATGATCGAGATGGCGCTGTTGCTGGTGGATCTCCAGACTTAACGGATCTTTTTCATGCTGGCGTTGTTGCTGTTGCTGCGTCTCAAGAACCTGCAATCGTTTAACGATTCGCACCGTCAGCCACGCTAGTGCAATCAGTACCCAGACGGCGGTTGCCAGCCAGCGGTTAGCCTGCGGAGCGAGTGGATGTTGCTCGCCCAGAATCCATGCGGGTCCTTTCCACCAAATCCACACCAGTGATAATACCCAGGCAACAATCAGCAATATCATTGCAGAGATTTTTAGCCTCGGCATGGCTGGCTTAAGTGTTGGCCTTAGCGCTCTTAGAAAGCTGGGTTTAGATACTTTGAACACAATAAAACTCCTGTTTATACATCACTGTCCTGTCGTGATTTTTTCTTCTAATTGTTCAACCAAGGCGGGTTCCCACTGGGATAACGTCATCTGGCATGCAGTTTGATGCAGTGTTTTGTATTGTTGACGCGCAGAGGCGACCATGCCGGCATGTTCAAAAAGCTGGGCGCTGAAAAATTGTTGATAAAATTGATCTCGAGGTTCGTGGGCTTGTTGCTGATATTGCTCAACTAATTGCAATGCAGGAATAAGGCCTTGTTCTGAAAAACACTGCCATAGGCTTTGCGTGTTGGAATCACTATTCAAAGATGAATTTGCCGCGCTAGTCTCCAGCCAGCGTTGCGTAACCTGCGACAAATACGGTGAGTAATCGTTAAACAGCAAAGTCTTAAGCGCAGGAATTCGGTTTAAGAAATGATTAAGCTCGTCGCGTATTGCTTCCGCTGTGTCGGAATGCCCGAGCTGGATCGCAATGTGCGCCGAAAGATAATGTCCGTCGAACCAGTAAGGTGTGAGTAGCAGGCTTTTCTCAATCTGTTCCCAAAGTTCACTATTTGCAGAAGCCAGGCGAGCCTGGTAATCCTCCATTAAATCGACAGAAAATGCCGCCAACGACGTTCTGCCATCTGTTTCAGCTTGAGGGGCGCTGGTAATGCTTTGCCAGATAGCATGGCGGCGCAGGCGATAGCCGACCGCGCATTGTGGGTTGCGTTCACATAGTAAATCCGCGACTTTTAACATTGTCTGTCGCCATGATTTATCATCATGATTTTCAACCGGAATGACGGGGATTGGCGCACTGGCTGCAGTCGATGAACCTGGTGTTGACGGTGTTGCGATGCTTTCAACCGGTCTGGAAGCCTGTTCCTGAATATGTCGTTGATAAAGCGCAATCAATTCATGCGCTGTTGCGGCTAGTGGTGTGCAGCCAGCCTTATTCCAGAACATTGAGAGTTGAGTAAATTCACCATTGATCGCTTCACGCTGGCTCTCGTTTGAATCACAAGCAAAGCTTGCGGCGGCGGCTTCAAAACGCTGAAGGATCTGTTGAGAAAAGCGGCTCTTATGAGCCTCTTTTTGTGGCCATGACTGCGCCCAGAATTGTTGTAAATACTGATTTAGCAACTGCATCGCGAGAATCAACTCAGCCGCTTTTCCGGTGTGTTGCAGCGTGCGCAGCAGATGAACCATCAAACGAAAATCTTTGCTTTCGGTTGCCAGTAATTTCAGTGAGCGCTGCTGTACCTCAGCAATATTCAGTAGTGCGTGATTGAGCGACCCAAGCTTAACCATTTCCCTGTCGATGTACTCCCAGTCAACATTACTCTCGCTGAGCGTAGAACGGATTTGTTCTTCTGACAGGGGCGCGACAACCTGTTTCACCCATGTGTGCGGTGTTGAAATATCCATATTAGATTCCTTGTAGAACTAACTTGCCCAGTGGCAGGCAACCCGCAATGGCTCAAGTGTTTTTTCCAGGTCGGTAATTGCAAAGGTCATCGCATGTAGGGAAGGTTGCGACCGGCCGTTAACGTCGACCGTCAGCGTCTTTGCTGCGAATAACTGTTTGATTTCATCAATTCCGGCAAGGCCACGGCTGGACTCAAGAAGAGAGTCGTTTTCACGCAGGAACCAATGGACGTTAAAGCGCGTTTTTTCCGTGGTAATCGTCAGGTCCGGCGCACTTTTAAGCGGCTCAGGTAACGCGATTTGCATTCGCGTGATGTTATCAATGCAGCTGAACATCAATACCGGACGCGGAGGCACGCTTCCCAGTGCTGGCGTGGTAATCACGACCAAAGGGCGTTCACCTTCCGTTTGGCGAGTCAAAAAAGTGGTGGAATGATCGTCTCGCAGTAGCTCCTGGCTATAGGCACGCATCCAGGCTTCGCCTTGTTGTTGCGCTTTCTTTAGCGCGCCACCAAAGCCGGGATATTGCGGTGCCAGAACCCGGTCATAACAGTCGAGGCGCACCAGTGAAGCCGGTTCTGCCCGGCAGGTGAGCATCGCTTTTAGCGTGGCTTCTGTCGGCAGATTATCGGGCTGAGCTGTTGCACAACTGGCCGTTAGTGGTAGCAAAACCAACACCAACACCAGGCTGGCTATTGTCAATCCCTTCATGACACGTCCTGCGCCGCAGCAACCGAATCTTCAATTTCTGCGGTGAAGCGATGCTCATCAACAGCGATATAAACGCGCTCAATACCCGAACCCGATGCCATTTTTTGCAGCAATAGCAACGAAAGCGGTGGCAGCACTTCGCCATCAATGACGGATTCGAGCATACGGGCACCGTTTTCAGCACGCGTGACACGCAGCATAATTTCGTCACTGACTTCTGCTGCAATCACTGTTTCAGCGCCAAATCGCTGTTTTAACAGCGCGGCCAGCCTTTCCAGTTTGGAGGCGATAATGGTTTTTAAGGTTTCGCTTGAAAGCGGCAGGAAAGGAATAATCTCCATGCGTGCCAGCAGAGCCGGTTTGAAGAAATCGGCCAGCACCGGATACAACTCTTCATGAAGTTGCTCCGGATTTTGTGCATGTTCGACGATGACTTGGTAGCCCAAATTCGACGTAAGGAAAAAGACCACATTTTTGCAGTCGATCAGGCGTCCTTCGCCGTCGGCCATTTCACCTTTATCGAATGCCTGATAGAAGAGGTTCAGCACATCAGGATGGGCTTTTTCCACTTCATCGAGCAGCACAACGGAATAGGGTTTCTGGCGAATGGCTTCCGTCAGCACGCCCCCTTCGCCGTAACCGACGTAGCCGGGAGGTGAACCTATCAGGCGCGAAACGGTGTGTTTTTCCTGGAATTCCGACATGTTGATGGTGGTGAGATACTGGCGGCCACCGAATAACAATTCAGCCAGTTGCAACACCGTTTCTGTTTTCCCCACGCCGCTTGGGCCGGCCAGTAAAAATGCGCCCAATGGGCGACCCGGGCGACGCAGATCGGCTCTCGCCGTCAGCAAATGTTTATGCAAATGTTCTATGGCTAAGGCCTGGCCTTTAATTTTGTCACCCAGCCATGTTGGCAATTCAGTGATCAACGCCATTTCACTTTGCGATAAGCGGTTAAGCGGCACGCCTGTCCACTCGGCAATGACCGACGCAATCTGGCGTTTATCGACATGCGGGGAAACCAGTAACCTTTCCTGATGCAACGCTTCAAGTTCGACCATGAGTAACTGAAGAGCTTCGAGCTGTTCAGGCAATGTCGCGGTATCTGTTTCTTCGTCGCTGGCTAAAAGCTCATGGCGCAGCGCGACAATTTTTTGCACCAAATCCTGCTGTTTGCGCCAACAAGCGTCCAGTTCACCAAGCTGCACGTTGGCTTCTTCATGTAACAAATGCAGCTCGGCCAGTCGGACATCGTTCTGCGGCAAACCAATTTGCAGCTCCCGCTCCAGTTGTCGGATTTCCGCCTGATACTGATGGCACTGTGTGGTGAGTGCAGATATTTGGCGAGGAGGAGAAGAGAGATTGATCGCCACGCGTGCGCAGGCGGTATCCAATACATCAATAGCTTTGTCGGGAAGTTGTCGGCCTGAAAGATAGCGCTCACTCAGTGTGGCTGCGGCCTGTAATGCTTCATCGTCGATTAACACGCCATGCGCGAGTTCATATACAGATGCCAGGCCGCGCAAAATAATAGTGGCTTCAGCTGCGGTCGGCTCGCTGACCTTAACCGGCTGAAAACGCCGCGATAGGGCAGCATCTTTTTCAAAATACTTTTTGTATTCACTCCAGGTGGTCGCGGCAATGGTTTTCAGCTCGCCACGAGCCAGTGCGGGTTTTATCAGATTGGAAATATCCAGCCCACCCTGCTGGTTACCGGCACCAATCAGCGTATGCGCTTCATCAATAAATAAAATCACCGGCGTTGCAGACTCACGCACTTCCGCCATGATGCCTTTGAAGCGTTTTTCAAATTCGCCCTTAACGGATGCTCCAGCCTGAAGCGCGCCTAAATCGAGCGTGACAAGTTCCGTATTCAGCAGTTTTTCAGGAACCTGGCCATTAACAATACGCAGGGCCAGACCTTCAATTAACGCGCTTTTCCCGACGCCAGCCTCACCCACGACAATGGGGTTATTTTTACGGCGTCGACAGAGAATATCGATCATCAGGTCAATTTCGGTGTCGCGGCACAATACGGGATCAAGCTTGCCGTTACGGGCGTCATTCGTCACGTTGGTGGAGTAGCGAGCGAGAAGGCTTTCCTCGCCGTGTGGCAGTGCCTGCGCTTTGGCCTGATCATCCAGAATCACGGATTCTGCTGAGTCTTTAGTGCAGGAGGCAAAATTCAAGCGGAGCAGGTCGCGGTTGATCTGTGCCAGTAAATGCGCAGCGGCAGGCGGCACATAACGTAAAGGCGTATGAAGTAGGGTTAGTAGCAAGATTCCGCCACGCAGTTGTGTCACCTGCATTTCCGCAGAAGCCAGCAGCCAGGCATCTTTCAGCCATTCCACCAGTAATGGCGAGAAGCTGGGATAGCTATCAACAGATTGCCCTTTATATTCACCAACCAGCGTTAGAGCATCACGCAATTGCGCAAAATCTATTCCGGACTGTTCGGCAATCACCCGGACATCGCTACGAGGTGTCGCTAGCATTTGTAGCAGCACTTGGGCGACGGTGATTTCTGAAGCTTGCTGATTTATGCACTCAGCCGCTGCCATTTCCAGCGCCTGTTTTGACAAAAGATTCAGCCGGTTAACCAGCGTAGGCAAATCAATCTGGATCATCTCAATATCCTTATTGTTATCTCAGCAAGCCATTGAGCTGCTGCAAAATATCCTGGGTTTGCGCATTCAAACGCAGCAGATAAAACAGATAGGTGGCAAGCAAAAGAGTGATGCCGCCGATCAGCAGATGCTTAATGCTCAGGCGTTTGAGCAAGCGGTAAGGTGAATGCTGATTTCCTTTGTCCTGATGCAATAACGGGAACAGCCCATCCCCTCGCAGTTGGTGGAGTACGTGATGCAAGCGGCGAAAAATATGCTCGAACTCATCGTTGTTTTGCGTACTCACTTTGTAGCGGCCACGAAAACCGAGCGAAAAGCATAAGTACAGAAACTCCAGCAAATCGCGGTAACGCTTCGGTTCACCAATCAGTCTTTCAAGCAGGATATAAACCTTTTCGCCGCCCCAGGTTTCGTTATGGAAATGCACCAGGAGCGATTGTTTTACCCATTCGTTCTGACTCGACCAGCCTTGCCCCAGCGCGGCTTCGTCAATAAAAGTGCAGAGGACATAGCGAAACGAAATAATGGTTCCCGGTTCGTAACCCTGGTTCTGAAGGAGTTGTTCGATAGCGCGGACATCGGTTACCACCTGGCCAAAAAGATGATCCGGTAACCCACGGCTGCTCATGGTTTTCAGGCGCAACACCATGCCGAGCAGCGGCGTTGCCGCATCAATCATAGGGTTCAGGCTATTACCGCGTAGCGCCTGGCGGTACTGACGACGGCTATCTTCATTCGTCTCATCCGCAAAAACGGAAGCTGCAGAGATTTCGCTCATAGCGTTATCCTCTTATTGCCCAAAGCTGCAGAGCCAATTCCGGGAAGTTCCCGGAGACGTGCAACGCGATTCCGTTGTTACGTATAATTTCAGCCCAGGCCGGACTGTTTTTATCCAGTGTGAAATAGACATAGTTGGCATGATATGGAATCTGGCGCGGTGCGGTGGAAAGCGGCACGAGCTGCACGCCAGGAACCTGAACGCTCACGACATTGCGGATTTTTTCCACTGAGCTGATTTTGGATTGCTGCACAAATTGGCGATGCAGAATTTCGTGTGGCATTTGCGCATTTACTGCCAGCACAAAAGTCGCGGATTGCAGCAGGCTTGCGTCATTGATTACGGCAACGTAAATACCGTCCATATAGTTAAATGGCAGATTCATCGCACGCGGAGCCAATACTGTACTCAGCGCTTTGCGCAAACGAGGCATGATCTGATTGAAAGTTTCGGTCAGGTTTTCCTGCTGATAAAAACCGAGTTTTTCTGACAGGCGGCTTTCTTCGGTGAAAGTCACGAGCTCGCCATACAATGAAATCAAATCAAGATAAAAATCTTCAGGATGCAGACGGGCGAGTGCGGAACGATGAGCGAACTTTGTCTGGTTGCGGTTAAACATTTGCAGCATCATAAATTCGGCGACATCGGCAATGCCTTGCTGGGAAGGTGAGCCAATACGTTTTGCTAATTCTTCAGCGCGGTGAGAAACAGAAGCGCTCACTTCGCCCAGATAGCGTGTTAACGCAGTGCTGGCATGTGTCGTCATTGCACTGGGAATAAATTCGGGGTCAAGTTCTAGCATCCCGTTGGGATGACGTTCCTTAATACGACACAAAGGGATTGTCACCCACGCGCTTAAATCTTCGGCACCGCTCATCAGGCAAGGGAGCAATTGCCCAAGCGCAAGCGCGCTGGCATCTCCTTCATTGGTGTGAAGATCACGAACATCGCTGTAGCTAATACGGTAGCGGCCTGACGATTGCCCGGCGCTATGCATTCCCTCAACCTCATTAATCACATCGCTGATAATAGGCAGCGCCAGATAAATATCGCGGCTGGCGGTGGTTTTCAGTTCATTTATCAGCAAGGGGACAGGGATAATATCCTGATCGGGAATACTGAATACCGAGCCATCGGACATGCAACCGATCGCTTTATTAATACTCACTTTGCCATGCTTGAGCTGCGTTTCATCTATATCCAGCTCGGTAAAACCCCAGTTGATATTGCTCAGCGCCAGCAAACGATTGTGGAGAACATAGTCGTTATGACGTTGCTGTTGCTGAAAATGCTGGGGTTTAATAAATAAACCTTCCTGCCAGATAACTTTATTTTTCATGGTTGCCACGATCGTTATTCCTCTTTTTTTATTTCGATACTGCTGTCGCGCACATGTATCAGCAGGTGGTAGGTATGTCCGATGCCTTCAACAGATGTTATTTGCTTCCATTCGGTCGTTTGATCGTCAGAGAAATAGGCCACTACGCCGATATAACGCGTAGCAGGATTCATCTTCATCGTCGGCAAGGTTTTAATAACATCGGGCAGCAAACTGAAATCCTGGTGATCGAGATAATTTTTGCCTAATGCTTCATCGAGTTTGGTGCTGGCAATCAGATCAAAGTCAGCTTCCTGAAGCTTTGAATCTTCACTCATATAGATAAGCTGAAGGCT
This sequence comes from Buttiauxella izardii, assembly GCF_003601925.1. Taxonomy (GTDB): domain Bacteria; phylum Pseudomonadota; class Gammaproteobacteria; order Enterobacterales; family Enterobacteriaceae; genus Buttiauxella; species Buttiauxella izardii. The sequence goes on from NZ_QZWH01000016.1 coordinate 24,068, forward strand.
AACCGGCGAGCCTTCACCACTTTCGTTGGGATTAGTATTCGGCTCGGTTAATAGCGTGACGATCACTTCTGAAGGTTGGTCGGCGACCTCACCCACTTGAATATTCGGATCGGCGATCACCTGGCCTAATTTTTTTGCCGTTTCGCATCCGTTAAGTGTTCCTACGATGAGGCACAAAAGCGCCATCGTCAGGGGCCATCGACACTTCATAGTGCATCCGCCTCCCGGTTCGATTGGCGTAATACGCGGTCGTAAACTTGAGCGTAAACCTCGTTAAACAACTTTTCGAAACCCAGTTGCCGACTGGATGCCAACTCATCGTAATAGTTGCAGTACATGTTCCAGGCCCAGGCTTCGTTCATCTCCTGACGTTGCTCGTGGCTACGGCGGTACTGGGCAAAACGTGTCATTAATTGATTTGGAGAGAAGGCTTCAAGCATCAGGCGCAGTGCTTCAACGATAGCGATTTGATTCGCCTGGTTGTGCAGCTTCATGTTACGTAGACTTTCTGCGACGGCCGCCGGAGCAGATAAATGCACTGGACTCTTTTCATCGGCAAACAGCACATTCAATGCGCTTTCATAGCTTAGATTCAGGCGTAGTGGATTATCTTCCAGTGGGCGTAAGTGCTTATCAGATAGGCTATTTTGCTGATGTTGCAAATCTAACAACCCCTTTACCGTCGCTTGTAAAGTGCGGCCTATTTCTTCAAGGAAATCATCAGCATTTTGCGAATTATGCAATGGAAGTGCATGACTTAAACCACGCATCAGCGGTGATACGGCAACGTGGTGATAAGTCAGGTCGTTGACATGATTCTGGTGCGATTTTTCATCTTTTTCAGTACGTAAATTCTGGATATCGGGCAAATCCATAAAATGGTTATCAATGCCACCTTTATGAGCAATGTCCGAACCTGGCGCGGTTAGCGGTACGTGATGGGTATATTGCATAAGAGAAGGTTCTTCAAATGCTGAGAATGTCGCGTGGTGAGTCGTCAGATTCTCTTTTTGCAATGCCGCAAGAGGGTCTTGAGAAAAACCATTCACAACGGAAGGCGCTATTTCTCGATAGGGTAGAGTGCTTTGATAGCTGGGTTGCCCTTCGGTGGTGAGTAATGTTTCCGCTAGCCGATCGCGGTTCATCACAATAGTTTCAGGCGTCGCATTTTGAAGATCAAAATCGGCACCTTCACCCAGATGAAACTGTGCTTTTATACGCAGCGAACCGAGGCTAATTTCATCCCCCTGGCGCAAGCGAATTAAACCCGCGCTTTGTGTTACAGGAGCCTGATTTATCTGTAAATTCCGGGTGAGTATTTGCAAACAAAAGGTGCCGTCTTGCCAAACAATGGATCAGGCTTTGTCATCAATGTTTTGTTTGTTGTCTTGTATAGACCAATAACACATTTCGGCATGGCCAATATCACCGCCTTCTGTCGTAAACAGGCATTTTGCTGCCCGGCCACTTTCCAGTTCATTACCGTTCAAAATCTGTAATGAGAGTGACGGCTGCTGTTTATCCTCTGCCATACTGCGCTCCGTGTTTTAAAGCTTGGTTACGATCTCACCGTGATTGTCACGTGAGGATACTGATCGGGGCGCCCGAGAAAGCTCGTCCATCCCAGAAGTGAATTTTGTTCATTGCCAAGCGTCATGCCGCCCACTTGTTGCGGGGCAATCCCTAAGCGCAGATCCCAGGCGAACTGGTCTCTTAAAACGAAGGCGACAAAAAGCGTTAGCGGAAGGAAATTTTTGCCATTAGGTAAAAAAGAAAGAAAACGATCGCGAGTGAGATTATTGAGGCACAACAAAAACTTACCGCCGCGGTCAGGAATTTGAGCCCCGATGGAGAAGTTTTTACCCAGCACTGATTTTTCCAGGTATTTATTGCTGCCGCGCATAACCCGGCTTCCCAATCTGTTTTGTTGCTAAGGGGCAATACGCACTTTGCGCAATTGCCAGCCGTGTAATGCGACTTCGTCATGATCAAAGCAGTGAGTGACCAGGCTACAAATCACTTCGGGCGAACGGCCTGGATTAGCCAGTGCTCCTGAGTAGGCCAGCATTTTGCTGTGATTGATTACCAGGCGACTACGAATGCTTTCGCTACCTAATCCAACGAGGGAATACATCCGTTGTGAAAAGGCATCCACGCCGCCATTGCGAAAACAGGCGTAATAACGATATTTGCGCCAGATGTGGTAGACGAATTGAGTCCAGCGATGGGAAAACATATCGAGAAAGTCGCCAAGTTTTTTCTCACCTTGCGCAGATCCCCACGCGAGATTATCCAGGTAATAGCCAGGCAATGGAGACTGACTGCCATGCAATCCCAGAAACGTGGTGGTCATAATCAACGGACCAGTTTTATTACGCGTAAGCGCTTGCACATCGCTTTTAGGAAAAGCAATGCTGGCATCTGCCTGAAATCGTAACACTTCATTCTGCGGTTCAGTTTGAAGCGAAATAAGTTGATAGTTTCCGGTCTGTTTATATATCGCTTCAACGAGTACATAAAAATTGTAGCGGCAGACATCGTGAAATGGATTATTCACCATTAAATCAGCGCGTGCTGACCTATTCTTTCCGGCCATTCGTAACACTCCTGATTATCGATGTTGACAATTTTTAATTCGTGGAAGCTATTTACGCTGGCGTAGAGTGAAAAAAAGTGTGAAAGCACCGTGCCCAATAAATAAAGCTCACCTTCGCAAACGAATGGGGTTTGACGGATATAGATGGTTGACGCTAATCCTCTGATTGGCACACCTTTAAAAAGATGATCGACCGGTTTGGTTTCAATCTTCTCAATCGCATCTAATTTTTGTTGAGATAACCGTGCCGCTTGAGGATGATGAATACCCGGTAAATCATAGGTACGTAGTACTTGTTTCAAGGCATCAAGATCTAGCAAAGACAGATAGTTAAGGCTCATATTTGATAGCAGCGACCAGTGTAGACTTCCGTCAAGAATCGGATACAAAGGATGCGAAGGGCGGGTGACATTCCTGAACGAGGACACCGCTGGATTTTTCCCCATTGCACGATGGATATCGCCAGTTTTGAGCTGTGCAGGCAAGTCTCGATTGGTACAAGTTAATTCGACCGACACCACTTCGTATTCACCATTTTTATATTCTCTTTCAGGTGACGTACCATCACCATGAACAAATGAAATAAAATGCTCAAGCCCATGATAGGAAATCGAGGTTTTGGCTTTAACCCGATAATATAAAGCTTCACGTTGCTGCGCATATTCAACCTGATGCTGGAAACTTTCAAAAGATGAATAGGTTCGTGTAATCGATTCGGTGAGCTTTCCTTGATTTTCGTTATCAAAACGCCAGCCACTTTCAACATGATTAACAGAAAATATATCGTAACATTCAGAGAGCCGATGGTGTGCTTTTAACAAATAATCCGTTGTGGTGTTATCAAGTACAATAGTCTCTGCGCTTTGTGAAAAAAGATTCACCGCAGGTGTGCAATACAAACGAACAGATTCCTGCCGTAGCTTAAGATCGGGAGGCAATGGTTTTGAAAAATGTAACCGTAGCGTGAATTCCTCAGTGACTGTATCTGTCGGGATCGAATGAACACCCGTGGTATCGAAAAAGAAAAAGCTATCTAAATAGCACAGATATTCTTGCAATATACGATAGCCACTATAAACATTCTTTGGATAAGGTAATAATGCATCTTGTTTTTCAAAACCTACCGGAGTCAGTCTGAAATCAGGCATACGCAAAATGTCTTCGCCCACAACTAACTCTGCTTCTGTCATATATTCGCAGAACCACAGGTAGAGTTGGTAGCGAGTGTAATTATCGTCGTTACCTAACCACAGGCGAATTTTGTCAAAATCTAGCGTACTGATGTCCTGTGGTTTACCAAAAGTGAATGTAATATCAATCATGCCATGTTTATGGCTGCTATTAGTGGCAACATCAGCAATGCTAATGGGCAATAACCAGACGTCGCGGCTCAATGTGAATACGCATGCTGGAATAGATTCTTCAGCATGCTGATCCGTGTTTATCCCAGTAGCATCACCCGGAGCACTCATAACTTGTGAGTTTGAGTCTATTAAAAATGCAGTGGTAACGGTTTTCGGATTGGGTGTGTATTCGATAATCGTCATACTAGGTGTCGGGCGCAGGTAATTTGGCCACAACATATTGAGTAGACTATGAGTCAATTCAGGAAATTCATCTTCAATTCTGGAACGTAAATTACCCGATAAAAATGCAAACCCTTCTAATAGGCGTTCAACATCAGGGTCTGCTTCTTTCTCTGCCAGAAAGGGAGCTAAATGTGGCTTTTCTTTAGCCAATAGTTTTCCCGACTGGCGCAGATAATCCAGTTCTTCTCGAAAATATCTTTCCTCAAATGACATATAACTTAATCCAGATTGTAGTGGTTTTGATTATCTAATTGCATATTAAATTCCACGACATCTCTGAGGCCATTAAAGTCTATATGCGCCACAATATGAAAACTAAGATCCATGGGATTATATCCATCACTGCTTACAGCATGGACTTCTGCTTGTTTTATACGAGGTTCGTAATCCTCGATGCATTGTTTAATCGCTTCTTCGATTGTCCTTCTAAAATCTGCCGTTGATGCAGTCGCATCGTTGAGATCGATAACCCCTAAATTCAATGTACTTTGAGAACTGCCAGGCCTGGAATTAAGTATGCTGCGCAGATTACGTTTAATCGATAACTGTAAGTTTTCGATCTGCATTGCACGTGAATAGCTAACCGATCCACTTTCAATGCGCTCAAATAAACTGGCAGAAGCCCCTCTTTTTCGACCTGGCGTTATCATGATTATTCCTTGTCAAGCCTGCCAACAAGAGATAATTCAAAGTTAGCACCCATGTATTTAAAATGAGGGCGAACTGAAATAGCGACCTGATACCAACCAGGCTCACCATCAACATCTAATACATCAATTTTGGCTGCGCGAAGAGGTTTGCGGCTACGTACGTCTGCTGGTGGATTTTCTTGATCGGCAATGTATTGCTTGATCCAGTTATTCAACTCGCGTTCCAGATCGTTACGAACCTTCCACGAACCGATTTGCTCGCGCTGCAGCACTTTGATGTAGTGCGCCAGGCGGTTGATAATGAACATATACGGCAGTTGCGTACCCAACTTATAGTTGGTTTGCGCAATTTTCCCTTCCGGTGTGCCAGGGAATTTACGAGGTTTTTGCACTGAGTTTGCAGAGAAGAAGGCTGCATTATTGCTCCCCTTACGCATGGTCAGCGTAATAAATCCCTCTTCGGCAAGCTCAAATTCACGACGGTCGGTGACGAGGATTTCTGTTGGGATTTTGGCTTGTGTTTGACCTAATGCGTCAAAGAGATGCACTGGCAAATCGTTTACCGCTCCGCCGCTTTGTGGGCCAATAATATTTGGACACCAGCGATATTTAGCAAAGCTATCCGTCAGGCTACTTGCCAATAAGAAGGCCGTGTTTCCCCATAAATAATCTTCATGACGATGGCTAACATCTTCCTGAAAATTAAAGTTTTTAATGGGGTTTTCGATAGGTGAATAAGGCAGGCGCAATAAGAAGCGTGGTGCCGTTAGGCCCAGATAACGGGCATCTTCAGATTCACGCAATGTGCGCCACTTGGTATATGACGGTCCTTCAAAAATTGATGCGACGTCTTTGATCGTTGGCAATTCAGTAAAGGATTTTAAACCGAAGAAATCAGGCGATACAGAAGTCAGGAATGGGGCGTGAGCCATTGCTCCTACTGCGCTCACATAGTTCAGCAGCTTCATATCCTGAGCGGTATTGTTAAATGCGTAGCTGCCAATGATTGAAGCAATAGGTTCGCCGCCAAACTGACCATAACCCGATGAATAAACGTGCTTATAAAATCCAGATTGAACAATCTCAGGAGCAAATTCAAAATCTTCCAGCAGCTCTTCTTTGGTCGCATGCAGGATATTAATTTTGATGTTTTCTTTGAAATCTGTGCGGTCAACTAGCAGCTTCATCGAGCGCCAGAATGACTCAACTTCCTGGAATGGTTCAGCATGCAAAATGTTATTCATCTGCTTGCTAATTTTGCTGTCCAGCTCTGCAATCATGCGATCGACCGCGAGTTTGTTCACTGGATCCTGGTGATTACCCGTCTGCAAGATGCTGGTGACAAACGCGGCAATGCCCTGGCGAGCAACATCATAACCGTCAGACTCTGGCTGAATGCGGGTCTGAGCCATGATCTCATCCAGAAGCGATGTTGATTTAGCAACCGCTCCCTTCACGGGCGAGGCAAGTTCTTCCTGTAATGACATGTTCAAAATCCTTCTTAAAATTATGCCTTATTGACGATATCGAGCTCTTTGAGGAGTTGGGCACGCGACTCCTCTTGATCCAGCAATGCCTGTAACTGAGAGCGGAAAGCAGGAACATTGCCCATTGGCCCTTTCAATGCGACCAAAGCCTCACGGAGTTCAAGCAATTTTCTGAGTTCAGGAATCTTTCTGGCGATGTTATCCGGGGAGAAATCTTCGAGTGATTTCACATCAAGCTCGACCTGCATCTCTTCACCTTTTTTCTCGCTTAGGGCGTTGCCCACGCTAAAATTCAGGTTGATACCCGTCTCACTCATGACTGAGTTAAAATTGTTTTTGTTGATAGAAACTGAACTGCGTTCATCTAACTGTGAATCTTCCGCTCGGCCTTTCATATCGCCGACGACTAATAAATTCAGCGGTAATTCAACCTCAGAATTTAATCCATCAGCTTTTGGAACATAACGGATGTTAATTCGCTCTTTAGGTGCGACGCTACCGTCTTTACTGTTACTCATATTTGGTTACCCTTTTTGTTACGCACTTTTAGCATGCCAGGCATCGATTGACCGGCTTTATTAATAAATACAATATGGACGGTAATATCTTGCTGGTTAACCCTGAATTGCGGCTACGTTATCACTATAAGTCGATATTTTGTATAGGTGCAAAAGTACAGAAAACGACTTTCCAAATTTATTATTTGCTACTGGTGTATGTTTACAACTTGACCCCAAGTGGGAAAGCACCACTTTTAGGGGTTGTTGTATTATGTTTTTGTATATTTCATGGGTTACTTATAATTTAAAATAGTGATTAAGGTAGGGATACGGACATTGCCTTATTTTTGGTTTTTTCATCTATTTACTAATGTTATTTTATCGCTGATTTCATTTTTGTTCTGTTTGCCAGTTGAGAAGTTTTAACGATGCGAGTGATTTTATTTCATCCATTTTATTTAGTTCTCTGAGTGGCTGGCCAACCTAATGAATATGTGGGAATCAACGTTGATTTATAGTGATGTTTATTACTTACAGGAGTTTTTTCAATGCCAACCCCATGTTATATATCAATGACGGGTCAGACCCAGGGACATATTACCGCTGGCGCTTTCACCTCTGAATCGGTCGGGAATATTTATGTTCAGGGGCATGAAGATGAAATGCTGGTGCAAGAGTTCCAGCATATCGTCACGGTTCCTACAGATCCGCAATCAGGCCAGCCTGCTGGTCAACGTGCTCACAAACCTTTCATTTTCACCGTGGCGCTGAATAAAGCTGTACCGCTGCTTTATAACGCATTGGCTTCCGGTGAAATGTTGCCAACGACAGAACTGAAATGGTTCCGTACATCTGTAGAAGGTAAGCAGGAGCATTTCTTCACTACGCGCCTGACTGACTCCACCATTGTGGATATCAATTGCCATATGCCGCATTGCCAGGACTCAACTAAGCGTGAGTTCACCCAGTTGATCCAAGTCTCTCTTGCTTACCGCAAAATTGAATGGGAACACACGTCTGCTGGTACTTCAGGTGCTGACGACTGGCGTGCTCCACTGGAATCTTAATTCCAGGTTAAAGGTAATAACGTCCTGCATGCAGGACGTTTTTATATCCTTTAAATAATCAGTGTTTGCTTTTCCCACTAGTAAACCGTGAATAAATCTCCTGAGCATTAACCTGATAGGTCTGTTGTTTTGATTTTTTAATTACATTTTCCAAATCTTTTACTTTAGTTGTATTGACGGGAGGAGTGGGTATCGCTGTCTCAATACTCGTTGGTGAATACATTTCCCAGTTACCCGTTTTGACATCAATAACGGCATAGCGCGTTAAATAACGTAGTGAGCTTATTTGATCGTTATTGCTGCCAGGCTGATAATCCTGCCACACAACCGCGTTAGCTTCTTTATCGAACTTACCCATTTGCAATGTTGGCCAATAGACAATCACCGTGCTTTGTCTACCTTTTGCACCTAAATAACGTAAGGTCAGCGCGTAACTATTGGCAATAGCCGATGGTTCTTTGTTAGCGTGACTTCTTTTCGAAGGAGGAATACCAGAGAATGTCGCGACTTTATAGTATTTCTCTAGTTCTTTTTGCATATCGGCATCGGGGTTTTTCTCGCCCGACTGCACCAGAATTAAGGAAGCCCCACGCGGAATACTTATTTCTTCTTCAGCCTGAGCAATAGCATCCTGGATATCTTCCTCAGTGATTTCAGCCGTAGGGTCCCAACCAAAAAGTTCTTGTTCCGTTAGCTGAGTTGATACGGCAGGGCGTGATTTATATGTTGATTTTTGAGTGTCAATAAATTTCCCCTGCTGATTACATCCGCTCAGTGTCAGGCAGAAAATAGTAGAGGTGATACCAACAATGATCTTTTTATATTCCATTATAATGATGTACCTTTTCAGCAATTCACAATGACATCGGGTTAGCCGAAAATAATAAGGTACATCAGGGAAAATGACGCATTGAGAAAGTATCGGTTTTCGTACTTTCTTAATGTGAATTGCCTGAATCAGAATTGATTCAGGCTTTCATCGTTTTAATCTTTCGAAACCACAACCTGCCCGTTGTATTCAGGCACATCAGAGACTTTCTCGGCACGAGCCAGCCAGCGGTAGCAGCCTGCACTCATAAATGCACCGATAAACCAGCTAAAGTTCGCCACTTCATGAAGCGAAGGAATAAAGCTGATGGTCAGACAAATGGCGACGGACGGCACCAGCGCAAGAATTGCTTTGGGATTGAATCCGCCTTTGTACCAATAGCGGCCTTTGGAAGTGTCATCAAACAAGTCGTCGACGTAAATCTTGCTGCGCTTAATCACGTAGAAATCGGTCAGCAGAATGCCAAATAGCGGCCCAATAAACGATCCCAGCACATCGAGCGTGTAGTGAATAAGTTCAGGTGACTGGAACAGGTTCCACGGTGTCAGCAATACAGAACCCACAGCTGCAATCATCCCACCGGTACGGAAGCTGATTTTCTGCGGCGAGCAGTTAGAGAAGTCGAATGCCGGGGAGACGAAGTTCGCCACGATATTAATGCCAATGGTGGCGGTAATCATGGTCAGCAAGCCAATGGCCATCGCGAGGCTATTGCCCACGTGGCTTACGGTTTCGATTGGGTCGGTAATCATTTTGCCAAATAGTGATTGTGTGCCGGAAACAATAACCACGGTCACAATCGAGAACAGCAGGAAGTTAAACGGCAGTCCCCAGCGGTTGCCACGGCGGATCTCTTTCATACTTTTTCCGTAGCGCGAGAAGTCACCGAAGTTCAACAATGGGCCGGAGAAGTAGGAAACGACCAGTGCCGTTGCGGTCAGCATTTGCCAGGCTTGTTCGCCTGAAGTGAGTTGTTTGCTGGCAAGAGTAAACGAAATTCCGTCAAACCCTGTTTGATACAAAATCCAGCCTGCCAGAGCCATCATCACTACATAAACCGCAGGCCCAGCGATATCAATAAAGCGCTTAATGGCGTTCATGCCGTGCCAGAACACCATCGCTTGCAGTACCCACATGATGCCAAAGCAGATCCAGCCGAGATGTGAGAGGCCGAGGAAATGCCCGGTCGTCATCGGCGCGAGCGACGGCCAGAATTTCAACATGACTAACATCAGCGCGTTGGCTGCCAGATAAGTTTGGATGCCGTACCAGGCGAACGCGATAAGCCCGCGAATCACCGCCGGAATATTTGCCCCGAAGACGCCAAATGCCTGGCGGCAAATGACCGCATAAGGCACACCCGCCATCTGGCTTGGTTTTGCGACCAGGTTTGCACACAGTTGCACGATACAAATTCCGACCAACAGGCACAGCAAAACTTGCCAGCTCGCCAGCCCTAATGTGAAGAAACTGGCGGCCACCACATAGCCACCCATACTGTGCACATCGGACATCCAGAAAGAAAAAATATTATACCAGGACCATGTCTGGTTGCGCGTCGGCGCCAAATCTTCGTTACACAGGCGCGGGCCGTACCCGGCATTGGCGCTATCGGTCATGGTTGCTGACGTATTTTCAGTGTTTGGCATGAAATCTGCTCCTTTAAAAACAGATGCTGACGGAATGTCTGCAACTTTTGTTGCATTAACCAGGCCAGGTTTCATATTTTATGGAACGAATGGATTTTTCAGGCTTTTAAGGGCAGGAATAAGTCCGTGGCAATGCACATAACGCTTCACCATAGTGCAACCGATCATTTTATTGCCCGGATCTGGTGCTAAATCGAAGGTAAAAAATACAGAGGACTCAGCATGACGAAACATTTGATCCAGGTGATCAACCCAAATACGAACATTGCGATGACGCACACTATTGCAGAAGCAGCGCGAAGCGTGGCGGCTCCATCAAGCGAGATCGTTGCCGTTTGCCCCACGCAAGGTGTGGAATCTATAGAAGGACATTTTGATGAAGCCATTGCCGCCATCGGCGTGCTTGAGCAAATCAAGCGTGGCAAGGAGCAGGGCGTGAGTGGCCATGTGATTGCCTGTTTTGGCGATCCTGGTTTGCTGGCAGCGCGTGAACTGGCGGATGGGCCGGTTATCGGTATCGCCGAAGCGGCGATGCATGTTGCAACGATGGTTGCGACACGCTTCTCAATTGTGACTACCTTGCCGCGCACGGTCATCATCGCGCGCCATTTATTACAACAGTATGGATTTGAGCACCACTGTGCGGCGCTACATGCGATCGATCTTCCGGTTCTCGCTTTGGAAGATGGCACGGGTCTTGCTCAGATGAAGGTACGCGAGCGTTGTATACAAGCTATGAAGGAAGATAACAGCGGAGCCATTGTGCTCGGTTGCGGTGGGATGGCGAATCTTGCCCGGGAACTGACTGCCGAATTAGGCATTCCGGTTATCGATGGCGTCACGGCTGCGGTGAAAATGGTGGAATCCCTCATCGCACTTGGCCTTGGAACCAGTAAACACGGCGACCTCGCGTATCCGAATAAAAAGCCGTTATCAGGCTGTTTTGACATGCTGAGTTGATGTTCTGGCTCGGCTCATAAGGAACCGAACCATGACTGCTGTAAAAACCTATAACTTTACTGAAAACTACCCGCGTGACATGAAGGGTTACGCGGGTAAGCCGCCCCATGCGCAGTGGCCGAATAACGCCCGTATTGCCGTGCAATTTGTGCTTAATTTTGAAGAAGGCGGTGAAAACCACGTTCTGCATGGCGACGCCGGTTCTGAACAATTCCTTTCCGATATCATCGGCGCGGCCAGTTTCCCTGACCGCCATATGTCGATGGATTCGCTCTATGAATATGGCTCGCGCGCCGGGTTCTGGCGCATTCACAATGAATTTCAGAAACGCGGCTTGAGCATGACGGTTTTTGGTGTTGCGATGGCGCTGGCGCGAAATCCCGAAATTGTGGAGGCGATCAAAGCGGCGGACTACGACGTGGTGAGTCACGGCTGGCGCTGGATCCACTATCAAAATCTTGATGAAGCCACCGAGCGCCAGCACATGCATCAAGCCATCGAAATCCTTGAGGATTTGTTCGGCAGCAAACCCATCGGCTGGTACACCGGGCGCGACAGCCCGAACACTCGCAGGCTGGTGGCGGAAAATGGCAACTTTATGTATGACAGCGATTATTACGGCGACGACCTACCGTTCTGGAGCGAAGTCGCTTGCAGCGATGGCAGCGTAAAACCCCATCTGATCGTGCCCTATACGCTGGATGCTAACGACATGCGCTTTGCCACCGCGCAGGGTTTTAACACCGCCGAGCAGTTTTATACTTATCTGAAAGACAGTTTTGACGTGTTGTACGAGGAAGGGGAAACCGCTCCGAAAATGATGTCGATTGGCATGCATTGCCGCTTGCTAGGTCGCCCTGGTCGTTTCAAAGCGCTACAGCGTTTTCTGGATTACGTGCAGCAACATGACGATGTGTGGATTTGCCGTCGTCAGGATATTGCCGAGCATTGGGTGAAGACGCATCCGTTTAACAAATGATTCGAGTGGCGGGTGTGTTGACCCGCCATTCTCTGTTTAACTCATCAAGCTGACATGGGCGGCGACAATGCGCCAACCGTAGGGAAACTTCACCCATGTTTGCATCTGACGGCCAATTTTGTCGCTGCCTTCCCGAGTAAATTCGGTGCTGGCAACGGCCATATCATCACCGTAAGTGGTGATCGTCGTGTTCTGTAAAAGCCGGTCTAAGCCCTGTGATGATCGTGTATTTCTGAACGCTCTGATCTCATCGATCCCATACAGGTTTTCACTGGCACCGTAGCGAACAGTGCGCGGATCGGACCAAAATAATTCATCTAACACCGCAACATCGTTGCTAATCAGCGCTTGTTCGTAGCGGTAAAAAGCGGCACTCACTTCATTGACGATTGCCGGGCGATCAATATTGTCTCGCATCATAATATTTACCTTACCTGGTGATTTTCCCTGCCAGCATACCCTGTATTTCAAGCCGATGGGCGGCTCTCAGGCAGATATCTTCTCGCCATGGCGGCGCAATGAGCTGCACGCCAATTGGGTTGCCGCTTGCCGTCATTAACGGCACTGTTACGACCGGGAGGCCGAGGAACGAAATCGGCTGGGTTAGCATTCCCATGCTAGCTTTTACCGGAAGATCGGTTCCGTTGATTCGCATGGTTTGCTGGCCGATAAGTGTGGCGCTGCATGGCGTTGCCGGGGCGATTAACAGATCAAATTTGTCGAATAGCGGCAGCGTTTTATCACGGAACCATGCGCGGAAACGTTGTGCCTGCGTGTACCAGGCGGATGGCGACATCGCCCCAGCCAGCAGGCGCTCGCGAGAGTTAATTTCAAAACGTTCCGCCTCTTCGCGCAACGCGGGCAAATAATGGTTTCCCCCTTCAGCCGCAGAGAGTAAAAAAGCCGCCGAGCGCGCTAATTCGGCTTCGGGCAACGTGATGCAATCCAGTGCTTCGAGCGACTGAGCCACGCGAGCGACGGCATTTTTGGCATCAATATCACACCAGGTTTCAAAAAAACCACCCAACACCACGCACCGTAAATGCGATGAGTGTCCCAGTTTATCGGCGACGGGTTCAGTTTCCCGAGTCGACTGAAAATGATCATCCGCATCCCTTCCCTGAAGCGCGTCATAAACCAGAGCCAGATCATCTACGCTACGAGCCAGCGGGCCGATATGATCGAGGCTTGCAACAAAAGGCTGGCTGCCTCTGCGCGACAATCTGCCGAAAGTCGGTTTCAGCCCCAGAATGCCGCATAACGAAGCGGGGACACGAATCGATCCGTTGGTATCAGTGCCGAGGGTAAAATTTACCATTCCAGCCGCGACGGCTGCCGCAGAGCCGCCGGATGAACCGCCCGCAATTCGTGTTAAATCATGCGGGTTGCGGGTCGCGCCATAATGGCTATTTTCGGTGGTAAAGCCGTAGGCGTAGGCATCCATATTCAGCGCGCCTGAAAGCATCGCTCCGGCAGCGTTTAATTTTTTAATCGCGAAAGCATCAATGGCGGCGGGCGGTTTTGTACTAAACAATTCGGCACCGGCAAGTGTTGTTACGCCTTCAATATCAAAGAGATTTTTTACCGCATAAGGCACGCCAGCCAACGGAGGCAGCGTTTCCCCGCGCGCGCGCAGTTGGTCAATGGCGGCGGCTTCTTGCAGTAAACGCGAGGCGGTAATTTCCGTAAACGCATTAATATCAGGATTAACTTGCTCGATTTTCGCAAGCGTGACCTGAGCCAAATCCTGTGCGGAAAACTCGCCGATAGCTAATCCTTGCTGAATATCGCGAATGGAAAGTGCGTTCATAACTTATAAATCCCCGCGACTTCCTGGCGTTCAGGCAATGGGAAATCGATTAACGGTTCTGCCATTTTCTCCATGCGTGTCAATTGCACTTCAAGTTCCTGGCGGCGTGGCTCATCAACGGGAACGTCAAGCAGTTGCTCCATGACTTTGATATACGCGGGCCAGTCGATAGAATTTAATAGCATTTTGTTCTCCTTAGAATCCTGCGGCGCTGCCGTTGCTGCGTGGGTCGTATGCGCCTTCGAGCATGCCATTGGTGTGGCGCACGATGGCACCCGCATGGCCGACGGCTTCGCTAAAATCGGGCAATGCCTCAACGTCATGCCCCAATTCTTGTAACGCTTTGAAAGTTTCAGGGCTGAAGCGGCCTTCTAATTTCAGGCTGTCGGAAGCTTGCCCCCAGGTTCTGCCGAGCAGCCAACGTGGAGCGGTGACCGCTTCCTGAAGTGCCATGCCCTGAATGACGTGGCGGGTAAAAATGGCGGCCTGAGTTTGTGGCTGTCCGTCACCGCCCATCGAGCCATAAACCATGGTGCGCCCATCAGCCAGGCGTGCGGCGGCTGGGTTCAGCGTGTGGAATGGCTGTTTCCCGGGAGCCAGGCTGAGCAAACTTTCCGGGTTGAGGCTGAACGCCGCGCCCCGGTTTTGCCACAACACGCCGCTTTTAGGCAGCACCACGCCGCTGCCAAATTCGTGATAAATACTTTGAATAAACGAAACCGCCAGGCCGCTGCTATCAATCACACCCATCCAGACCGTGTCGCCGGGGCCTTTGCCGGTTCCCCAGTCTGCGGCTTTGTGGTCATCAATTTCTGCGGCGAGTGCGGCGAGCGGTTCAGGTTCCAGCAAACTCTGGATTGAAGTGGTGATATGGCGCGGATCGGTGATGTATTTGTCACGCAGCGCAAAAGCTTTTTTGGTCGCTTCGACGATGCGATGAACCGTTTGTGTTTCATTGGCTTGCGCCATATCCAGATTCTCGGTGATCCCTAGGATCGCCAGCGAAACCAGGCCTTGCGTCGGCGGCGTCATATTATAAACATCGCCCAAATGGTGGCCCAGATGCAGAGGGATACGCCGTTTGGCGCGTTGCGCGGCGAGATCCTGCAACGTAATCGGCATACCTGATTCAGCAAGCTCTTCGGTGATCAGCGCCGCCAACGGGCCGCGATAAAAACTCTCAAGCCCTTCAACGGTCAGGCGGGTTAAGGTTTCGGCCAGCCGTGGCTGAGTGAAACGGCTGCCCGCGCGTGGGATTTCGCCTCGGTCTAAAAAAGTTTCGGCAAATCCGGAGATGTTAACCAGCTCGTCGTATTTGCTGTGCGTCGCCAGCGCCTGAGATTGGGTGACTGGAATGCCGTCAGCCGCGTAGCGTATGGCATCGGCCAGCAAACGTGACAGCGGCAATTGCCCGCCGCCCAGTTGTGTCGCTATCTTTAAAGCTTCGTCCCAACCGCTCACGGTTCCCGGCACAGTAAGCGCTGCTTTAGGGCCACGATGCGGGATTGACGTTTCGCCTGCGTAAAATTCCAAAGATGCGAGAGAACCCGCAGCACCGCTGGCATCAATGGCAATCGGTTCGCCTTCCGGCGGCACAATCAGCCAGAAACCATCACCGCCAATACCATTCATGTGGGGATAAACCACGGCAATCGTTGCCGCCGCTGCCACCATCGCTTCGATAGCATCGCCACCGTGGCGCAGCACGGATAATGCGGTTTCACTGGCTAAATGGTGCGGTGTCACCGCCATACCGGACGGGGCCATATTGCTTTGCATCATCGTTTTATCTCTCAGAATGGAAGCTTAAGTGTATCTCTAGCAAGAGATGTTCCAGGTTGACTCGGTTAGTTTCACTGTGCCAGGCTCGAGTGAAACAAAAGTTACAGAGGTCATGATGAAACAATTAGATGAACGCTTAAGGGCGACATACGAACAGCTTTCCCCGCAGGAACAGCGAGTTGCTGCGTTTATTGTCGATCATTTTGATGACCTGATTAGCTACAACAGCGCCGAACTGGCCCGTCTTTCTGGCGTTTCAAAAGCCACGGTGAGCCGCCTGTTTAAGCGCCTTGGCTACGACCGTTATAAAGATATGCGTGAAGAACTGCGCAATCTGCGTCAGAGCGGAATGCCGCTCACAGAAAACCGTGATGCGGTGCAAGGTAACACGCTGTTGGCGCGGCATTATAAACAGGAAATGGCGAATCTGACGCAGTGGGTCAGCCTGCTCGAAACGCAGCAATTTTCCGAGGTTGTGACGGCGCTGACGACGGCAAAACGTATTTTTATTATCGGCTTAAGAAACTCGTGGCCGGTCGCAATGCACCTGCGCCAACAGTTATTGCAGGTACGTAGCGACGTTTATCTATTGCCGCAGCCGGGCCAGACGCTGGCCGAAGAAGTGGTGGATATCAGCGAACAAGATTGTGTTATCGCTATCGCGTTCCGCAGGCGTCCGCGCATTATCAAGCCGCTGCTGGCGAATCTGCATCAGCGGCAGGTGCCGCTTTTGGTAATGAGTGAAGCGCAGGGTTCGGGCTTGACGCCTTATTGCCGCTGGCATTTTGCCGCCCCGCTGGACAGCGTTTCAGCCTTCGACAGTTACAGCAGCGCGATGAGCCTCGTCAATTTGTTATCCAACGCCGTTCTCCACGAAGCGTTAACCACAGGCCGCCAGCGTATTCATCATATTGCTGAGTTGTATTCTGAACTGGATGAGCTCGAGCAACGCTAGCGCACTTTAGTGGTGCAATTGCACACATCATGGGAGCCATTCTGGTTCAAAATTACAGGGGTGGCCAATCTCTTCGTAGGTCGGATAAGCGCAGCGTCATCCGACACGATTGCCGTAAATGGTGGATGACGCTAACGCTTATCCACCCTACAAAATCCGTTTTTCACCCTTTGTCATTATCGAAATTTGGTGGCACATTAGTTGCAGAATATTTTTATTAAGAATCTTTTGTTTCACGCAAAATAAAAGGAAATGCCATGTTCGATATTCAGCACTTCTCACAAATCAATCCGCCACATCGGTTGTTGATGGGGCCGGGGCCAATTAATGCCGATCCCCGCGTATTACGGGCGATGGCGAGCCAGTTGATTGGGCAATATGACCCGGTCATGACCGGTTATATGAACGAAGTGATGGTGCTGTATCGCGAACTTTTCCGTACTCAAAACCGTTGGACAATGCTGGTGGATGGCACTTCTCGCTCCGGCATCGAAGCGATTTTGCTTTCTGCGATTCGCCCCGGCGACAAAGTGCTGGTGCCGGTATTTGGCCGTTTCGGTCATCTGCTATGTGAAATTGCCCGCCGCTGCCGCGCAGAAGTTCACACTATTGAAGTGCCGTGGGGAGAAGTATTCACACCCGACCAAATCGAAGATGCTATCAAAACGGTAAAACCGCGTTTGCTGCTGACGGTTCAGGGCGATACATCCACCACCATGCTACAGCCCCTGGAAGAACTCGGTGAAATCTGCCGCCGCCACGGCGTGCTGTTTTACACCGATGCCACGGCGTCATTTGGTGGCAACAAACTGGAAACCGACGCCTGGGGTTTAGATGCGGTTTCAGCCGGGTTGCAAAAATGCCTCGGAGGCCCGTCTGGCAGCTCGCCGATCACCCTCAGCGCACAAATGGAAGAAGTGATCCGCCGCCGTAAATGTGTGGAAGAGGGCATTCGTACTTCCGCGCATCAGGATGGCGATGACGAAATGATCTACTCGAATTATTTCGATCTCGGCATGGTCATGGATTACTGGGGCCCGGAGCGCCTGAACCACCACACGGAAGCGACCAGCATGTTGTTTGCCGCCCGTGAATGCGCGCGCATTATTCTGGAAGAAGGGGTGGATGTGGGGATTGCTCGCCACGAACTGCACGGACGTGCGCTGGTGGCCGGGATTCAGGGCATGGGGCTGGAAACCTTCGGCAATCTGCAACATAAAATGAATAACGTGCTCGGCGTGGTGATCCCTTCAGCCGTTCACGGCGAAGAAGTGCGCAAAATGCTGCTAGAAGATTTCCATATTGAAATCGGCACCTCGTTTGGCCCGCTGCAAGGCAAAATCTGGCGCATCGGCACCATGGGTTATAACGCGCGCAAAGATTGTGTGCTGCAAACGCTGACGGCGCTGGAGGCGGTGCTGAATCGTCTTGGGTTCAAGTCGACGCAAGGGGCAGCAATGCAGTCGGCTTGGGATGTTTATGCGCAGGAAAATCGCTGATGGTTAAACATGTCATGAATGCCGCGCAGGCCAGCGCCGCCGCTCGCCGGGTTATGCAGCGCGCGGATGAACTCGCGCAAATTAGCGAAACACCGGGCCAGCTCACGCGCGTTTATCTCTCCCCTGAACATCTGCGGGCTAACCACATGCTTGGAGCATGGATGGAACAAATCGGCATGGCCACCTGGCAAGATGCGGTGGGCAATATTTGTGGGCGCTACGAAGGGGCAAGTGAAGGCGCTCAGGCGATTTTGCTGGGTTCGCACCTCGACACGGTACGCAATGCCGGGCGCTACGACGGCATGTTGGGCGTACTTACCGCGCTGGAAGTGGTCGCATTTCTCTATGAAAACAATCTTCAATTAGAGCAGGCGATTGAAATTGTTGGCTTTGGAGATGAAGAGGGCACGCGTTTTGGCATCACATTATTAGGCAGCCGTGGTGTAACCGGAACCTGGCCGGATAACTGGCTGGCCTGCGAAGATGCGGCAGGAATCAGCGTCGGGCAAGCGCTGGTAAATGCCGGTTTTGATCCTTCGCGTATTCAGAGTGCCGCGCGCAGCCCGGAAGAATTCAGCGCTTATCTGGAAATGCATATTGAGCAAGGGCCGGTGCTTGAGCGTGAAAATCTGGCGCTTGGCGTGGTGACGGCGATTAACGGTGCTCGCCGTCTGAAATGCCGATTTGTTGGCGAAGCAGGCCATGCAGGCACGGTTCCGATGACTCTTCGTAAAGATGCGCTCGCCGCCGCTGCCGCGTGGATGACTGACATCGAAACAGCGACAGCGGCTTATGCGCCGGATATTGTCGCGACGGTCGGCACGCTGCAATGCTTACCGGGAGCGGCGAATGTGATTCCCGGCGAAGTGAATCTGACGCTGGATATTCGCAGCCCACGAGATTCTGACCTCGAATTGTTGCTCGCAAAATTGTTGAACCAGGCGCAGCAAATCGCCGCTCAACGAGGCGTAACCTTTAGCGCCGAAACTTACTATTCCATCCCTGCGACACCTTGCGATACTCGTTTACAACAAGCGTTAACATCATCTATTTCTGCGGTGCAGGGGCGCAGTTTATCTTTGCCAAGTGGCGCGGGGCACGATGCTATCGCCATCGCAGAACACTGGCCGGTGGGCATGATGTTTGTGCGCTGCGACCGCGGGATAAGCCACCATCCGGCGGAGTCTGTGATTGAAGCTGATGTGATGCAGGCAGTGCAGGCGTTTACACAAACGGTAATGGCGTTGGCGGCGAATCCTCTGGCTGAATTTAACGACGCCACTAACAGCGATGCGCTGAATCTGGTTGCGCCATGCGTCGCGATTGCGACCTGGGCTGAAAACCTGGTTGCCGCTCGCCCTTATTCGAGCGTCGATGTATTGCAGCATTATGCTTCGCAACTGACTTTGGATTGGGGGCGTGAGGAGCTAAATCAGGCGCTTAGCGCACATCCGCGCATCGGCGAAAAAGCGCAGGGCAGCAGTCAAGAGGCGGCACTTTCGAAAGGTGAACAATCCGCCGTTGATACCGAAAACAGTGCATTAACGCTCGCGCTGGCGCAAGGCAATGCGCAATACGAGGCGCAATTTGGGCGTGTTTTTTTGATTCGAGCTAAAGGTCGCTGCGGTGAAGAAATTCTCGGGGAGCTTAAGCGCCGCCTGAATAATTCGCCGGAAGAAGAAGAGCTTGAAGCGCTGGAGCAATTACGCCAAATCACGTTGTTACGCCTCGAAGGAGTGTTTGCCGCATGAGCCAGTTAAGTACTCATATTCTTGATACCGCGTTGGGAAAACCTGCGAAGGACGTGGTGATTCGCCTTGAACAGCAGATTGCAGAGCAATGGGAAGTGATTGCGCAAGGTGTGACGGATGCGGACGGGCGGCTAAAAGATTTCACCCCAGCGCATTTGGCGGCGGGGCGTTATCGCCTGACTGCCGAAATCGGGCATTATTTTGCCGCAACGCAGCGGGAAACGCTTTATCCCAGCGCGCAAATTGATTTCATGATTACGCAAAACGGCGGGCATTATCACCTGCCGTTTCTGATTTCCCCGTGGTCGTGGTCGACTTACAGAGGTTCGTAGTTAAAGGCTGAACGGATCGGCATCTTGCCAGGCGGGGAATTTCTCGCGGTATTCTTGCAATGCAATCAGCGATAAATCGGCATCGAGCCGCATCGCCTGATGGGCTTCGCCATTCGCCAGAATTTCACCCTGAGGATTAATAATTTTGCTATCGCCACGGTAATGATGCCCGTTACCGTCGGTGCCAACACGGTTGCAGCCCGCGACATACGCCTGGTTTTCAATGGCGCGAGCAATCAGTAAACTTTGCCAATGCAGAGAGCGCGGGGCAGGCCAGTTCGCCACATACAACGCCAGGTCATAATCGTTGCGGTTGCGTGAAAATACCGGGAAGCGCAGGTCGTAACACACTTGCGGCAGAATGCGCCAGCCGCGCCATTCCACGATAACTCGCTCATTGCCCGCCTGATAATGATGATGTTCATCCGCCATGCGGAAGAGGTGGCGTTTATCGTAGAAGTGGACTTTGCCGTCGGGCTGAACCAGCAGAAAACGGTTTACTGGCCCACGTTCGGTTTGCAATGCCGCACTTCCGGCAATCATCGCCTGAGTTTGCTGGGCTTTAAACTGCATCCAGTCAATCACTTCTTCTTCAGCAAGCGACTGTGTGGCGGCTTCCATTGCAAAACCGGTAGTGAACATTTCCGGCAAGACAATCAGATCGCGGCCATGAATAGCGTCCAACTGTACATCGAAATGGCGCAAGTTTGCCGCGCCGTCCATCCAGACCAGCGGTTGTTGCAGAACGGTGATTTTCAAACCAGACACAATCGGAAGCCTCATGATAAACAGTGTTTCATTCACTTTAGCATGAGTAGAAAAGAAAAAACCCCGCGAACGGGGTTTTAAGAAGGCTTATGCCGCTTCAATCTTGCGATGCTTTTCCGGCACCTTTACCGGCATGGTTGCCAGTTCCTCCGGCTCAAACTCATCAACGTTGATACTGCGCAGACGGCTTGCTTCCGCTTTGGTCAGAATCGCCGCTTCTTCAGCGTTGATTTTCCCTTCTGCCAGCCATTGTTTGGCCTGCTCATCAAGACGGGTAAACGACAGGTTACGCCCGGTTTCTTTACTGATGCGCAGATGGATTGGCTCAGCAGCCATCACGTCCATCAATGCTTCTTCCAGCAGGCCAGCCGGGTTGAACTCGCTTGGTGTCAGATACTGGCCGCGCCCGATACGTGAACGGGTAGCGGATGGGATCTGCATGATCTTCGCCAGTTTGTGGTCCAGCTTGTCCGATGGAGCATCGTAACGACGGCCCAGCGGGAAGATAACCACGCGCAACATGCCAGCCACAAACGCATTCGGGAAGTTACGCAGCAGGTCGTCAATCGCTTGCTCGGCCTGATACAGCGCATCCTGAACGCCCCAGTGAACCAACGGTAAATCCGCTTCGTTACGGCCTTCGTCGTCGTAGCGTTTCAGCACGGAAGAGGCGAGGTACAGCTGGCTTAACACATCACCCAGGCGAGCTGAAATGCGCTCGCGACGCTTGAGGCTGCCGCCCAATACCGCCATGGAAACATCTGACAGCAATGCCAGGTTGGCGCTCAGACGGTTCATGTACTGGTAGTAGCGTTTAGTCGAGTCTTTGGTCGGTGTGGCGCTGGTCAAACCGTTGGTCAGGCCAAGCCACAGGCTGCGCATTTTGTTGCTGCCGACGTGGCCGATATGCTTGAACAGCAGCTTATCGAACGCGTTGACGTCATTGTTTTGCGCCGCATTCATCTCGTCGAGAACATACGGATGGCAACGAATCGCACCCTGGCCGAAGATAATCATGCTGCGGGTCAGGATATTCGCCCCTTCAACAGTAATGGCGATTGGTGCGCCTTGATACGCTCGCGCCACAAAGTTGGAGTTGCCGAGCATAATGCCTTTACCGCCGAGAATATCCATCGCGTCGAGAATCGCGCGCTGGCCACGGTGGGTACAGTGGTACTTCACGATAGCCGACAGCACCGCCGGTTTTTCACCGAGCATAATCCCGTAAGTCACCAGCGAAGCCGCCGCATCCATCACATAAGCGTTACCGGCAATACGCGCTAATGGCTCTTCAATCCCTTCCATTTTACCGATAGAAATTCTGAACTGGCGGCGAATGTGCGCATAAGCACCGGTTGCCATTGCCACAGATTTTAAACCACCGGTAGAGTTAGACGGCAGGGTAATGCCACGGCCAACGGACAAGCATTCCACCAGCATACGCCAGCCCTGGCCGGCCATTTTCGGACCACCGATGATGTAATCAATCGGCACGAAAATATCTTTACCGCGAGTTGGGCCGTTCTGGAACGGTACGTTCAGCGGGAAGTGGCGTTTGCCAATTTCCACGCCCGGCGTGTGAGTTGGAATCAACGCACAGGTAATGCCGAGTTCTTCTTCATTGCCCAGCAGTTTATCCGGGTCAGACAGTTTGAATGCCAGGCCAAGAACGGTGGCGATTGGGGCCAGCGTAATGTAGCGCTTGTTCCAGGTCAGACGCATACCGAGAACTTGCTGACCCTGCCATTCGCCCATACACACAACGCCAGTATCGGGAATCGCGCCCGCATCGGAGCCTGCTTCAGGGCTGGTCAGTGCAAAGCATGGGATCTCTTGACCACGCGCCAGGCGTGGCAGGTAATGATCTTTCTGCTCTTCAGTACCGTAATGTTGCAGCAATTCGCCCGGGCCTAAAGAGTTAGGCACACCGACGGTAATCGCCAGAATCCCGGAAACGCCCGACAGTTTTTGCAACACGCGAGATTGTGCATAAGCAGAGAACTCGAGGCCGCCGTACTCTTTCTTGATGATCATCGCGAAGAAGCGATGTTCTTTTAAATATGCCCACAGTTCTGGCGGCAAATCGGCCATTTCGTGAGTGATTTGGAAGTCATTTGCCAGGCGGCAAGCTTCTTCAACCGGGCCGTCAATAAAGGCTTGCTCTTCTTCAGTCAGCTTAGGCTGCGGATAGTTGTGCAGTTTTTCCCAGTCTGGTTTCCCGCGGAACAAATCGCCTTCCCACCAGGTTGTACCGGCATCGATAGCTTCTTTTTCAGTACGCGACATCGGCGGCATGACTTTACGGAAGCTGCGGAAGACTGGAGCGGAAATCAAAGATTTGCGGATTGGTGTGAAAACAAACGGCACCAGAATAATCGCCAGCGGAACCAGTACCCAGATTGACCAGATACCGGCGAAACCAAGCGCTGCCGTCCACACCAGCAAAATTGCGCTACTCAGCAGTAAATTGACCTGGTGATAGAAAAGCACACCGAGGAGAACAACGGTTGCAACGATACTCAACATTAACATAAGGAAAACTCCCTTGCTTGTAGGAGGTCTGACCACTTGGATGTATTCGTTTTAGTTCATGTGGTTTTTTTTAGCAATATCTTCACAAAATAATTACAACTCAGCTCACATTGTTACCGCACGGAACAGCAAAAGCAGGAGGATATGGCGCTTCTCGCGCTATCCGGTAAACTGCTTGGGTTAATCAATCAAAAAATGCTGAAGGATATCCTCATGTACCAGGATCTTATTCGTAACGAACTGAATGAAGCGGCAGAAACACTGGCTAACTTCCTGAAAGATGACGCTAACATTCACGCCATTCAGCGCGCAGCAGTGTTGCTGGCTGATAGCTTTAAAGCGGGTGGCAAAGTGCTTTCTTGTGGCAACGGTGGTTCACATTGCGACGCAATGCACTTTGCTGAAGAACTGACCGGGCGTTATCGCGAGAACCGTCCTGGTTACCCGGCGATTGCGATTTCTGACGTTAGCCACATCTCTTGTGTCGGCAACGATTTTGGCTACGACCACATTTTCTCTCGTTACGTTGAAGCGGTTGGCCGTGAAGGCGACGTTTTACTGGGGATCTCCACTTCTGGCAATTCCGGCAACGTGATCAAAGCGATTGAAGCGGCGCGTGCGAAAGGCATGAAAGTAATTACCCTGACCGGTAAAGACGGCGGCAAAATGGACGGTTCTGCGGATGTTGAAATTCGTGTGCCGCACTTTGGTTACGCTGACCGCATTCAGGAAATCCACATCAAAGTGATTCATATCCTGATTCAGCTGATCGAAAAAGAGATGGTTAAGGCTTAAGTTTTGCCTGATCTTGTTCCCTCTCCATCAGGGAGAGGGTTAGGGTGAGGGTGAGGGTAGTTAAAAGTGGTGGGAGGTTAAGATGTGCGAACTGCTCGGGATGAGCGCCAATGTGCCAACAGATATTTGCTTTAGCTTTACTGGTCTGGTGCAGCGTGGCGGGGGAACGGGGCCGCATAAAGACGGCTGGGGCATTACTTTCTACGAAGGTAAAGGCTGTCGTACGTTCAAAGATCCGCAACCGAGTTTTAACTCTCCCATTGCAAAACTGGTGCAGGATTACCCGATCAAATCCTGTTCTGTGGTCGCCCATATTCGCCAGGCAAACCGCGGCAAAGTGGCGCTGGAAAATACCCATCCTTTTACCCGCGAACTTTGGGGCCGCAACTGGACCTATGCTCATAACGGCCAGCTTAAAGGGCATCGCTCGCTGGATACCGGCCCGTTTCGCCCGATTGGTGAAACCGACAGTGAACAGGCGTTTTGCTGGTTGCTGCATAAACTGACACAACGTTATCCACGAACGCCGAGCAATATGCAGGCGGTATTCCGTTATATCACCGAACTTGCAGTGCAATTGCGTGAAAAAGGCGTGTTCAACATGTTGTTGTCAGATGGGCGCTACGTGATGGCGTTTTGTTCCACAAACTTATACTGGATTACCCGACGGGCACCGTTTGGTGTGGCAAAATTATTGGATCAGGATGTGGAAATTGATTTTCAGGAAGAGACCACACTCAACGATGTGGTCACTGTTATCGCGACTCAGCCTCTGACAGGGAACGAAACCTGGCACAAGATTGCGCCAGGCGAGTCGGAATTATTTTGTCTCGGGGAGCGCGTAGTTTGATGCCAACTGCGGTTGCGTCGAAGGCGTAACCGGCTTGCTAACCACGTAATTACCACTTACAACAGAAACGCCCGGCGGCTGATGATTCGCCGTAAAGTAGTCATAACCCGGTTTTAGCTGTTTCCAGAAGTCGATGTAATAAGAATATTTGTGGCGCTGCATGTTGGCATCAGTCATGCGGAACGGATAGATGCTGACCTGCACGCTTGGCTGGCCGAAGACTAATGCGCCGGTCACAAACTGGAAAATCTCATCAATGTTGGTGTCGGTCATGGCATAGCAGCCAACGGACACACAAGCACCGTGAATCATCAGATATTGACCCTGATAACCATGCTGGCGATCAAATTCGTTCGGGAAGCCGATATTAATGGCTTTATAGAAACGGCTATCAGGTTTTAACTGACTGCGACTCACGTTATAAAAACCTTCAGGACTTTTAAAATCACCCTGACGCTGTTTTGGACCTAATCCACCGGAATAGTTACAGATGCTATAGCTGTCGAGCAACTGGAACTTCTCGCCCATTTTTACGTATAGCTCTAGCGTGCGCTCTTCCTTAAATATTTGAATATAAACAGGAGAGCCCATGAGTTGTTGCTTGAATTCTTTGCTGACAGGCGTGTTTGACGAGTTGCTGCTTAACAAGCTGGCAAACGACAAGCACGGCATCAAAAGCATCGCAATAACGAGTGCGATCTTACGCATACTGCTTTATTCCTTGATAAAACTTATACCGAATGCCAGGACGGCAAAATGGAGACCTGAAATCAGATTACTCTGGATTAGGAGCGCTCACATTAGCATCGTTATGATTTTTCGCAACCCCAAAACAGGGCGTGCGAAGTTATAAAATTGGACTTTATAGAATACTTCTGGAAAGGGAAAGTATTAGCTTTTTGCGTAACAGCTCGCATAGCTGCATATCTGTATGTTGTTTTGTGCCCCTTCCGGGCGCTAATGATGCTAAAATCCCGCCGAATGTTGACCTGCGGATATGAACGGAAACTATCCATAAGTCAGTTGTACCGGCTTTCCGGGCGACTTATACCTCCCTCTCGCAATAGTGAATGGATGCGTTTCCTTTTTTTTCTGCCTTATGTGTCGCATCGGTTGAACGTTAATTCAACCCATCCGTTGTCGGCTACAGTTTTTTGTCGGTATGTTTAAGCCAATTTTAAACGTGATAACCTTATGATAAAAATCAAAAAAGGTCTGGATTTGCCTATTGCCGGTTTGCCGGAACAGCAAATCCATGACGGCCCAGCGATACCTTTCGTGGCCCTGCTCGGTGAAGAGTATGTCGGCATGCGTCCTTCTATGCTGGTGCAGGAAGGCGACAAGGTATTGAAAGGTCAGCCTCTCTTCGAAGATAAAAAGAACCCTGGCGTGCTGTTTACCGCTCCTGCGTGTGGAACGGTGACTGCGATTAATCGCGGTGAACGTCGCGTGCTGCAATCTCTGGTTATTGAAGTTCAAGGCGACGAGCAGGTTGTTTTTGAACGCTTTGCTCCAGAAACCCTTGCCAAACTGCCGCGTGAAACCGTTCAGGCACATTTATTGTCCTCCGGTTTGTGGACTGCGTTGCGCACTCGTCCATTTAGCAAAACACCACCACCAGCCAGCGTTCCTGCGGCCATTTTTGTCACGGCGATAGATACCAATCCGCTGGCGGCTGACCCACAACCTATTATTCGTGCGCATCGCGAAATGTTTGATGCGGGCTTAACCGTGCTTTCACGCCTGACCGATGGCAAAGTCCATGTCTGCCAGGCGGGCGGCGGCAAACTGGGTGGTCATTCTGCTGGGCAGGTCACTTTTAATGAATTTGCAGGCCCACATCCTGCCGGGTTAGTGGGTACACACATTCACTTCCTCGAACCGGTCAGCCTGCAAAAATCGGTCTGGCACCTGAATTACCAGGATGTTATCGCCATCGGCAAACTGTTCGTTGAAGGCGAGTTGTGGACCGAACGCGTTATTGCGCTCGCTGGGCCGCAGGTTATAAAGCCACGCCTGATTCGCACTCGTTTGGGGGCTTCAATAGAAGTTCTGACAGCAGGTGAACTGGCAGAAGGTGAAAACCGTGTGGTTTCCGGTTCTGTGCTGAGCGGAACGATCGCAGCAGGCCCTCGTGCCTGGCTGGGGCGTTTCCATCTGCAAGTTACCGTTCTGAAAGAAGGCCGTGAAAAAGAGTTGTTTGGCTGGGTGATGCCGGGGGCCGATAAATATTCGATTACCCGCACGACCATCGGCCACTTCCTGAAGCGCAAACTCTTTAGCTTCTCAACAGACACGAATGGCGGTGAACGTTCAATGGTGCCCATTGGCAACTATGAACGCGTGATGCCACTGGATATTCTGCCGACGATGCTGTTGCGTGATTTGTTGGCGGGCGATACCGACAGCGCGCAGGCGTTGGGGTGTCTTGAGCTGGATGAAGAAGATTTGGCGCTTTGTACCTATGTGTGTCCGGGGAAATACGAGTACGGCCCGGTTCTACGCGAGGTCTTAACCCGCATCGAGCAGGAAGGATAAGTCATGGGCTTGAAGCATTTATTTGAAAAACTAGAGCCGCACTTCACGCAAGGCGGAAAGCTAGAAAAGTACTACCCGCTCTTTGAAGCGACGGCGACACTGTTTTATACGCCAGGCATTGTCACGCCTGGCGCTTCACACGTTCGTGATGCTATCGATCTGAAACGCATGATGATCCTGGTGTGGTTCGCCGTGTTCCCGGCGATGTTCTGGGGCATGTACAACGTCGGCCTACAAACCATTCCTGCACTGAACAAAATGTACGGTGCGGAGCAACTCCAGCAGGTGATTTCATCTGACTGGCATTATGTGGTCGCGCAGTGGCTGGGGGTGAACTTCACGCCTGATGCTGGCTGGCTAAGCATGATGACGCTGGGCGCGGTCTTCTTCCTGCCAATTTACGCCACGGTATTCCTGGTGGGCGGGTTCTGGGAAGTGTTGTTTGCCATCATCCGCAAACACGAAGTTAACGAAGGCTTCTTCGTCACCTCCATCCTGTTTGCTCTGGTGGTTCCACCCACTTTGCCTCTCTGGCAAGCCGCGCTCGGTATCAGTTTTGGCGTGGTGATTGCGAAAGAGATCTTCGGTGGGACAGGGCGTAACTTCCTCAACCCGGCACTGGCGGGGCGTGCGTTCCTGTTCTTCGCTTACCCTGCGCAAATCTCCGGTGATTTGGTATGGACGGCGGCGGATGGTTTCTCCGGCGCGACCCCACTTTCACAGTGGTCACATGGCGGCGGTGAAGCGCTGGTTAATGTTGTCTCTGGCCAGCCTGTCACCTGGATGGATGCTTTCCTCGGTAACATTCCGGGTTCCATTGGTGAAGTCTCGACCCTGATGATCCTGATTGGTGGCGCGATTATCCTGTTCGGTCGCGTGGCTTCCTGGCGCATTGTCGCAGGCGTCTTGCTCGGCATGATTGCCACCGCAACCCTGTTTAATTTCATTGGTTCTGATACCAATCCTCTATTCGCTATGCCGTGGTACTGGCATCTGGTGCTGGGTGGTTTTGCCTTCGGCATGATGTTCATGGCGACTGACCCGGTTTCCGCCTCATTTACTAGCAAAGGTAAATGGTGGTACGGCGCGCTTATCGGTGTGATGTGTGTGTTGATTCGTGTAGTAAACCCGGCCTATCCAGAAGGGATGATGCTGGCGATTCTGTTCGCCAACCTCTTTGCACCGCTGTTCGATTACCTGGTGGTGCAAGCCAATATCAAGCGGAGGAAGTCGCGTGGCTGAAGTAAAAAGTAACGATAGCATTGGCAGAACACTGCTGGTGGTGCTGGTGCTTTGCCTGGTCTGTTCCGTGGTGGTTGCAGGCTCTGCTGTTGGTTTGAAGTCGCGCCAGCAGGAACAAAAAGCACTGGATAAACAGCGTAATATTCTGGACGTAGCAGGTCTTGCCACGCCGAAGATGAGCGGTGAGGAAGTGAAATCTACTTTTGAATCCCGTATTACGCCGCGTCTTTTAGATTTGAAATCTGGCGAAATGCTAGATAAAGACCCAGCAAAATTTGATCAAGCCGCTGCACTGCGGGACCCGCAGCAAAGTGTTGAACTGGCTTCTAACGATGACCGCGCCGGAATCAAACGCCGCAGCAACATCGTGGAAATCTATCTGGTGCGTAACGAGCAAAACCAGGTCCAGGAAGTTGTCTTGCCGGTGTATGGCAAGGGCTTGTGGTCAATGATGAACGCTTTTGTCTCCTTGCAGACTGATGGTCGCACTGTAAAAGGCATCACTTACTACGATCAGGGTGAAACACCGGGTCTGGGGGGTGAAATTGAAAACCCAACCTGGCGGGCGAAGTGGATCGGCAAGAAATTGCTTGATGACAACGGCCAACCCGCACTGCGCGTTGTAAAAGGCGGGGCGCGTCAGGGTGATGAATATGGGGTCGACGGTTTGTCTGGCGCAACGCTGACGGCAAACGGAGTACAACACACTTTTGATTTCTGGATGGGCGAACTTGGGTTTGGCCCGTTCCTGAAACAAGTTCGTGAAGGAGCGCTCAACAATGGCTGATATTTCAGACATGAAAGAGGTCAAACGGGTTCTGGTGAGTCCGCTGGTGGACAACAACCCGATTGCCTTGCAAATACTCGGCGTTTGTTCGGCGCTAGCGGTGACCACGAAACTGGAAACCGCGTTTGTTATGACGATAGCGGTAACGGTGGTGACGGCGTTCTCAAGCATGTTCATCTCAATGATTCGTAACCTGATTCCAAACAGTGTCCGCATCATCGTGCAGATGGCAATCATTGCTTCACTGGTAATCGTCGTGGATCAGATTCTGCGTGCTTATGCTTACGAGATTTCCAAACAGCTCTCCGTATTCGTCGGCTTGATCATCACCAACTGTATTGTGATGGGGCGCGCCGAAGCCTACGCCATGAAGTCACCGCCGCTGGCGAGCTTTATGGATGGCATCGGTAACGGCTTGGGTTATGGCGTGATTCTGTTGCTGGTTGGCTTCCTGCGTGAACTCATCGGCAGTGGCAAACTCTTTGGTATCACGGTGCTGGAAACTGTTCAGAACGGTGGCTGGTATCAGCCAAACGGTATGTTCCTGTTAGCGCCGAGTGCGTTCTTTATTATCGGCCTGCTGATTTGGGCCCTGCGCACGCTGAAGCCTGCGCAACAGGAAAAGGACTAACTGACTATGGAACATATGATTAGTCTGTTTGTGCGTGCTGTGTTTATTGAAAACATGGCGCTCGCGTTCTTCCTTGGCATGTGTACCTTCCTTGCCGTTTCCAAAAAGGTTTCCACGGCATTTGGTTTGGGTGTCGCGGTGACGGTCGTTTTGGGAATCGCAGTGCCTGCGAACAACCTGGTTTATAACCTGGTTCTGCGTGACGGCGCGCTGGTTGAAGGTGTCGATCTCAGCTTCCTTAACTTCATCACCTTTATTGGTGTGATTGCCGCGCTGGTGCAGATCCTTGAAATGATCCTCGATCGTTTCTTCACGGCTCTCTATAACGCGCTGGGGATCTTCCTGCCGCTTATCACCGTTAACTGCGCCATCTTCGGTGGCGTGTCGTTTATGGTGCAGCGTGATTACAGCTTCGGTGAATCTATCGTTTACGGTGTCGGTTCCGGTGTGGGCTGGATGCTGGCGATTGTCGCAATGGCCGGTATTCGCGAAAAAATGAAGTATGCCAATGTGCCCGCAGGATTGCGTGGCTTAGGAATTACCTTTATCACCACTGGATTAATGGCGCTGGGCTTTATGTCATTCTCCGGTGTGCAGCTATAAGGGCGAAAACGTATGGAAATTATTCTTGGCGTGGTGATGTTCACGCTAATTGTTTTGGCACTGGCGCTGATGATTCTGTTTGCCAAGTCAAAGCTTGTTAACTCCGGCGATGTGCTGATTGAGATTAACAACGAAGCCGACAAACAGTTCCATGCTCCGGCTGGTGACAAACTGCTTAACACGCTTTCAAATCAAGGGATTTTCATCTCTTCGGCTTGTGGCGGTGGTGGTTCGTGCGGGCAATGCCGCGTGACCATTAAAGAAGGTGGTGGCGATATTCTGCCGACCGAACTTTCGCACATCACTAAGCGTGAAGCGAAAGAGGGTTGCCGTCTTGCGTGTCAGGTGGCTGTGAAGCAGGACATGAAAATTGAGCTGCCGGAAGAAATTTTCGGCGTGAAAAAATGGGAATGCGAAGTTATCTCTAACGATAACAAAGCGACTTTCATCAAAGAGCTCAAGCTGCGAATTCCTGACGGCGAAGTGGTTCCGTTCCGTGCCGGTGGTTATATCCAGATTGAAAGCCCGCCTCACGAAGTTAACTATCAAGACTTCGACGTGCCACAGGAATACCGTAGTGACTGGGATAAGTTCAACCTTTTCCGCTTCAAATCAGTGGTGAAAGAGCCGTGTGTTCGTGCTTACTCCATGGCGAACTATCCGGATGAAGCAGGCATCATCATGTTGAACGTGCGTATCGCGACGCCACCGCCGAATGTGCCAGACGCTCCTCCGGGGATTATGTCTTCATACATCTGGTCGCTGAAAGCAGGCGATAAAGTGACAATTTCCGGGCCGTTTGGTGAGTTCTTCGCTAAAGAAACGGAAGCTGAAATGGTGTTTATTGGCGGTGGTGCCGGTATGGCGCCAATGCGTTCGCACATCTTTGACCAGCTCAAACGCCTGCATAGCACTCGCAAAATCAGCTTCTGGTATGGCGCTCGTTCTCTGCGTGAAATGTTCTACGAAGATGAGTTTGAAAAGCTGGCGCAGGAAAATCCGAACTTTACCTTCAATGTGGCGCTTTCTGATCCACAGCCAGAAGATAACTGGACGGGCTACACGGGCTTCATTCACAACGTATTGCTGGAAAACTATCTGCGTAGCCATCCGGCCCCAGAAGATTGTGAATTCTATATGTGTGGGCCGCCAATGATGAACGCTGCGGTGATCAAAATGCTCAAAGACCTGGGCGTTGAGGATGAAAACATCATGCTCGATGACTTCGGCGGCTGACGGGAGCCAATATGCTGACAGTATTTTTAGCCACCTTCGCCATTTTTATTCTGGTGATATTCGGTATGTCGCTCGGCGTTATCGTGAAGCGCAAAACGCTTCAGGGTAGCTGCGGTGGTATTGCCGCGCTTGGCATGGAGAAAGTTTGCAATTGCCCTGAACCTTGCGATGCGCGTAAGAAACGAATCGCGAGAGCGGAGCGGCAGGCGAAACTTCAGCAAAACCGTATCCTATAAGCCCCTCAAAACCTCTCGCCGATGCGGGAGGTTTTCTTTCTCACTGACTTTCCTTAATCTCAGCTTAACTGTATACTTATCCAGTATTAACACTGGTGCGAAAAAGTATGCGTAAAATCATTCATGTCGATATGGACTGCTTTTTTGCAGCCGTTGAGATGCGTGATAACCCGTCTTTACGGGATATCCCGTTGGCGATTGGCGGCAGCGCGCAGCGGCGCGGGGTGATCAGCACCGCAAATTATCCGGCAAGAAAATTTGGTGTTCACAGCGCAATGTCGACGGCTATGGCACTAAAATTGTGCCCGCATTTGACGCTTTTGCCGGGGCGCTTTGATGCATACAAAGAAGCATCAAACCATATCCGTGAAATATTTAGTCGCTACACCACACTTATCGAACCTCTGTCTCTGGATGAGGCCTATCTTGATGTCACCGATAGCCTGAACTGCCACGGCTCTGCCACATTCATGGCAAAAGAAATTCGCCAGACTATTTCATATGAACTGAATCTCACGGCCTCTGCGGGGATCGCTCCGGTTAAATTCCTTGCGAAAATAGCATCCGATCTTAATAAGCCGAATGGGCAGTACGTTATTACGCCAGAGGAAATCCCTGCATTTTTGCAAACGTTGCCACTCGGCAAAATTCCGGGCGTTGGCAAAGTGACGGCGGGGAAACTTGAAAGTCTGGGGTTGCGCACTTGTGCCGATGTGCAGAAAACGGATTTAGCTTCGCTGCTCAAGCGTTTTGGCAAGTTTGGGCGGGTGTTGTGGGAAAGAAGTCAGGGCATTGATGAGCGCGAAATTAACAATGAGCGGCAGCGTAAATCCGTAGGCGTTGAGAAAACCCTGGCCGAGGATATTCATCAATGGCATGAGTGTGAAGCCATCATTGAACAGCTTTATTCAGAACTTGAACGGCGGCTGATAAAAGTGAAGCCTGATCTGCTGATAGCCCGGCAGGGGATCAAACTCAAGTTTAATGATTTCCAGCAAACGACTCAGGAACATGTCTGGCCGCAACTGAATAAAGCCGATTTAATCGCAACCGCAAAGCAAGCGTGGGATGAGCGGCGAGGGGAGCGAGGTGTGCGGTTAGTGGGAGTGCATGTGACGTTGCTGGATCCGCAACTGGAACGCCAGTTGGTTCTGGGGTTGTAAAATTGCCCTCATCCCGGCCTTCTCCCTCAGGAGAAGGAGAAAACCCCCCTGGCGAAGAAGAAAACCAAATTCCCTCTCCTGGGGGAGAGGGTTAGGGTGAGGGCGTTTAGTACTTATTTAGCTGGAATCGCTTTCAGCAACTCAGTCAGCAGAATCCAGTACTGACCTACGCTTGCAATATGAACCTGTTCATCCGGGGAGTGTGGACCCGTAATGGTTGGCCCAATAGAAACCATGTCCATATCCGGATAAGGTTTTTTGAACAGACCACATTCCAGACCCGCATGGATAACCATGATGTTTGGCGTTTTGTTGAACAGCTTCTGATAGGTTTCACGCACCAGACCCATCACCGGGGATTGAGCGTCTGGCTGCCAGCCAGGATAGCTGCCTTTAGCAACGCTTTGTGCGCCAGCCAATTTACCCAAAGCTTCGAGCATGCCAACAACATAGTCTTTCCCGCTATCAATCAGTGAACGAATCAGGCAGATAATTTCTGCGCTTTCATCGGTCATTGAGACAACGCCCACGTTCAGTGAGGTTTCCACGACACCTTTAACGGCGTCGGAATTGCGAATAACACCGTTTGGCATTGCATTGAGCAGGTTGATGAAAGCATCACGGCTTTTTGCAGTCAGCGCAGTTTTGTCTGTGCTGGTAGCTTCAACCAATACCGTGGTGTTTTTCTCGACCGCACCCAATTCATTTTGCAGAATTGACAGGAACTGGGCTGCCAGGTCTTTGAACTGTGCAACTTTGTCGGCAGGAATCGCGACAATGGCCGAGCCTTCACGTGGGATAGCGTTACGCAGTGTGCCGCCGTTCAAATCGATCAGGCGTGCATCCAGTTCCGCTGCGTGAGCAAACAGGAAACGCGCCAGCAGTTTGTTGGCATTGCCCAGACCCAGATGGATTTCCGCACCTGAGTGGCCGCCTTTCAGGCCTTTAATGGTCAGCTTGAAGGTTTCATAACCCGCCGGAACCGCTTCGCGTTGCAGTGGCAGCGTGGAGATAAAATCAATCCCGCCAGCACAGCCCATATAGATCTCACCTTCTTCTTCAGAGTCGGTGTTGATCAGAATGTCAGCTTGCAACCAGCCCGCTTGCAGGCCGAAAGCGCCATCCATACCCGCTTCTTCGGTCATGGTCAGCAGAACTTCTAACGGGCCATGAGCGACAGTTTCATCAGCCAGTACCGCCAGTGCGGATGCCATACCGATGCCATTATCGGCACCCAGAGTCGTACCGCGAGCTTTAACCCACTCACCGTCGATGTACGGCTGAATCGGGTCTTTGGTGAAGTCATGGACAGTGTCGTTGTTTTTCTGCGGCACCATATCAAGGTGAGCTTGCAGGACCACCGCTTTACGGTTTTCCATGCCTGCGGTCGCAGGTTTACGGATCAGGATATTGCCTACCTGGTCACGCTCAACATGCAGGCCTTTTTCTTTTGCCCAGGACAGAATATGTTCCGCAAGTTGCTCTTCATGATAAGAAGGGTGCGGAATAGAACAGATTTTGGCAAAAATATCCCACAGTGGCTGCGGAGATAATTGAGACAATTCAGACACGATGAGTCTCCTGGATATCGGCTCTGCTAACATTATTGATTCGCGCAGAGCGGGATTGAACTTAATGAAATACAACACAAGTCAGGTTTGTGTGCTGGTCTGAGAATATCACTATAACCAAGGCTGTGACGACCTAAAGCACGTAAAAACCAGAAGGACAGGCCTGCAACACTGGTTTTTAGTGCGCCAGATCTCTATAATCTCGCGCAACCAAAACCCCTTTGAACATTTTTAAGCCGTTAATAACTGGCTGGGATAACTTCACATGAGCGAAAAATACATCGTCACCTGGGACATGTTGCAGATTCACGCACGTAAGCTTGCAAGCCGTCTGCTTCCTGCTGAACAGTGGAAAGGCATTATTGCCGTTAGCCGTGGCGGCTTGGTTCCTGGCGCACTGCTGGCACGTGAACTGGGGATTCGTCATGTTGATACCGTTTGCATCTCCAGCTATGACCACGACAACCAGCGTGAGCTGACCGTCCTGAAACGTGCTGAAGGCGATGGTGAAGGTTTCATCGTTATTGATGACCTGGTCGATACCGGCGGCACCGCGGTGGCTATCCGCGAAATGTATCCAAAAGCGCACTTCGTGACTATCTTCGCTAAACCTGCTGGTCAGCCTTTAGTCGATGATTACGTTATTGATATCCCGCAGGATACCTGGATTGAACAACCCTGGGATATGGGTGTTGCGTTTATTCCACCTTTAGCGGGTCGTTAATCGTCTCAGAATTTGCACTGATTTACGCCCGGCATTGCCGGGCGTTTGTGTTATTTGGTCACTGACAGAGTACAATAGCCCCATTCCTGACGTTTGTATGGAGGCAGAAACGATGTCGCAGGCCAATCTTAGCGAAACGCTATTTAAACCCCGCTTTAAACACCCCGAGACGTCGACTTTAGTTCGTCGCGCTCATCATCAAACTGCCCCTGTGATTCAATCTGCGTTGGACGGCGCAACCGTACCTCACTGGTATCGCATGATTAACCGCCTGCTTTGGGTATGGCGTGGCGTTGACGCGCGTGAAATTCTTGAAGTTCAGGCCCGAATTGCGGCCAATACGGGCGAGCGCACTAATGAAGATTTATACGATACGGTGGTCGGTTATCGCGGTGGCAACTGGATTTATGAATGGTCGAAGCAGGCCATGGTGTGGCAGCAGCGGGCCAATCAGGAAACGGACAAAGTAAAAAGCGGCAAATATTGGTTACAGGCCGCCAATCTTTATAGCATCGCAGCGTACCCGCATTTGAAAGGCGATCTGCTTGCTGAACAGGCGCAAGTACTGGCAAATCGTGCATACGAAGAGGCGGCTCCACGTCTTTCTGGTGGCTTACGTGAACTGGAGTTTACGATCCCTGGTGGCGGTGCAATCACTGGATTCCTTCATGTTCCAAAAGTAGGAGAAGGGCCATTCCCGACGGTACTTATTTGCGGCGGTCTGGACGCGCTACAAAGCGATTATTACACCCTGTTTGAGAAATATTTTGAGCCTCAGGGCATCGCGATGCTGACTATCGATATGCCATCAGTCGGGTTTTCATCAAAATGGAAACTGACTCAAGATTCCAGCCTGTTGCACCAGCATGTTTTGAAAGCATTGCCAAATATTCCGTGGGTGGACCATACCCGTGTCGCGGCGTTTGGTTTCCGTTTCGGTGCAAACGTAGCGGTGCGCTTAGGCTACATTGAAGCCCCTCGCCTGAAAGCTGTTGCCTGTCTTGGACCGGTTGTTCACAGTTTATTGAGCGATGCATCACGCCAGGCGCAGGTGCCAGAGATGTATATTGACGTGCTGGCAAGTCGTCTTGGAATGAATGATGCGTCTGATAGCGCGTTGAGAGTTGAGTTAAATCGTTACTCGCTAAAAACACAGGGGCTTTTAGGTCGCCATTGCCCAACACCGATGTTATCTGGTTATTGGGAAAATGATCCGTTCAGCCCTGAAATCGATTCCCGGTTAATCGCTTCGTCATCTGCGGATGGTAAGTTACTGGCGATCCCGTTTAACCCGGTGTATCGCAACTTTGACAAAGCGTTGAAAGAAATTACCAGTTGGATCAAGCAGAGATTACGTTAATGATTTGCTAAATTTCATTGGTTTGGTAAAACAGTTGCTTCACAACAGGAGATCGCAATGACGTTACCGAGTGGACACCCGAAAAGTAGATTGATTAAAAAATTCGCCTCGCTTGGCCCATATATCAGGGAAGAGCAATGTGAAGATAACCGTTTCTTCTTCGATTGCCTGGCTGTGTGCGTCAATGTGAAGCCTGCACCAGAGAAACGTGAGTTCTGGGGCTGGTGGATGGAATTAGAAGCGCAGGAAAAGCAATTTACCTACACCTACCACTTTGGTCTGTTCGATAAAGATGGAAAGTGGACTCAGACGGCAGCAAAAGACAAAGAAGTGGATGAAAGACTTGAGCAAACATTACGTGGCTTCCACGAGCGTTTACGAGAGTTACTCAGCACGCTAGGTCTTAGTTTGGTGCCCGCAGAAAATTTTGCAGAAAAGCCGGTGAAGCTTTCTGCATAAACAAAAAAGCCCTTCTCAAATGAGAAGGGCTTTTTATTCGTATATCAGAACTGATAAACCATACCTAACGCGACGATATCATCACTGCTAATACCCAGTGGGTTATTATCATCCAGTTGGTTAATTTTATAATCGACGAAAGCAGACATGTTTTTATTGAAATAGTAAGTTGCACCAATATCAATGTATTTAACTAAATCAGCATCACCAATACCTTCGATTTCTTTACCTTTCTGTTGCACATAACCTAATGATGGGCGCAGGCCGAAATCAAATTGATATTGTACGACCGCTTCGAAGCTTTGTGTTTTATTTGCGAACCCACCAGAAATAGGTGTCATATTGCGTGTTTCAGAATACATCGATGCGACATACAAATTATTTGCATCATATTTCACACCTGTGGCCCAGGAATCAGCTTTATTTCCGTCACCGCGTGCCATAGCCTGTTGGGCATCAGTACGGTCAGAAGTAGTATAGGCACCACCGACCTGGAAATCACTGCCGCCAAAATCGTAAGTCAGAGCGCTACCGAAACCATCACCGTTTTGCTTAGAGACATCGCGGTTTTCATTTTTGCCCTGGTATTGCAGCGTCATGTTCAGGCCATCTACAGCACCGAAGAAATCGGTGCTGCGGAACGTTGCCAGACCGGATGCTCGCTTGGTCATAAAGTTATCTGTTCTGGCTGAAGAATCACCACCAAATTCCGGGAACATATCGGTCCAGGCTTCTACGTCATACAACGCGCCCAGGCTACGGCCATAATCAAATGAACCGAAATTAGCATATTTCACACCAGCGAAAGCATAACGTGTTTTAGTGGTGGAACTGCCTTCATCTTTATTACCTGAAAACTCGGCTTCCCATTGACCATAACCGGTTAATTGATCGTTAATCTGCGTTTCACCTTTAAAACCGAAACGAACATAGGTTTGATCGCCATCTTTGGTATTGTCGTCGCTTAAATAATGCATGGCTTTGACTTTTCCATAAACATTAAGCTTGTTGCCGTCTTTATTGTATATTTCCGCAGCCTGAGAAGATGCTGATGCAACAATGCTCAATACCATTAATGCCAGAGTGGTCTTTTTCATTTTTCATCCCAATAGTGTGATACGCGCTAAATTTAATCGGGAAATTCCCGTTAAAAAACGCAGAGAGTTTTATCGTTTTGAGATGAAAGATTTATGACAGAGTCAGATAAAGTTTAAATAAAAGTAATAAATTATGATTGTCATAAATATGTAAAAATTTGCCGGTACGTTGCTCGATCCTTTACGCAAACTTCGTTGTTTTCCTTATCCTCATAGTTGGCAAGCCGCGTGACTCCTGTTACAACGTGATCTGACATTTTAATTTTTCCAATTTCGTTTAAACGGCAGAGAATCATGAGTGACAGCCAGACGCTGGTGGTAAAACTAGGCACTAGCGTATTAACCGGTGGCTCACGCCGCCTGAATCGGGCTCATATCGTTGAGCTAGTGCGTCAATGTGCGCAACTCCATGCCGCAGGGCATCGTATTGTTATTGTCACCTCCGGGGCGATTGCCGCCGGGCGTGAGCATTTAGGCTACCCCGAACTCCCCGCGACTATCGCCTCAAAGCAACTGCTTGCAGCGGTAGGGCAAAGCAGGCTGATTCAGCTTTGGGAACAACTATTCTCCATCTATGGCATTCATGTCGGGCAAATGCTTCTGACGCGTGCAGATATGGAAGATCGCGAACGTTTCCTGAATGCGCGTGACACCTTACGCGCTCTGCTTGATAACAACATCGTGCCGGTCATTAATGAAAACGACGCTGTTGCGACAGCAGAAATAAAAGTCGGCGATAACGATAATCTTTCGGCATTGGCCGCAATTCTGGCGGGTGCGGATAAGCTACTTTTGTTGACGGATCAGCAAGGCCTGTTCACTGCCGATCCGCGCAATAATCCGGCTGCTGAATTAATCAAAGAAGTTCACGGCATAGATGACGCATTGCGTGCCATCGCTGGTGACAGCGTTTCTGGCCTCGGAACGGGCGGAATGGGCACGAAACTGCAAGCTGCTGATGTTGCCTGCCGTGCAGGTATCGATGTTGTCATTGCAGCAGGCAGTAAACCTGGCGTAATTGGCGACGTGATGGCCGGTAATTCTGTCGGGACGCGTTTCCACGCACAGCAGTCACCTTTAGAGAATCGTAAGCGTTGGATCTTTGGTGCGCCTCCAGCGGGTGAAATTACCGTTGATGATGGTGCACTCGCGGCAATTTTAGAGCGCGGCAGTTCATTGTTACCGAAAGGCATTAAAAGCGTGACGGGTAATTTCTCGCGTGGGGAAGTCATCCGTATCCGCAGCCTGCAAGGGCGCGATATTGCTCATGGTGTGTGCCGCTATAATAGTGATGCTCTGCGTCGCATTGCGGGTCACCATTCTCAACAAATCGATGAAATCCTGGGCTATGAATATGGCCCGGTCGCCGTTCATCGTGATGACATGATTGTTAATTAAGGAGCAGGCAATGCTGGAACAAATGGGCAAAGCAGCTAAAGCCGCCTCTTATAAGATGGCACTGCTCTCGAGTCGCGAAAAAAATCGTGCACTGGAACGAATTGCTGATTATCTGGAAGCTCAGGCTGACGATATTTTAATCGCCAATCAGCAAGATTTGGCTGAAGCAAAAGCGAATGGCTTGAGTGAAGCGATGCTGGATCGCCTGCAACTGACACCGGCGCGTTTAAAAAGTATCGCTGATGATGTCCGTCAGGTATGCAATTTAGCTGACCCAGTGGGTCAGCTCATTGATGGCGGTTTACTGGATAGCGGATTGCGTCTTGAACGTCGTCGCGTGCCTTTAGGTGTGGTGGGTGTGATATATGAAGCACGCCCAAACGTGACCGTTGATGTAGCCTCGCTGTGCCTGAAAACAGGTAACGCGGCGATTTTACGTGGCGGGAAAGAAACCTGGCGTACGAACGCTGCAACGGTGAAAGTTATTCAGCAAGCCCTGGCTGAATGTGGGCTGCCTGCGGCTGCGGTTCAGGCGATTGGAAGCCCGGATCGTGCTCTGGTGAATGAGTTGCTG
The DNA here is from genome assembly GCF_003601925.1 of Buttiauxella izardii. GTDB lineage: Bacteria > Pseudomonadota > Gammaproteobacteria > Enterobacterales > Enterobacteriaceae > Buttiauxella > Buttiauxella izardii. The sequence continues at coordinate 65,067 of NZ_QZWH01000016.1, forward strand.
CGTATGGACAAATATGTCGACATGCTGATTCCACGTGGAGGTGCTGGGTTGCATAAACTCTGCCGTGAACAATCCACTATTCCGGTAATCACTGGTGGCATTGGCGTGTGCCATATTTTTGTTGATGAAAGTGCAGAGTTTACTCCAGCACTGAATATCATCATAAATGCGAAAACACAGCGTCCGAGCACCTGTAATACTGTTGAAACTCTGCTGGTGCATCAGGGAATAGCGGGCACTTTCTTACCCGCCTTAAGCCAGCAAATGGCCGAGTCCGGTGTCACGCTGCATGCTGATGAAAAAGCTTTGCCACTGTTGCAAAACGGCCCGGCAGAAGTGTTACCTGTAAAAGCAGAAGATTACGACGACGAATGGCTGTCGCTGCATTTGAATGTGAAAGTGGTTGCCGATATTGATGACGCCATCGAACATATTCGTGAACACGGCACGCAGCATTCCGATGCGATCCTGACGCGCACGTTAAGTCATGCAAATCGATTTGTGAATGAAGTCGATTCTTCTGCGGTTTACGTTAATGCTTCAACTCGTTTCACCGATGGCGGGCAGTTTGGGCTGGGTGCAGAAGTCGCTGTGAGCACGCAGAAGCTCCATGCCCGTGGTCCAATGGGTCTTGAAGCCCTCACGACTTACAAATGGATCGGTTTCGGTGACGATACTATCCGTTCGTAATTGATAAACCGGTAATCTACCCGTCATCCTTCAAGCGGCAGGGGTGTTGCTCCCTTGCCGCCTACCCGCAACTTGAAGGCTAACGGGTATACATACAGATCTGGAAACTATCAGATTTTATGTATTACCTAATCAGTTATTAATTTCAAATTATTCTCCTCATACAGTATCCTTCCTGAAATTAAATTTTTATATTCAATCAATAACTTCCAATAGCCGTTTTATTTACTCCGAAAGATTCATGAATGTATGACCTGGAATAGGTGGTTAAAACATATAATACCTAATATTTACATTTGGCTGAGTAATGTTGGTTTATATTTAATAATAACTATCCTTTAATTGTTAATTTCCTTTGTTAGTCTAATCTTTTTAATTTTCCAAGGTTGTCAATTATTGTTTTAGTGTTTTTTGCTACTAACTCTTTTGGGTTATTTGTCTGTTTTCGTACTTACTTAAGAAATTAATTGAACGATTTGCTCTCGCCACATAATAATCCTCCCTGCTAATACAATTACGCGTATTACTGTTAACTGCTTACTGCATTGACTATTGATGGACCAACATAAAATTAAGTCCCTTGGGAGGGATGACAAATGCATTCTTGGAAAAGCAAACTCGTTGTATCTCAACTAGCACTGGCGTGCACTTTGGCAATTGCCTCTCAGGCAAATGCTTCCACATATAATACATTCGGCTATCACGACGACGCGAGCAGCGCTTTCAGTTGGAGTGATTGGGAGAATACCGATAGGCTTAACTACATTACTTATGACGGTTATATCTATAACAATGCGGCTGATGGCGCTTACGATCAAACCTTCAATAACGATGTAGTTAATGGTGTTATCTCCAGCCATTATCTGAATCATGATTACGCAAGCGGTGTTGAAAATACACTGAATATATCCAATTCAGCTATTCACGGCATGGTCACTTCAACGAAAGTTTATGACCATGAAGGCTATGGCTGGACGAATGGCACAGATGTTGATTACAACTGGGTTGATGGTGATGTATTCACGTTGAATATTGCTGATTCTACTATTGATGATGATTACGAGTATTTCTACTTTACTGATAGTTATTTGAATAGTGATAGTAAAGCAGCATCAGAAAATTATGCTACAGCTGATTTTGCTTATTTAGGCACTGCAGTCACGCTAGATGTTGAAAGCAATATCAACATCAGCGATAACTCCCGTGTTGCAGGTATCACTCTTTCTCAGGGCAGTACAAGCAATACAGGTTACACCACAGAATCTCACACTTGGGATAACAATATTTCTGTTGTTAACTCCACAGTAACTTCTGGTGCTATCGAGCCACTGGAAGGTTCAGGTTTCTATGGCAACTCTGAAGAACCAAGTGATTATACTGGTTCCGGTGGCGGAAATGACGTTGCACTGTCTTTTGTAGATAGCTCAGCATCTGATTATGCGATGAAAAACAATGTTAAATTCGACCATTCCACACTGATGGGCGATGTTGTATTCACCAGCACCTGGAATGCCAACTTCTATCCTGCAGGTCATGATTCCAACGCCGATGGTGTTATCAATACCAATGGTGGCTGGGTCGACGATAGCCTGAATGTTGATGAACTGAACATTACTCTGGATAACGGCAGTAAGTGGGTTGGTTCGGCTACGGGCGTTTATGAATATATTACCCCTGCAACTATGTATGACGTTGCGGTCAACAGCCTGGAGCCAATTTCTACTTCTAATAACTGGGGTAATATTATTGATGACCACACATTCCAGAGTGGTGTATTTAACGTTGCACTGAACAATGGCTCAGAATGGGATACTGTCAACGATTCAAGTATTGATACTCTGACCGTGAATAATGGTTCTCAGGTCAACGTAGGCCAAAGTTCTTATCTGCTGGCAGACTCCATTACGCTGACAAACGGTTCAACGATGAATCTGAGCTCTTACGGAGAAGTGGGTACCGATCATCTGACAGTAGATAGTTACAGTAAAGTCGATTTGACGGATGAAACTACTTACTTGTATGCCAACACTATTACCGCTTCTAACGGTGGTGAATTCAGTATTGGTGCTGGTGATCAGGATGCCCGACTGTTTGGTACAGACACGCTGGAACTGACCAACGGTGGCGTATTTAATATCAACAGCAGTGACTACGTATTAGATGCTGATTTGGTCAATGGCCATACCAATACCACGAATACTAATGATGTAACTTACGGTTATGGCGTGATTGCCATGAACTCTGATGGTCATCTGACGGTTAATGGTAACGGCAATACTTATAACGCAGATGAAGAATTCGCTGTTGATGATGCTGCCGACCGTGCAGTTGCAGCAGTCGGTAACTACAAAGTTCGTATCAATGATTCAACTGGTAAAGGTTCTGTCGCAAGCTATAAAGATAAAGAAATTATCTATGTTAACGACAAAAACAGCACCGCAACCTTCTCTGCTGCTAACAAAGCTGATTTGGGTGCCTACACCTATCACGCTGAACAGTATGGTAATACCGTTGTCCTGAAACAAAGCGAGCTGACCGATGCCGCTAACATGGCGTTGAGCATTCCTTCTGCTAACACTAATATCTGGAACCTGGAGCAAGATGCTCTGAGCACCCGTCTGGCAAATGGTCGTCATACACCAACTGATTCAGGTGGTGCATGGGTGACTTATATTGGTGGTGGTTTCTCTGGCGATAACGGCGTTGTGGATTATGACCAGGATGTAAACGGCATCATGGTTGGTCTGGATACTGTGGTTGAAGGTAACAATGCCAAATGGACTGTGGGTGCTGCCGCTGGTTTTGCTAAAGGCGATATCAGTGATAACAGCGGCCAGGTCGATCAAGACAGCCAATCTGCTCGAATCTACTCTTCAGCTCGCTTCCAGAATAATATCTTCCTGGATTCGACACTGAGCTACAGCCATTACAGTAACGACTTGACTGCAACTATGAGTAACGGCGCTGCAGTTGATGGTGATAGCTCTTCTGATGCCTGGGGCTTTGGCATGAAACTGGGTTACGACATGCAACTCAGCCAGGAAGGTAAAGGTTATCTGACACCATATGCATCTATCTCTGGCTTGTTCCAGGACGGTGATAACTACCAGCTCAGCAATGACATGCGTGTAGATAGCCAGTCTTATGACAGCATGCGTTATGAAGTGGGTATGGACGCTGGATATAGCTTCAACTTTGGCGACCAGGCTATGACTCCTTACTTCAAACTGGCATATGTCTATGATGACTCTAACGGTAATAGCGCCAATGTTAATGGTGATGATATCGACAATGGCATCGAAGGTTCTGCCGTTCGCGTAGGATTGGGTACCCAGTTTAGCTTTACCAAAAACTTTGCAGCCTATGCAGACACTAACTACCTCGGTGGTGGTGATGTTGATCAGGACTGGTCTGCAAATGTGGGCGTGAAGTACACCTGGTAATAATATAAAAACCTGTACGATATCAAAAGATATAATATTTTTGCGCCTCATTAATGTTATATCTTATTTGAATCAAATGGTTATAATCAATGCCTGTCTCGAATAGCGACAGGCATTTTATTAAACCAACTAAGATAAAGGAATATCTATTATGTATACAAAACCATTAACCCAGCTCGAAGTTATTCGTGGCAGGTTGGTGGAGGTTGGTAAAGCATTTACACTTCCAGCCGATAGTGAATTATTTATGTTCAACGATAAAGGTGAACCATTAATTTATTTTTTTTGTGAAGGAAGTATTGTGTTACATAGGGAAAAGGATGATGTTTTGATGGAGATTGTTTCTGCACCGACATTAATTGGCCTGGCAAATGTATTGCACAAATCTCATATTAAATATCGCATAACAACCCAATCCGATTGCCAAGGTTTTTCTCTCCTTGCAAGCCAGGCTTTTGAGATCATCGAAAAGAATAAATTATGGCAGCACGTATGCCACTGGACGACATATCTATTACGTAGTCTTGAACAACGTGATGCGAACTTTGTTGGCGCGAGTACTTATTCACAAATTCGAGCCACATTACTTATGATGGACTCCTGGAACCCTGAACTGCGAGCTAGTACAGGTGTCATTAACTTTGTCCAAAAAAGAACAAAAATATCACGTTCTGTGATTGCGGAAATATTATCCGCTTTGCGCAAAGGTAATTACATTGAAATGGATAAAGGTAAGCTGAAGTCAGTTAATCGATTACCAAATAGCTATTAAAAAAGCAGGTCGATTTATCGACCTGCTCTGCTGTCAAGATGCGGGACCGGCAGGTGATGTAAAACCACTTAATTCTGAAACTAAATCATTCACACCATCACTCATATTCACAAAACGAGTCAATGGTGAACGCGTGATAACGACAAATACACCAACATTACTTTGTGGAACCATGGCCATATAAGTAATAAATCCACCGCCACCACCTGTTTTCTGCACAATGCCTGGGCGACCATTTTTAGGTGCCAGATACACCCACCCCAGCCCTAAAGCATCCGCTTTTCCTGGGACATCCATACCAATGACTTTAGTCAGTTGTGCACGCTGGTAGATAAGAGTCTGCATTCTGTCAGCTTGAGTATTACGGCGATGGAAATCAGACGTCAGGAATTGTTGCATCCAACGCATCATATCGTCGGGAGTGGAATAGACCCCACCACTGCCAATTGCGGCAAGAGTATTGTCACAAGGGCTAGCCCCTTTTTCAGCCACCATCAAGCGTTTGCACTGGTCAGGAGAAGGCGTAAACGTCGTGTCCTTCATACCCAATGGCCGAGTAATTTGTTCCTCAAACAGCGCTGGATAAGGTTTCCCTGCCGCTCGTGACAGTGCATCCGCAAGCAAGTCAAAAGCTAAATTTGAATAAGAGGCGATAGTGCCTGGCGCGCTTTTTAAACTCGCCGTGGCTAGCCAATTCCAACGTTGGTCACGCGTGGGCCAGGTAAATACAGTTCGATGAGCCGCGCCACCGGGTTGTTCACGAGGTAAAGCACTGGTATGGGTTGCCAGATTCACCAGAGTAATAGGTTTACCGTTATATGTCGGGACTCTGGCACCTGTTGGGGCATATTTGCTTAATGGATCATTGAGTTGAACCTTGCCCTGATCCAGCATTTTTACCAACATTTCGCTGGTCATTAATTTTGTCAGCGAGGCAATGCGGATAACCGAGTCTAACTGAGGGCGCACGTTGTTGCCGGGGCGGGTTTCGCCAAAGCTTCTAAACACACGCTGATTCCCATCGATCACGACCATCGCCATGCCAGTTGCACCGCTGCCGTAATAGATATGGTTGGCGTAACGATCTGTAATGTCGGAAGCAAAAACAGGATCGGGGGAAGTTTGTGCAAAGCTCAAAATTGGCAGCGCAGCAATAGCGAGCGCAGCGAAGCGCGAGAGACGAATTTTCAACGCAGATAACCCATTGGACGAAGTGGAGCGATATTGATGGTATTTATACTACTCTACAGCGCTGCGCAAACGCGGAAAATAAGGAATGTGATGAGAAAAAGCGTAACGCGGCATTTCAGCGAGATTTTCGTTCAGTAATGCAGCAAAGTTCCCGTAAAAGTCAGTGGCAAAATCGGACTTATTTAGGTTATTTTACGCGCGAAAAAGTGCGTATAACTCCGATAACTGACGTAATGAGACGAAATACATAAAAAAACTGACAACATCACTACATGGCTTGATCAGAAAGTGCGTATCATCAGGGCCACTTTGAATGACCGTGCTGCAACTATTAACGCCGGGTGGCGTCTTAGTTTTGGCACCTCGCTGTACCGCTAATGATTTAGTTCCTTATGCGATACACACTAATTACGCATACAGAAGCTGAAAATGTCTAGTAAATCCCTGTTTCCAAAAGAACTCCTTCATCCTCGCTATTGGCTAACCTGGTTTGGCCTGGGAATTTTGTGGCTCTGGGTTCAATTACCTTATCCAGTATTACTGAAAATGGGCGACTTTATTGGTCGGTTATCAATGCGTTTTCTCAAACGCAGAGTCTTGATTGCTCGTCAAAATCTCAAACTTTGTTTCCCCCATTACTCCGATGAGCAGGTTGATGCCATCGTGGAGCAAAATTTCTCTTCTCTGGGCATGGGGTTGATTGAAACCGGCATGGCATGGTTCTGGCCAGATGAGCGAGTACGGAAATGGTTTGAAGTCCGGGGTCTGGAACATATTACGAATGCCTGTGACAAAGGGCAGGGCGTGTTGGCTATCGGCGTGCATTTTATGTCGTTGGAATTGGGTGGACGAGTGATGGGGCTTTGTCGTCCGATGATGGCGATGTATCGTCCTCACAACAACAAAGCGATGGAATTTGTTCAGACGCGTGGCCGTTCACGCTCCAATAAGGCGATGATCGACCGCCGCAATTTGAAAGGCATGGTAAAAGCCCTAAAGTCTGGCGAAGCCGTGTGGTTTGCGCCAGACCAGGATTACGGCCCGAAAGGCAGTACATTTGCGTCGTTCTTCGCGGTTCAGCAGGCTGCGACCACCAACGGAACTTACACTATTGCCCGTCTGGCGAAGCCCGCAATTCTGACGATCGTGCTGATCCGCAAGAAAGACGGCACCGGCTATCAATTGGTTATTGAGCCAGAATTTACTGATTACCCGCTTGATGATGAACAGGCCGCCGCTGAGTACATGAATCGCAAAATTGAACAAGAAATTATGCGTGCGCCTGAACAGTACCTTTGGCTGCATCGCCGGTTCAAAACTCGGCCAGAGGGCGCACCTAAACTTTATACCGTTTAATGCTAAAACGGGGTTGTGCTACGCTCTTTATTTCCTGATTTGTAGAGAGCGAAATCATGCCAGCCCAACGTGTACTGATGGTTATTGATATGCAAAATGGGGTTTTTGAAGCCCCTCGAATTAACCGCGAAAACTGCACGACACGCATTAACCAACTGATCCACGCCGCCGATAAAGTCATTTTCATCCAGCATACTGAATCAGGGTTGGAGCAAGGGACTGCGGCGTTTGATCTGCTGCCTGAATTGTCACGACCTTCTGATGCGCTTTATGTGACTAAAACCGCTTGCGATGCGTTTTACCGCACCGATCTTGAGGACGTGCTTAATCGGCACCAAATAAACGAATTTGTGGTGTGCGGTTGTGCAACGGATTATTGCGTTGACGCTACTATTAAAAATGGAGCCAGTCGCGGTTATGCCATGACTGTTGCTCTTGATGCCCATACCACAGCAAATCGTCCGGCGGCTCTTGCGGAAGTGTTGATCGAGCATTACAACGATGTCTGGCGTAACTTTACGATTCCGGGAAACACCCTGCGGGTAAAAACCACCGCAGATATCCTCGCCGATTGGTAAAGCCACGCTAAACCAGACATCTCTTGATACAACATTTTGTGAGCCTTATTGTGCCCGGATGGTCATAACAATAAGAGTTTGTTTTCAGGAGTGTTGTAGATGTTTAAATCGTTTTTCCCACGCCCGACAGCGTTTTTCCTGTCGGCTTTTATTTGGGCGATGATCGCCGTTATTTTCTGGCAGGCTGGCGGAGGTGATTGGCTTCAACGCCTCGCTGGGTCTTCAAATGAAGACCCTATTAGTGCGGCGCGTTTCTGGTCATTAAAATCGCTTGTATTCTATGGTTTTTACGCTGTTAGCGTGGGCCTGTTTTATCTATTTTGGTCTGTTTATTCCCCGCATCGGTGGCAGCGTTGGTCGATATTGGGCTCAGCGCTCATTGTCTTTGTCACCTGGTTCTTAGTCGAAGTCAGCGTTGCGATTAACGCCTGGTATGCGCCATTTTATGATCTGATTCAGAAGGCGCTCAGCGCGCCACATAAAGTCACCATTGGTCAGTTTTACAGTGAGTTAGGTATTTTTCTCGGCATTGCGTTAATTTCAGTGACCGTTGCCGTGTTAAATAACTTTTTCATTAGCCACTATATTTTCCGCTGGCGTACGGCAATGAACGAATACTATATGGATCATTGGCAACGCCTCCGACATATAGAAGGTGCTGCACAGCGTGTGCAGGAAGACACCATGCGCTTTGCTTCCACGCTGGAAGATATGGGCGTAAGTTTATTGCAATCCATCATGACGCTAATCGCTTTTCTACCTGTGCTTATCGCACTTTCGCCACACGTTCCAGAATTGCCGATTGTAGGCCATTTGCCGTATGGACTGGTGATTGCGGCTATTGTCTGGTCTGTAATGGGAACAGGTTTGCTGGCGGTGGTAGGGATTAAATTACCAGGATTACAATTTAATAATCAGCGTGTTGAAGCGGCTTATCGTAAAGAGCTGGTTTACGGGGAAGATGACCCATCACGCGCAGCACCTCCGACAATCAAAGCTCTCTTTAATGCGGTGAGACATAATTATTTCCGTCTCTATTTCCATTACACCTACTTTAATATCGCCCGCATTCTTTATCTGCAGGTTGATAATATTTTCGGGCTGATTTTGTTGTTCCCGTCCATTGTTGCCGGAACCATTACCCTCGGTTTAATGACGCAAATAACCAATGTGTTCGACCGTGTACGCAGTGCATTCCAGTATCTGATCAACTCGTGGACCACGCTGGTTGAGCTGATGTCCATCTACAAACGTCTGCGCAGTTTTGAGCGCACCTTGCAGGATGTTCCTGTCGAAGCCGCAGGCGAGATAGTCTAAAAAAACGGGCGGGAATTTATCCCGCCCGTTTAATTTAATGTCCCGCCGAAGGAGCACTCGGTGCGCCTGACCGAACAAACGGCGGGCGCGCGAACCAAATCACGATAATCAGCGCCATAAACCCCCAGCCTAAAATCCAGAAGTAGTCGATGGTCGACATCATGTACGCCTGCTGTTCGATGGTTTTATCGATGAACGCCATATGCTGCTGCGTGGCGCCACCCATTTTATCCAGATAATCCACCGCCGCCGGGTTGTAGTTAGACACACTCTCCGTCAGGTTGGCGTGATGGAAAACCTCACGGCGCGACCAAATCCACGTTGTCAGCGATGAAGCAAACGAACCGCCTAATACACGGAAGAACGTTGCCAGGCCGGAACCTTCAGCCACTTCGGCACCGTTCAAATTCGACAGCACAATGGTGGTAATCGGCATAAAGAAGAACGCCACGCCAATCCCCATAAACAGCTGCACTTCGGCGATGGTGCGGAAATCCACGTCGGTGTTGAACTGCGCGCGAATCAGACAAGATGCCCCCATCGTCAGGAACGACAGCGAAGCCAGAATACGCAGATCGAATTTTGTCGCATAACGGCCAATAATCGGCGTCATGATCAGCGGTAAGACGCCCATTGGTGCGGCGGCAAGCCCGGCCCAAATCGCGGTGTAACCCATCTGCGTTTGCAGCCACTGCGGCAGAATAATGTTAATCGCGAAGAAGGCGGCATAGCCCAACGTCAGCGAAAGTGTACCGATAGCAAAGTTGCGATCCTTAAATAGGCGCAGGTTCACAATCGGGTGGCGCTCGCCCAACTCCCACATCACAAACGAAACCAGCGAAACAGCCGAAATGACCGACATGATGATGATATGCGACGAGGCGAACCAGTCGAGATCGTTGCCTTTATCCAACACCACTTGAAGCAGACCCACACCCAGTACCAGCAATGCAATACCGATGTAGTCGATTGGTGCATGCGTCGTGGTTTCTTCGCGAGCGCGTAGCTGCGTCCAGACCACAATCGAGGCGAAAATCCCAATCGGTACGTTGATGTAGAAAATCCACGGCCAGGAGTAATTATCTGTTATCCAGCCGCCGGTAATTGGCCCGACGATCGGCGCAACCACGGTCACCATCGACAGCAGTGCCAGCGCCATACTGCGTTTGCTGGAGGGAAAGATAACCAGCAGCAGCGTCTGGCACATGGGGAACATTGGCCCGGCGAAGAAACCTTGCAGGGCGCGGAAGAAAATCAGCTCGGTCATGCTATGGGCAAAGCCGCACAGGAACGAGGTGAGGGTGAACATCACCACCGAGCCAATAAATAGCTTGAGCTGCCCAAAGCGCCGGGTAAACCAACCCGTCAGCGGCAAGGCAATGGCATTGCATACCGCAAACGAAGTGATAACCCAGGTGCCCTGGTCCGCACTGACGCCGAGATTACCGGCGATAGTCGGCAACGCCACGTTGGCGATGGTCGAATCCAGCACCTGCATAAATGTAGCCAGCGACAGCGCGAGCACCGCCAGCCACATATTGGGAGGCGTAAATGCAGCCTTATCTTGCATAACGTCTCTCTTAACGGGCGCTTGCGGCTACCGTTTTGCTGTTGTCATGAAGGATTTTAGCCACCAGTTTGTCCGCTTCTGCCAGCGGGTTTTGATACACATCCGTGGTGAAACGCGGGGCGCTAACAGTTTGTTGTGGCAGAAGATGGCCGCCTTCGTCACGAATATCGACACGGACATTCATCGACAGGCCCACGCGTAATGGGTGCTTCTGCATATCATGCGGATCCAGTGTGATGCGAACCGGCAAACGCTGAACAATCTTGATCCAGTTACCGCTGGCATTCTGGGCAGGCAGCAACGAGAACGCGCTTCCCGTGCCAATCCCCAGGCTTTCAATCGTGCCGTGGTATTCCACATCATCACCGTAAAGGTCGGCATTGAGCGTCACTTTTTGCCCCAGGCGCATGGTGTTCATCTGGCTTTCTTTGAAGTTGGCATCAACCCACACTTCGTTAAGCGGCACGATAGCCAAAAGCGTGGTGCCAGAAGTGACGCGCATTCCTAACTGCACGGCGCGTTTAGCCACAAACCCGCTTACCGGCGCAACGATAGTGCTACGTGAGTTTTCAAGGTAACGCTGGCGAAGAGTGGCGACCGCACTTTTGATTTCTGGATGGCTATCAATAACGGTGTCATCCACCATCGCGGTGTTGGTGCGTAACGCCTCTTGCGCGGCGGCCAAATCACTCTGTGCGCTGGTGACTGCGTCGCGGTAATGCGACAGATCTTCAGCGGCGATAGCACCGGTCGAGAAGATTTTCTGGCGGCGGGCATAATCGTTTTGTGCCGTTTGCAGGGCGACTTTTTTCGCCGCGACTTGCGCACGGTAATTATCCGCAGTGCTGTACAGCCCACGAACCTGGCGAACGGTATTTGCCAGATTCGCTTCCGCTTGCTGAAGGGCAATTTCGGTATCGCTCGGATCAAGCAGGACCAACGGTTGGCCTTTTTGAACGTAATCACCTTCATCAACGCTCACTTGCGTCACCGTGCCTGCAATCTGCGGCGTTAAAGTGACCTGGTTGCCATTCACGTAGGCATCGTCAGTTGACTCGTAATAACGTGCATATAACAAATACCAGGCCAGACAACCCGCGGCTGCCAGCACAAGAATCAGGATAAAAATAATAAAATTACGTTTGCGCTTACTGGAACGCTGAACGTGGACTTCTGAAGTGGTTTCCATCTTTTGGCCTTTATTCGCTGTTATCGATGTGGCGCAGTGATGTCGTCGGGCAACATTTTGGTAATCAACGCTACCAGTTGTGCCGATTCATCCTGCGTCAGGCGTGCGGTGAGATCGCCGATGATCGAGGCGAGCGCTTCATTTTGAAAATGGTCGCAAATTATCTGGCCTTTATCGGTCAGAGCCAGAATTACCTGGCGCTTATCTTGCGGATTAGGGTGGCGAACAATCAGTTCACGTTTGACCATGCGCTCAACCATGCGGCTCATTGCGCCCGCATCCATCACCAGGTTTTTGCTGATCACAACCGGGCTGGTCACCCCATTATAGATGTGAATCAGCACCTTAAATTGCGCCGCAGTAATCTCCATGCCGGAGAAATACTGGCTAATGAGTTGGTCTTTAAATTGGTTTGCGAGGTGAATCAGTAAACCGAGGTGGAATTTGCTGTCGATTAAGCCTGGATTATCGCTCATAAATTAATTGCCTGGTCAGTAATTACAATTGAAATTACTGACCAGGCAACTATTTGTCAAGTTTGTGTCAAGAAAAGCGCACATTTTGTCAGCGCGATTGGGTTCTCTAACTATAAGCCAAACTCTGATAAACGCCTGGCCGCATAACTGTTATTGTTTCGCCTGACTCGCTAAAAACAATCAAAATGGAACGATATGAGTATGTTAAACAGGCAATATGGTTTTTTCGCATTAAGCCTTGGCGCGGTTTTCGTGTTGGCGGGCTGTACCACTCAAACTGCACCTTCTGTTTCAGAAACCACCAAACCGGTTGATGTCGAAACCGTGGTAAAGCAGAAAATCCCTGCCAGTGTAAAAGAGAGGAATAGTTGGGCTAAGGACTTGGCGACCACGTTTAAGAGCCAGAATATTGCCCCAAGCGAAGAGAATATCTGCTCGGTGCTAGCGGTGGCGCAGCAGGAATCCAATCTTGTTGCCGATCCGGCGGTTCCTAATCTGAGTAAAATTGCCTGGAAGGAAATCGACCGCCGTGCTGAAAAAATGCATATCCCGGTGTTTCTGGTTCACACCGCGTTACTCATCAAATCCCCGAATGGCAAAAGCTACAGTGACCGTCTGGACAGCGTCAAAACCGAAGGGCAACTGAGCGCAATTTTTGATGATTTCATTGATATGGTGCCGATGGGGCAAAAACTGTTTGGCAACCTTAACCCCGTTCATACGGGTGGCCCGATGCAAGTCAGCATCGCTTTTGCCGAGCAGCATACCAGCGGCTATCCGTGGAAGATGGAAGGGACGGTGCGCCAGGAAGTGTTCAGCCGTCGCGGCGGTTTGTGGTTCGGCACTTACCATTTGCTGAACTATCCGGCGAATTACACCCAGCCGCTGTATCGCTTTGCAGATTTCAATGCGGGATGGTACGCCAGCCGCAATGCGGCATTCCAGAGTGCTGTCAGCAAGGCAACCGGCGTAAAACTGGCACTGGACGGCGACTTAATTTTGTATAACACCGACAAACCGGGCAGCACCGAATTGGCCGTCAGGAAACTGGCCGGAAAACTCGATATGAGTGAAAGCCAGATTCACCGGGCTTTGCAAAAAGGTGACAGCATCGACTTTGAGAAAACGGATTTATATCAGCAGGTTTATGCGATTGCGCAGAAGAAGTCAGGCAAGAAATTGCCGCGTGAAATGCTGCCGGGCATCACGCTTGAAAGCCCAAAAATCACCCGTAATTTGACGACGGCATGGTTTGCGAAGCGAGTGGATGAACGACGAGCGGCGTGTATGAAGCTTTAAGATGTATTGACGCAGGGCGCAATGCCCTGCGTTTATCTGGTATCAAAAATGAAAACGATGTTGGAATTTCAGCGCCAGGCTAATCAATCCCAATAGTGCGCAACCGGCGAGAAATGGCACCAGACCAAAGACCGTGCTCACCGCAAATCCCATTTCAATACGTGGCCGTGTCGCATCATTACCCTGAGCGAGGTGTTCAAGCACGCCCGGGGCGTGAACCATCAAACTCAGAATCTGCGAACCGACCCAAAAGCAGAACAAAATGAAAACCGCATAAGCCAGATTGCTGCGGGTAGATCCTTCTGCTTTCGTTGTGGAAACGGGGTTTACAGGAACAACCTGTTTCGACAAACTCATATCAGCCATCACGACCTCCCCTATAACATTAAGCTGATTTTGGCAGGTCAGATTGCTTGTCAATATCAGATTGTTGGTAATTTCGGGGGCGGAATGCTCCTGGTTTGTGAATATATGTCTGAGATCACATATTCGTAACTTATGTGAAATTCCCGTAACAATATCCTGTTAAGCCTGCATTTACGTGCGGTTTCTCGCCGTTGCCTGTGCCACAATAAGCCCTCTTTTTGTCCTGACGGGTTGCCTGATGTCTGCTAAAACATTGTCCTCAAAAATGCGCCGTGACTGGCATTACTACGCTGTGGCGATTGGTCTTATCTTTATTTTGAATGGCGTAATTGGTTTATTGGGGTTCAAAACTGAAGGCTGGCAGAATTATGCGGTCGGGCTTGTGACTTGGGTGATTTGTTTCTGGCTGGCGGGGTTTATCATTCGCCGTCGCCCGGAACCAGAAGAACCGACGACGGCGAAAGACCAGGATTTAGGCAGTAATTGAGCTTTTCAACGCGCAATCTTGCTCATTTCGCTCAAGAGCCAATTCAATCAAACGAGTAATCAGCGTTTGATAATCTAAGCCGCTTGCCTGCCAGAGTTTTGGATACATGCTGATGTTGGTAAAACCTGGCAGCGTATTGATCTCATTGATAATAACTTCGTTGTCATCAGTGAGGAATACGTCAACGCGCGCCATTCCGCTGCATTCCAGCGTCTGATAAGCATGAACTGCAATCTCACGAATTTTATCGTTGATATCTGCCGGAATTGCCGCTGGCACCACAACCTGCGCGCCTTTATCGTCAATGTATTTGGTGTCGTACGAATAAAAATCGCTACTCACCACGACTTCGCCGCAGGTGCTCGCTTGCGGTTCGTCATTGCCCAAAACCGCGCATTCAATTTCACGGCCTTTAATACCGGTTTCAACCACCACTTTATGGTCGAACTCGAAGGCTAATGCGACCGCCGTTTCAAATTGTTCAGCATTGTTCACTTTGCTGACGCCGACGGATGAACCCTGGTTGGCTGGTTTGATAAACAGCGGCAGACCCAGTTTTGCTTCAATTTCTGCGAAGCTTAGTTTGTTTCGATTGGCGCGGGTTAGCGTGATAAATGGCGCGATATTTAGGCCTGCATCGCGCAGCAGACGTTTGGTCACGTCTTTATCCATGCTGACGGCGGAACCCAGCACGCCGGAGCCAACAAACGGCAGATTCGCCATGCGCAGCATGCCTTGCAGCGATCCATCTTCACCTAACGTGCCGTGAACAATCGGGAAGATAACGTCTACCGGCGCTAAAAACTCGGCGGATGAGGATTCAATCAGCTGGTTTTCAGCCTGGCCTGGCACGACGGCAACATTGGTTCCGGAACGATTCAAGGCAATCAATGCTGGGTTTTCTGCATTTAACAGATAGTTGGACGCATCATTGACGTGCCACTGGCCTTTTTTATCGATGCCCAGCAACACCACATCAAACTTTGATTTATCAATGGCGTCGACAATATTTTTCGCCGACTGTAGCGATACTTCATGTTCAGCAGACTTGCCCCCAAACACGATCCCAACCCGCAGTTTTGCCATGCCCAAACCCATCCTTAAACAGTACAAAGGCGGACAACATACCACGCTCATTACGAGGATTCATGTGCTTCCTGCCGCTTAAAACGCCTCAACTTCTATAATGATTATTCCGTAAACAATATCAGGTGATGGGATGGCGAAAGGCGTGACGATTATCATTGGAATGGTCATTGTGGCCGCATCGGGGTTTTGGCTCTATGAGCGGTTGCCCGCGCAATATAACCCGTTTGCCCCGCTTTCCGTAGACGACCCGCCGACGCTGGTCACGCGCTATAAACTTCGGGCGTTGGCTAATCATCCGCAAGCCTGCCTTGCACTGTTAGAACAGGCAAAATCCCGTGGGCAACTGAATTTCCGCAGCGTGCCTGACACCACGGGTAATTGCCCGCTGACCAATGCCGTACGCGTGCAGAACTTTGGCAGCGTGTCGCTTAGCAGCAGTTTTCTGGCCAGTTGCCCGCTGGCCTTGAGCAGCACGATGTTTGTACACCAACGCGCAGTGCCTTTGGCGCAAAGGGAATTTGGTAGTCGGCTTAATCGCATCAATCATTTAGGCAGTTTTGCCTGCCGTAATATCTACAATCGAGAAGGTGCGCGTTTGAGTGAACATGCCACGGCGGATGCGCTGGATATCAGCGGATTCGGTTTTGCCAACAAGCAACAAGTCAGCGTCCTGAAAGGCTGGCGAGCAGAGGGGAAAGGGCGGGAATATCTTCACGCTGTTTTTGAAAACGGCTGCCCATTTTTTGGCAACTCCCTTGGGCCAGAATACAACGCGGCACATGCGGATCACTTTCATCTTGGGATGCGGGGTTATGGGCTTTGTCGATAAAACCCATTTGTATGATAAACTTCACAGTATTCTGCCTGGCTTTTTTTACTCCTTTAATTAAGCGTGCTGCGTATGGAATCCTGGAAGGTCAATATTATCTCGGTGTGGTTCGGTTGTTTTTTTACCGGATTGGCCATTAGCCAAATTCTTCCTTTTTTACCGCTCTACGTTGAACAGCTCGGCGTGACTTCTCACGAAGCGCTATCCATGTGGTCAGGTTTAACCTTCAGCGTGACGTTCCTGGTTTCGGCTATTGTGTCGCCAATGTGGGGCAGTCTTGCCGATCGCAAAGGCCGTAAGCTTATGTTGTTACGCGCATCATTGGGCATGGCGGTGGCGATTTTATTGCAGGCATTTGCGACCAACGTCTGGCAATTGTTTATTCTCCGTGCCGTGATGGGGCTGACTTCTGGCTATATTCCCAACGCCATGGCGTTAGTCGCTTCTCAAGTTCCGCGTGAGCGCAGCGGCTGGGCTTTGAGCACGCTTTCTACGGCACAAATCAGCGGTGTGATTGTTGGCCCACTTTTGGGTGGATATATGGCCGACACCCTTGGCTTGCGGATGGTTTTTTACGTGACTGCCGCATTGTTGATGGTCAGCTTTGTAGTGACGTTATTTCTGATCAAAGAAGGAGGGCGTCCTAATATCTGTAAGGCCGACCGTTTGTCTGGCAAAGCGGTGTTCGCTTCCTTACCGTATCCCAAATTAATGATCAGCCTGTTTGTCACCACCCTGGTCATTCAACTTTGTAATGGCTCAATTAGTCCAATACTCGCGCTGTTTATCAAACACCTTTCTCCAGAAAGTAACAATATTGCGTTTATCAGCGGTTTCATTGCCGCCGTTCCGGGGATCTCTGCGCTTATTTCAGCCCCTCGACTTGGCAAGTTGGGCGACCGAATTGGAACTGCGCGCGTATTAATGGCGACACTCATTTTTGCCGTAATATTATTTTTTGCAATGTCGTGGGTGACATCACCGATGCAGTTAGCGGTATTACGCTTTTTACTGGGTTTTGCCGATGGGGCGATGTTACCCGCAGTGCAAACCTTGTTAGTGAAATATTCAAGCGATCAGGTCACTGGCCGGATATTTGGCTACAATCAATCGTTTATGTATCTGGGGAACGTTGTTGGCCCGTTAATTGGTGCCGGTGTTTCCGCGATGGCAGGCTTCCGTTGGGTATTTATTGCGACCGCGCTGGTAGTGTTGCTAAACATTTGGCAATTGGCCGTGATGTTGCATCGTAAAAAGCAACAAGATGCAAAGAGAAATGAGATCGCACCATGATTATTGAGTTATTTTTAGCGGTTAAATAACGCGTTTTAATATTTGTTTGCTCTCTGCCACATATTCAGTGAGACAGTTAAAAATAGTTTCATTCCCCTCTAGGCAACATGAAATCAGAATGCTAACGTCTTGCTTCTTATCCCATTGGGCAATAATTATGAAGAACCTCATCTCTGAGTTGCTATCTAAACTCGCCGAAAAAGAAGAAGAGTCAAAAGAGTTTGTTGCACAGATAGAAGCCCTGGAAATAGTCGTTACCGCCATACTGTGCAGAATGGATAACAATGATCGACAAGCCATGGTTAACCATATTCAAAACGCGCTAAAAGAGGCTCGTCCTACCGAAGCGGTAACGAGTCAGGATACCGAACTTCTTAAGCAATATTTAGATAAACTGTTAATGCGCCGCATAACTGAATAGGCGAACCATCTTTCCTCAAACTTTTTTTATTTAATCTGAACCTGTTTATTTTTCCTGATGAGTTTGAGGCATTCGCCTTTTCTAAAACCTCGACCAAAATTAAAGCACCACAATAAAAAGGATGGTGCTATGAAAACAGTATTAATGACGGTGTTACTGGCGGGTGTTGTTGGAATAGGAATGGTTGGGTCGGCTTCAGCGGCAGACAAAGCCATGACGCCGCAACAGCAACGCATGACGACATGTAACCAGCAAGCCACATCGCAAACCCTGAAAGGGGATGAACGCAAAACCTACATGAGTAACTGCCTGAAGAACAGTCAGTCAGCCCCGGCAGAAAAGAGCCTGACGCCGCAGCAGCAGAAGATGAAAGAGTGTAATGCTGAAGCCGGAAAACAGACATTATCCGGCGATGCGCGAAAAACTTTCATGAGCAATTGCCTGAAAAAACAAGTCAAATAGCCTGAATGGGTGAGTCGGTTCGCTGACTCACCCGAAAAATCATACTTCCCTCCTGGCCTGAGTTTCTATAATTACGGCAAATGTTTCAGAATATTCCTAAATATCATGAATGATGAATCCAGCTCTGGTAGATGGCTTCCTGGGGGAATTATGGATAGCTCAACATACCTTGACGAAGACCGGCATCGCTCTGGACGGCGATTTGCCCGGCGCCTGTACATCCCCAGAATCATCGGGTTAGCGACAGGTTTCTTCTGTGTTTCTTCGGTTTTGGTTTTGCAGCCTGTGTCTGGCTGGTGGTGGTTATTATTGGTGGCTTATGGCTTCATCTGGCCACATTTCGCCTGGCAAACAGCCGATCGTTCAAGTGATCCTGCGCGCGCTGAAATCCGAAATCTAATGATCGATTCATTGATGGGTGGCGTGTGGATTGCGGTAATGGGACTGAATGCGCTCCCGACAGCACTTGTTTTCACCATGTTGTGTATGAACAACGTCGGCTGCGGCGGAGTGAAACTGCTGGCAGGTGGCATTGGCGTGATATTGCTGAGCTGTATGCTGACACTTGAGTTGGCGCAAATTCCTCTGAATCTGGAAACCATGCCGTCTCAGGTACTTATCTGCCTGCCGTTTTTGCTGCTTTATCCCTCTTACTTTGGCCTGGTCAGTTACCGAACCGCGCTCAAACTTTCCGAACATAAACGAAGATTGATGCATATGAGTACCCGGGATGGCATGACGGGTGTGTATAACCGTCGCCACTGGGAGCATTTGCTGCACGGTGAATATGACAATTGCCAGCGTTACCAACGCAGCGCCACACTGGTGCTGATTGATATTGACCACTTTAAATCGATTAACGACTCATTTGGTCACGATGTGGGTGACGAGGCCATTCTGGCCCTTACCGAGCACTTGCAACTCACGCTGCGTATTACCGATGTTATCGGGCGTTTTGGTGGCGATGAGTTTGGCGTGATTATGTCAGGCACCTCGCAAGAGAGTGCGATTCAGGCGATTGCACGTGTGCGTGATTATCTGGAAGAGTTTCGATTGCCGCGAGCGCCGCATGTTCCGTTGCGCATCAGCGTCGGCGTGGCGGAGTTTGATAAGCAAATGGTGAATTATCGCGAATGGTTAAAAGCTGTGGATGTGGCGTTATATAAAGCGAAAAACCTCGGAAGAAGCCGTACTGAAGTGGCTGATATTGCAGCATAAAGCCCTCACCTGAAACAAGTGAGGGCCGCAGAATTATGACTTACCTAAATGCTCAGACTTTGCCATACACTTCACTACGGCTTCCATCACCGCAGCTCTGAACCCTTTTTCTTCCAGAACTTTTACCGCTTCAATGGTTGTGCCTCCCGGTGAGCAAACCATATCTTTCAGCTCGCCAGGATGCTGGCCGGTTTCCAGTACCATCTTCGCTGAGCCCATCACCGCTTGTGCCGCGAACTGATACGCCTGTTTACGTGGCATTCCGCCCAGTACCGCCGCATCCGCCATCGCTTCAATAAACATAAACACGTACGCTGGAGCTGAACCGCTGACGCCCACAACCGGGTGAATCATGGTTTCTGCTACCACTTCTGCAAGCCCGAAGCTGCGGAAAATATTCACCGCATCGGCAATATCTTCAGAAGTGACAAGCGCGTTTGGTGTAATCGACGTCATACCGGCATTCACCAGCGCAGGGGTATTTGGCATCGCACGGATAATTTTACGGTCATGACCCAGCGCTTTTGCCAGCGAATCCAGGGTTATACCAGCGGCGATGGAAATCACCACCGTATCTTTATTCAGGCTGGAATTGACTTCTCCCAGCACTTTTAACATGACATTCGGTTTGACCGCGCCGAAAACGATGTCGGCAATCTGAGCCACTTCCTGCGCACTTTGCGCCGCGTTAACGCCGTATTGCTCGCGTAAGGCTTCAACTTTATCGGGCGATGGTGTATAGACCCAGATGTTGCCCGGAATCACTTGACCGCTGGCAATCAGGCCACCCAGAATGGCTTTCCCCATGTTGCCGCAACCGATAAATCCAATTTTCTTATCCAAAGTCTCACTCCATCGTTTTGAGTTGTGTGATGAGCATAGCTTAACGTGATTCCTGTGGCTTCGGCTAACTGGCTGCGAAGATAAAGTTGGCGATTGCTGAAAAAGCACGGCAAGATCTCACCTATTAGCGTCGGCAAACAGGAGTCGTGATGCAAATTTGGGTGGATGCAGATGCGTGTCCAAAAGTGATAAAAGAAGTGCTGTTTCGTGCCGCTGAGCGTACACAAACCATGGTCACACTGGTTGCCAATCAGGGGATCAAAACGCCACCTTCGCGCTTCATTCGCAGCCTGCAAGTGGCCGCGGGCTTTGATGTGGCCGATAACGAAATCGTCAGGCGATGTGAAAAGGGCGATTTAGTCGTGACGGCGGATATCCCGTTGGCGGCGGATGTGCTGGAAAAGGGCGCGATTGCGCTAAATCCTCGCGGCGAGCTTTATACTCCCGCCACTATTCGCGAACGCCTGACGATGCGTGATTTTATGGATACATTAAGAGCCAGTGGCGTGCAGACCGGTGGGCCTGACAGCCTTAATCAGCGCGACCGTCAACTGTTTGCGAACGAACTCGAAAAGTGGCTGCTTATTGCGAAGCGTTCAAAAAGCGCTTAATACCGATGTAATTCTACACCGCGTACTAGCTTGCTGGTATGATGACACTCTTTGGCGGACTTCTAAGGATTAGCCACCGATGACTCAACCCATTTATTTAGTCGGCGCACGAGGTTGTGGCAAAACAACCGTGGGTGTTGCGTTAGCGCAGGCATTGGGCTTTAACTTTGTTGATACCGACCATTACCTTTTAACCACCACCGAAATGAGTGTTGCCGATATCGTCGCCCAGGAAGGGTGGGACGGTTTTCGCCGTCGTGAATCAGGTGCGTTGCAAAGCGTGACGGCTCCAGACACGGTGATTGCGACCGGTGGCGGCATGGTGCTGGCTGAGAGTAACCGTCAGTTTATGCGTGAGCACGGCGTGGTTATCTACCTGCGCGCGCCAGCGCAAATCCTTGCCTCACGTTTAGAAGCATTCCCGGAAGAAGGCCAGCGCCCAACCTTGACCGGCAGGCCGATTACCGATGAAATCGTTGAAGTGCTTGCGGCTCGTGAAGCGCTCTACAACCAGGCTGCGCACCATGTCGTTGACGCAACACGTTCCCCGGAAGATATCGTTGCGGCGGTGCTGGCGGCATTGCACACGGCTCATGCCAGCTAATCTTTGTCTATACTTAACGCTCATTCATAACCAAAGGAAGAGCGATGGCGAGCAAACCTCCATACCCCCGGGAAGCGCGTATTGAAGCTGTTGAAAAAGGTGCCACGGACCAAACGGTGACCTGGTATCAACTTCGAGCCGACCATCCCCATCCTGATACGTTGATTAGCGAACACGAAACAGAACAAGAAGCGCTCGATGCAAAGCGGCGCTACGAAGATCCGCAAAAAGCGTAACAATCTGGCAAGGACGCCTGGTTTTTAGTTCCGCATTAACTCCTTGATCACATGCTTAATCACATCTTTTATGCCCGTCATACTTCAAGTTGCAGGTGCGTTGGCTTTCCTCGCTCACCCCAATCACTTACTTAAGTAAGCTCATGGGGATTTACTGCGTCGCCGCCTTCCTGCAACTCGAATTATTTTGGGTATAGTTAATTTATTTGTTAAAAATTAATTATCATGATGTTGTATTAATGGCGTTGACGTTTCGTTGAACATTCCGGCAGATGCTCTGCAATTATGCTGCTACGCTTTGTGGTTAATTATTGAGCGACCTTCAGCAGAGTATCATTCACAGGAAAGATACCAGCGCAGCAGTCTGAGGGCTGATATGGGACAAGGGCGGAACGAAACATGAAACAAACATTGGCAATTATCACCATCGGCGTCGTTCCGGTCAGTGAAATCTTGCCGTTGCTCACCGAGCACATTTCAGCAGACCAAATTAAGCTTTTCAGCCTCCTCGGTAATCTCTCGCAAGAAGAGGTGATGGAAGAATACGCGCCGGCACCTGGCGAGGAACTTCTCCTCACGCTCTTATCCGGAAATCATTTGATTTCATTGAGTAAACAGAAAGTCGAGCGTGCGTTGCAGGATGTCATTGAAGTGCTGGATAACCAGGGTTTCGACGTCATTCTACTGATGAGCTCACACCGTTTTGCCAACCTGACAGTTCACAAAGGTATTTTGCTGGAGCCGGAGCGCATCATTCCGCCGCTGGTGGCTTCGATTGTTGTTGGGCATCAGGTCGGCATCATTATTCCTGTGCCTGAAATGCTCAAATTCCAGAGCCAAAAATGGCAGCTTTTAGAGAGTGAACCGTTGTACGAATTGGCAAACCCGATTCATGGAACGGAGAAGGATTTAATCGATGCAGGGAAGAAACTGCTAAAAGACGGTGCTGACGTACTGCTCCTTGATTGCCTGGGCTTCCATCAAAAACACCGCGATTTGCTGCAAAAATCCTTGGATGTCCCGGTATTGTTATCGAACGTGCTGATTGCTCGACTTGCCTCAGAATTGCTTGCTTAACGGCAGGCAATAATTTGCGTGACAGGCTCTTAACTTCCCCTCTATATTGTTTTTTCAACTATTTTTAAAAGGGCCTGGTCATGCTTCAGAGTAATGAGTACTTTTCCGGTAAAGTGAAATCTATTGGGTTTACCAGCAGCAGCACTGGGCGCGCGAGTGTTGGGGTCATGGTTGAAGGTGAATACACTTTTGGTACCGCTCAACCAGAAGAAATGACAGTCGTGAGTGGGGCATTGCATGTTTTACTGCCTGGCGAAACCGAGTGGAAAACTTATGCTGCGGGCACCGTGTTCCATGTTCCTGGACACAGTGAATTCCATTTACAAGTGGCTGAACCGACTTCCTATCTTTGCCGCTATCTTGCCGATAAATAAGAATTTTAAGTCCCTCTACCTCACAGGAAGAGGGACTCGTCATTCTAGCGCTGGGCTTCACCGCCTAACGCTTCAACCAGATTCTTAATCAACGCCGCCAGTTCGCCAGTCATCAAAATAAAATCTGCATCAAAACGCCCGCCGAAATCTTCACGGTCGATATCGTCATTCTGATCACGGATGGTTTCCGCAAACTTCAGGCGCTTAATCGAACCGTCATCAGCAATCAAAAACTGAATACGTTCTTGCCAGTCAAGAGCCAGTTTGGTGACCACTTTATCGGCTTCGATATGCGCGGCAATCTCATCACAAACCAAATCCTGCTGCTTACAGCGAATCACGCCGCCACCTTCGAGAATGGCTTTCAGCTCTGCTTCGTCCATTAGCGCAAAACCTGGAGGCACGTCGCCGGAGCGAACCCACTCGGTCAGCGTCAGTTCAATAGGATTTTCGAGAGCTAATGGCACAACGGGCAGCGAACCGAGGCTTTTACGCAGCAGCGCCAATGTGTCTTCGGCTTTCTTCGCACTAGCGCAATCCACCATGATCAAACCGTTTACCGTGTCGATCCACATCATAGTTTGATTGAAACGGCTGAAAGCGCGTGGCAACAAAGAGTGCAGCACTTCATCTTTCAGAGAATCTTTCTCGGTCTTTTTCAGCTTACGAGCCTGCTCGGCTTCAAGCTTGCTGATCTTCGCTTCCAGTTCTTGTTTAATCACCGGAGCCGGGAGAATTTTTTCTTCTTTACGGGCGCAAATCACAATCTGCCCGTTGGCAACATGGGTTAATGCATCGCTGTGCGAACCCATTGGCGACACCCAGCCGGTCTTCGCCATATCCTGGCTACCGCAAGGGGTGAAAGTAAACGCGGCCAACTGTTTTTCCATGTCATCCGCTGAAAGCGTGATGTCACGGCTTAAACGGTAAACCATTAAATTTTTGAACCACAGCATGATTATTTCCCGGACTGTCAGTTAAACGCAGCGGGCATGATAACGAATCAGGCGCTGTGTTTCATTGCCTTTACAAGGGCACGCTTCTATTCTGTTGATAACACTAATTAAATGAGGGCATCGCTGTGCGCATTGGTATCGACTTAGGTGGAACAAAAACAGAAGTTATCGCTCTGGCGAATGATGGAAAACAACTTTTTCGCCATCGCTTGCCGACGCCGAAAAACGATTATCAGCAAACTATCGGCACCATTGTTGAGCTGGTGCGCCTGGCGGAAGAAGCCACAGGCGAGACAGGAACGGTGGGGATCGGTATTCCTGGTTCGATTTCACCGTATACGCGCATGGTGAAAAACGCTAACTCGACCTGGCTCAATGGCCAACCTTTCGATAAAGACTTGTGCGACGCGCTCCAACGTGAAGTTCGTTTCGCAAATGATGCTAACTGCCTGGCGGTTTCCGAGGCAATCGACGGCGCGGCAGCAGGTGCGGCTATCGTCTTTGCGGTGATCATCGGTACAGGATGTGGGTCGGGCATTGCCATTAACGGGCGTAGCCTGATTGGCGGCAACGGCACAGCGGGCGAGTGGGGCCACAATCCATTACCGTGGATGGATGAGGACGAGCTGCGTTTTCGCGAAGAAGTCCCGTGCTACTGCGGTAAACAAGGCTGTATCGAAACCTTTATTTCCGGCACCGGTTTTGGCACCGACTACCATCGCCTGAGCGGGAAGCCGCTGAAAGGTAATGAGATCATGCATTTAGTTGAGCAACAAGATCCCGTTGCAGAACTGGCGATCGCTCGCTACGAAATGCGACTCGCGAAATCACTGGCTCATATCGTCAACATTCTTGATCCCGACGTGATCGTGCTAGGCGGTGGGATGAGTAACAACGAACGCTTGTACAAAACCGTACCACAACTGGTGAAACCGTGGGTATTTGGCGGCGAATGTGAAACCCCAATCCGCAAAGCGGTGCACGGGGATTCCAGCGGTGTGCGTGGTGCTGCTTGGTTGTGGCCGCTAGAGAAGTAAAAAATATCGCTTATCTGTCCTGCGAAAACAAAAGTAGGCCGGATAAGCGAAGCATCATCCTGCCATTTTTATCCTGAATTCCTCATTCACTTTGTACGCTTTCCTATTTCTGGTTATGTGACATTCGTCACGGTCATATTCTCGTTCCCAATTTATCTTTCACGTCCAATATATTGTTGATTTCATTGTATTTATCTGCGTGATGGTTGTGCTCAAGCCATACGTTCTGGTCAATAATTCCACGGACAGGAAAGGACTTCCATCATGGCTTCAGATGGCACTCGCTTTATCTTCACCGCTGGCCGGACTCCGGCTGAAACCTTCGCTGTGGTGGGCTTTACCCTTAAGCAGTCCCTTTCTTCTCTGTTTCGTCTGGATATCACCGTCGTCTGTAACGACCCGGCGATTGGCTTTAAACAGGTACTCGACGAAATGGCCACCCTCACCATCTGGCAGGGGGAAACCCTTCAGCGCCGGGTGTGCGGCATTGTGACCTTCTGCGAACAGGGCGACACCGGCAAACACCAGACGCTGTACACCATGACCGTCCACCCCGAGTTCTGGCGCAGTTCACAACGTCAGAACTGCCGCAGCTTTCAGAACTACGACATCGCGTACATTTTTGCGAAGCTGCTTAAAGAAATGGATATCCGCACCCACGACACGCTGTTCCGCCGCCCGCATCCTGAGCGTGAGTTCTG
>NZ_QZWH01000017.1 GCF_003601925.1 Buttiauxella izardii
CGGTCATTAAATTGCCGCTGCGCGGTAAACCCCAGCTTATCCCCAACATCAGGGTCGTTCGCGACTCGTTCCCGACGATCGCTCTCTTTCGCTGCTCCCGGCAGCTCAACCCTGACTTATGGGGAACACTGGGGCAATTTATACCGGGAACAAGGTCAAAACCGGCTCGGTGCTGTCTTTTGGTTTTGACGTTGACCTTGGGTTCCGGCTTTAATCGCCTCCATTTTGACTCCTGGTGGCCGGGTGAACGGAAAACCACCGTTCTTGGCTGAAAGGCAACTATCCTCACGCCAACTTCGGAAATGTCGCCACCTTCTTCCCTAAATGTGACGCCTCACTCCTCGGTACAGCCTTCTTTAAATCGTCAATAAACCTCTTCTGCCAGTGATGGATATCATTCTTCTCAATCACCGCCATCATCTCGCTATGGCGCGATATCCGCTCGGCAAGTGGCATTGTTAATGCTCGATCAAGTGCCGCTGCCACATCATCACGGTCATACGGGTTGACGATAAGCGCCGAGGACAATTCATTAGCCGCACCGGCAAATTTCGACAGCACCAGCACACCTGGATTCACCGGGTCTTGCGCGGCGACGTACTCTTTCGCCACCAGGTTCATGCCATCGCGCAGTGGCGTCACCAGCCCAACGTCCGCATGACGGAACACTTTCATCACCAGTTTGCGATCAAAGTGCTGGTTTAAATAATAAAGCGGCGTCCAGCCCAGTTGCCCGTATTTACCGTTGATGCGCCCTGCTTCAGTTTCCAGTTGATGACGAATATCCTGATAAGCCTGAACGTCGCCGCGCGAAGTCGGCGCGATTTGCGTGTAGCGAATTTTGCCGTGGTGATGCGGGTAGTTTTCCAGTAACGCTTCAAACGCCAGGAAACGCTCCGGCAGGCCTTTGGAATAATCCAGGCGCTCGACGGAGAAGATATTTTTGATGCTGCCCAGTTCGGCTTTGAGCTGTGCCAGTTTTGGTGGCAGCGGCCCCTGCGCACTTTTTTTGATCTCTTCCGGCTCGATGCCTATCGGGTAAACCTCGGTGCGGAAAGTGTTACCAAACGCCTGATGCTCATTTTTGCCCAGATGATCAAGCCGCGTCTGGCTGGCGATGCCGTCAAGGAACGCCAGGCGATCGCTTTCAGTCTGGAAGCCGAGCAAATCGTATTCACTCAGCGCTTCGAGTAACTCTTCGTGCGGTGGCAATGCATTAAACACTTCCGGCGTCGGGAACGGGATATGTAAGAAGAAACCGATGCGGTGATTCAAACCCTGTTTTCGGCATTCGGCGGCAAACGGCAGAAGATGGTAGTCATGCACCCATAAGATGTCGTCATCTTCTAAAAGGGGTTTGAGCTTTTTCGCCAGTAATGTATTCACCCGGCTGTAGCCTTCCCACGCTTCGCGCTGGTAATCGACCAGGTCGAGGCGATAGTGAAATGCTGGCCACAGAACTGCATTTGAAAATTGCAGATAGTAGCTTTCGTAATCTTCCTGGCTCAGGTTGAAAGAAGCCCAGGTGATGTTGCCGCGTTTGGTCTTTTGCAATGGCGCGTCGGGGTCGCCGACCTCACCGCTCCAGCCAAACCACAATCCCCCCGCCGTTTTTAATGCCCCCAAAATACCCACAGCCAGGCCACCAGCACTACTTTTCTTATCATCCGGTGGCGCGATGCGATTAGAGACTACCACTAAGCGACTCATAATTTTCTCCCCTTAAAATATCTGGCTTTTGTTGTTCTATGTGTTGCGTTAATTTGCCAAGCCAGTGATACACCATGCGAACATTTGCCAGGCGATGATTGGCAATGGTTTCGCCGCTCCCAACTTTGATGGTTAATCCACCCAGAGCATTAACCTGTTTAAAACCTGCTTCGTCTGTTAAATCGTCACCGATAAATACCGGCGTGCGGCCCGCAAAGGGCGCTTCTTGCATAAACGCGCGAATTGCAGCGCCTTTGTCGATGCCTAAAGGCTTGAGTTCCACCACGCATTTCCCCGGTTGCAGCGCGAGTTCCGGATAACGCTGAATCATCTCCTGCGCCAGTGCAAAAATGGCCTCTTTCGCTTCAGGGGCCTGGCGATAATGCAGTGCAAACGCCATACCTTTAGGTTCAAGTTCCGTGCCGGGCAACAGCGTTAGCGCATCGTTCAAATACTGATGCAGCGCAGCAACCATCGGTTCCGGGAGCGTCACGATATGGGTTTTATCATTGATATCGCGGCGCTCAGCTCCGTGCACTCCCGCCAGGGGGAAGTGGAAGGGAGTGGCGAGCTTATCGAGCTCAGCCATTGAACGCCCTGAAATCAATGCCAGTGCCCCGTCGCTCATGACAGACATTTTTTGCAGCAGCGTGCGCACCGCAGCCGGAATATAGACTTGATCCGGGTGTGGTTTGATTTCTGCCAGCGTGCCATCGAGGTCGAAAAAAAAGGCAAGATTGCCTGAAAGTAGGGGCGGTACAGATGATACTTCAGCCACCAGCGGCTCCTCCTGACATGGTTAAAATCGCCACCGAGACGGTAACGATAAATTATGATTAGCCATGTAAGTATAGACAGGGTGACGGGTGTCGCAATTTTCTAAGATAAATCGCCAGACCGCATGCAGTCTGGCGTTTCGGTATTACGCAGATTAGAAGAAGCTGGCGATAAGCCCGGAAATGGCGACCAGACCCATAACCGTGACGAAGATATTGCTCGCTTTGCCACGGAATTTTGCCAGCGCCGGAACCTTGTGAATCGCATACATCGGCATGATAAACAGAATCATCGCGATGACCGGGCCACCGAGGGATTCAATCATGCCAAGAATGCTTGGGTTCAGCGTCGCGACCAGCCACAGGGTCAGCAGGAAGAACAGCGCGATGGCTTTGTTCAGCTTGCGGTCATCAAAACGCTTGCCGTTATGACGTGCAATTTTCTTCACCAGGCCGTGCAAACCTTCACGCGCACCAAGATAGTGGCCGAAGAAGGAGCTGGAAATCGCCAGAACCGCCACCAACGGGCCAAAGATGGAGATTAGCGGGTTATCAAATTTGTTCGCCAGGAAGCTCAACATCGAAATGTTTTGCTGTTTGGCGGCAACCAGGTCTGCCGGCGTCACGCTCAGCACGCAGCTAAAGACAAACAGCATGACAAACGCCAGCAAAATGGTGGACGTTTTGCGCAGTGTCTCGCTGGATTTTTCATCTGCACGTTTGCCGTATTCGCGGCGTTGCGACAGCGCAAATGAAGAGATCGCAGGGGAGTGGTTAAAGGCGAAAACCAGCACCGGGATCGTCAGCCACATCGTCGTGGTGAAGTCCATCGCGCTTGGCACCTGCGAGAGTGCAGCAGTGTTCCAGTGCGGAATCAAATAGACAGAAAGGAACAGCAAGATACCGACTAACGGATAAACCATCCACTCGGTGATTATCAGCATCACGCGTTCGCTGGTCAGCATGACCGCCATCAGCGCAACAATCAGCACCACCGACAAAATCACGCGCGGCGGTGAAGCCATGCCGAGTTGGTTGACCATCAGCGAGTCGATGGTGTTAGTGATGCCGACGCCGTAGATAAGCAAAATCGGGTAGATAGCGCAGAAGTAAAGCAGTGTAATCAGGATGCCCGCTTTCGCGCCGAAGTGTTCTTCCACCACTTCGGTGATATCGCTGCCGGGGTTACGTGATGATAAAACAAAACGTGCCAGCCCTCGGTGAGCAAGCCAGGTCATCGGCCCGACAATCACAGCCAACGCCACTAACGGCCAAAAACCTCCCATTCCAGCATTAATCGGCAGAAACAACACCCCTGCCCCGACCGCCGTTCCAAACAGGCTTAACACCCAGGTGGTATCAAATTTACGATTACCGGGAACGCGCACTTTACTGCTGGTGTAATGTACTTCACTGCTCATTGGCTCATCTCCTTGAGGCCTAATTCAACGCCGCCGACTCTACTTTAGTGGAGTGACTATTGCAGTGATTTACATCTTGGTTTGCATTAGTTTATGGAGGGAAATACTAATTAATGAAGAGTCGTCACATTTAAATACTGCCGGATGACGCTGCGCTTATCCGGCCTACGAATGGCAGGAGATTAACGTAGGCGTCATCCGGCAATGAGGCTTAAACAGTACGCTTAGCTTTCTGTTTGTAACGGTCAAAGATAACCGCTGCCAGCAGAATCAAACCACGCACCACATATTGCGAGAACGGGGAAATGTTCAGCAGGTTCATGGCGTTCTCCACGGTGCCCAGAATTAAAATCCCTGCAATCACGTAGGAAATTTTACCAATCCCGCCTTTGAGCGAAACGCCGCCCAATACGCAAGCTGAAATCACAATCAACTCATAACCGATAGAGGTCATCGGCTGGCCGCTGGTCATACGCGAGGCCAGAATAATCCCCGCCGCCGCCGAGACTAAACCAGAGAGCACAAAGATAATGATTTTGGTGCGCACCACCGGAACACCCGCCAGACGCGCTGCTTCTTCGTTGCCACCAATCGCCAGCGTGTTACGGCCAAAAGTGGTTTTGTTAAGCAAGAAACCGAAGAGGATCAAACAGCCGACCGTCAACCAGATTGGCGCCGGCAGCCCCAACCAGTTGGCGTAACCGAGGGTAAAGAAGCGCTCATCTTCAATGCCAACAGCTTTACCATCGGAAATGATATACGCCAGGCCGCGCACGATTTGCATGGTGGCAAGCGTGGTAATCAGGGCGTTGATTTTGAGCCTGGCGATAACAAAACCGTTCACCAGGCCGCTTAATACGCCGAGCAGCAAACCCGCCGCCACGCCAATCCACAGGCTTTCGGTCATGTTGATCACCACCGCCGTGGTCACACCCGCGCAGGCAATCACAGAAGCGACGGACAGGTCAAAATCGCCGGACGCCAGGCAGAACAACATGCCGCATGCCACCATGCCCGACATCGAAATCGCCAGCCCCAATCCCTTCATGTTGATAAAGGAAGAGAAATTCGGCACAAAGATCGCGCAGGCGATAAACAGCACGGCGAACACCACTAACATGCCGTAGTTGTCCCAGATGCGCCCGAGACTCATCGACGACTTTTTGTTGCTGCCGCCGGATGAAGTATTGGTTGATGATGCTTTTGTTGATGATGGAGTCAATGCAGACATTTTTCTCTCCTTACTCATGCGGCTGACGCGCTGGTTTTTGGCATTGCCAGGCTTAATGCCTGCTGCTCGTTGGTTTCGCCATGCAGCAGTTCGCCGGCAATTTCCCCTTCACGCATCACGATAATTCGGTCGGCAAGACCCAACACTTCGGGTAAATCACTTGAGGCAAACAACACCGCCACGCCCTGCGCCGCAAGGGCATAAATCACGTTGTAAATTTCGTGTTTTGCGCCGACGTCGATGCCGCGTGTCGGTTCATCCAGCAGAATCACTTTCATTTCCTCCGACAGCCAGCGCCCGAGAATCGCTTTTTGCTGGTTGCCGCCGGAGAGATTCATAATCAGCTGATCGGCTGACGGGGTTTTGATATTCAGCGAACGGATATGTGAAGCGGCGTTTTCGGCTTCCCACTGGTTGTCTATCAGGCAACCGGCGCTGATATGCTTGCGCCGGGCGCTGATGTTGATGTTGTCGCGTACCGAATGCACCGGAATAATCCCATCGGCTTTACGGTCTTCCGGGCAGAGCATCATCCCTGCGCGAATCGCATCGGCGGGCTTGTTGATATTAATGACGTCGCCATCAATCCACACTTTGCCCTCGGTAATACGCGTGCCGCCAAACATCCCTTTCATGAGTTCGCTGCGCCCGGCACCGACCAGGCCAAATAGCCCGACGATTTCACCGCTGCGTACCGAAAGTGAAATCGGTGTGCGCACGCCTGGCGCTTTTACGCCATCAAGACGTAAACGTTCCGCGCCGTGGTCACGCGGTTTCCAGCCGTAAATATCCCCCAGATCGCGCCCGACCATCGCCTGCACCAGCGAGTCGTGATTCACCTGCGCCATATCGTCAAAGGTGCGCACATAGCGCCCGTCTTTGAATACGGTGATCGCGTCACTTAAGGCGAAAATTTCTTCCATACGGTGCGAGACATAAAGGATGACGCGGCCTTCGGCGCGCAATTCACGAATCACGCGGAACAGGTTGTCGATTTCACGGCGCGACAACGAACTGGTCGGCTCATCGAAAGCGATCACTTTGGCGTTACGCGCCAGGGCCTTAGCGATTTCCACCATTTGCCACTGGCCGATGGATAAATACTTGAGCGGCGTACTCGGATCGATATCCAGCCCGAGGTGCTCAAGCTGCAATTTCGCTTCGTAATTGAGTAACGAGCGGTTCACAAAACCCGCTTTGTGCGGCAGTTGCCCGAGGTAAATATTCTCGGCCACCGACATTTCCGGCACCAGATGCAGCTCCTGGTAAATAATCGCGACTCCGGCGTTCAGCGCGGCAGGAGTGTCGGCAAAAGTCACTTCTTCGCCACGCAAAACAATGCTGCCCTCGCTCGGCGCATAATTGCCGCTCAGGATTTTCAGGAGGGTTGATTTCCCTGCGCCATTCTCCCCCATTAGTGCGTGAACTTGCCCGGCATAACAGTCGAAACTGATGTCCTGTAAGGCTTTCACGCCGGGGAAAGTTTTGCCTATACCACGAAAAGAGAGATACGGTGTCTCGTGTTGCATGACAGACCTCAATGTTGAAGGGCGGATGGACGCAAGCCCATCCGCCAAAGAGATTACTTACCGCCGAGGCCTTTTTTCGCCAGCTCTTCTTTAAAGTTGTCGCGGGTGATCAGCACCACGTCGGTCACTTCGGTGAATTTCGCAGGCTCTGCACCTTTGGTTACCCAGTTGTAGAGCATTTCGCTGCTCTTATAACCGTGAACGTCCGGGCTTGGCAGCAGGGAACCGTAGAAACCGGTGGCTTGTGCTTTCGACAGTTCGCTCACCGCATCCACGCCATTGATGCCCACGCCAATCACATCCGGCGCTTTAAAGCCCTGGCCTTCAGTGGCTCGCACACCGCCCAGAACCGTGTTGTCGTTCATGCCGACGATCAGCCAGTGTTTCACTTCTGGATGCTGCACCAGCATGGAGTTCGCGGCATCGAATGCCCCTGGGATATCGTTAGATTTGGTTGGCACTTTGTAGATTTGTTTTTCCGGGAACCCGGCGGCTTTCAGCGCTTCCATGGAACCGGAAGTCCGGCGGCGAGCGGTATCGAGTTCGTCAGCAGTAATCGCCATCACGGCAGATTCTTTGACATCCCAGCCGCGTTTTTGCATCTCTTTATAAAGCTCTTGCCCCTGGCGCTCACCAATTTTGGTCGCCGCCATCATCACCAACGGCACGGTATCCATCGGTTTGCCTTTGGCGGTAACAAACTGGTCATCCACGGCAATCACTTTCATGTCGTAACTTTTTGCTTTGGCGACAATTGCTGAACCCAGTTTTGGATCGGGGGTGCAAATCACGAAACCTTTCGCACCACTGGCGGCCAGACTGTCGATGGCGTTCAGGGTTTTTTCACCATCCGGCACGGCGATTTTAATCACTTCAAAACCGAGATCTTTCCCGGCTTTATCGGCAAATTTCCATTCGGTCTGGAACCACGGCTCTTCTGGTTGCTTGACCAGAAAACCGAGCTTCATCGTTTCTGCGATAGCGGATTGTGACATAACCGCAGCGATACCAATGGCCGCCAGCGCTTTAGTAAATTTGTGCATGGAATACTCCCGCTCGATTTTATTATGTGTAGGGTAAGATTTAGTGAAAACAAGCCATTAGCAGTTTTGGTGTTTAGCTTTACAGGCCTGGGATAGTTGTAGCGGGAAATTAATAATCCATAGGAGAGCGAAATCACATGGCAGAAATACAGTAAAACCGTGCATGTATTCAGCAATTAAAGACATAAAAAGAGAGGTATATGTAGGACAAATGATTTGCTGAATAGCTTATTTATCCATAAGTTCAGCCAACGCATCCCTGCGGCTTACAGCGCTACCAAAATTTGCAAATTCCCCCCTGCTCGCCCATCACCGGATCCATTTTGGGTTTATCCACTTTGGCAACGTTGCCCTGCACTTTTTCGAGTTGCCCCGGTTTATCAAGAAACTTGTCCGGCTCGTGGTTTTTCGGGTATGCGCCGACACACATGAAATCCTCCGATGCCGCAATTTGCTTGTGCCCGACTCCCGCAGGAATTAACACCGCATCGCCGCGAGAGATATCAATAATCGGCCCGTCTTCTCCGCCAAACTGAATTTTGGCATTTCCGGCATATACGCCGAGCACTTCATGGGTATTGGAATGAAAATGGGTGTAAGTAAAAACCGGATAACGCCAGCGCGGCGGCCAGTCGTTTTTAGCGAAGAGTTGTTCAAAGAATTCAGCAAGCTGTGGTTCGTGAGAGACATGATGGTAAAGCATCAGCGGCAGCGTATTGTTAGGCACACCACCGCTGGGTTGAATTATGTTTAGGGTTTCCAGTTCAATTGCCATGACTTACTCCTTGGGTAAAGGAGTAAGTATAGGAAAAAGTTTCAGTGATTTTAGGAAGAAGACAGTAGTGCTGGAAATTAAAGTATCAAGCAAGAAAAAACCAAAAATCAAGATCAAATCTCGCAACTCTTTCTGCTTTTCAAAGTTCTCGATGGGAGAGTTTGCTGAGAAGTAATCCAATTCATTTAAAAATTGCTCAACAATCTGTTTAGAAAAAATTATCGCGTCGGATAAAACGAACAAACCGTGTATGAGATAAAACAAAATAAAATACACAACACCATATTTGAAGGTGCTTCTGGCTGATTTAACTATATATTTCACAAACAACCAAAAAATCAATGATAAACAAAAAGTTGAAAACAGCATATCCATGCAACCGCTAAAAATCATATCTGCACTGGGAAACAACTTCAATAAATTTACATCAGACTCATACATTATAAATGTAATTACAATGCCGACTGGTGATAACAAAACTCAAAGAAAGTTATGTATGCAATACGAACGATTATGCACGAGGGATTCCTATTACATTAATTTCCCCATAAGCCACTAATCCAGCACTACCAATATTTTTTTGCTGAGTAAGTAATAAGGCTTCCCGGATTGTATTGAAATCTGCTTGATTGTAGAACGTGATGCAACCATCAGACACACCGGTGCCATCAGGCCTTAGGGGATGTAATCTAAAATTCCCACGCTGAAAAAGATCAACAAAAGTATAATCATCCATTACGCTATCTTGTTTAAATAATGCAAACCATTTATCATAGTCATTCCCAGTCCTAATTTCTTTACCAAACTGTTTGAACCTTGAATATAAACCACCCTTCGGCCTATCGACTATCCAATATTTCCCTAAAGGTATCGGGCCGTTTTTCCTATCAGAGAATTCAAGGACATCCTTAAAAGCATCCAGGCCTGAAAAAACATAAAACACTCCAACACCTGAACATTTCAATCTCAATGTCCCGTTTGGGGTTCGGTCATTATAGTTTAACTCACAAAATATCATTTATAGCTCACTCCTTCCCTGTAAATTACTCAATCAATCCATATACAAATAGCACCTAGTAAATACAGCATAGCTAATCAATCATTTAACACGCACTACAAAATCATTAATCAAAACTCTGTTGTCAAATACAGAGCCTGCAAAACAATCTTATATTACGCAAAACCAACAAATTGGAAAGTATGTTATCAGCTTAATTTCAAGCAAACAACAATAGACCTTGTGAAAAGGTAGAAGTACTATAAGTGACATAGCAATTGAAAGAACCATAAGTTACACATAATTTAAATTCATCAAAAACCCTTTGGGGATTTGAATGGCATGTTACTCAAGCAACACTATTTATTAAGCACCATTTAAATTACCAACCTAATTAATGGAGAAAATTATGGCAAACCCGACCTACCTTATTCTTAATGGAAGAAAACAAGGATTAATATCTGCAGGTTGCTGCTCCCTTGATTCCATCGGTAACAAGGCACAAATTGCGCATTTAGATCAAATAATGGTTTATGAAATGGAACATAAATTAACACGTATTAATAACGTAAACCATCAAATGCTAACAATTAAGAAGCCCATCGATAAATCCTCGCCATTACTGAGCAAAGCTATTACAGACAATGAAATATTAGCATGCGAATTTCCGATATACAGAACTAATCGCTTTGGTATTAATGAGTTGTTTTACATCATAAAACTCACTGAGGCACGCATTTGTGAAATAAAACTAAGTATTCCCCATGTTATTAATGACAACCAAGGACAAGCCGAAGAAACGGTGTCGTTTGTTTATGAGGCAATAAGTTGGGAGCATTGTACAGCGGGAACTAGTAGTTATAGCTTATGGATGGACCGCATATTTTAAGCAATTGAGCATAAGTTAGATCAACTTCTACTCAATACTTATGACGTCAAAATTGGATTCTGATATTAAATTTACCGATGTATTCACTATCACCACGGATAATAAATATGCTCCGCATGATCTCGTGCGGCGGCTTCATCACCTTCGAGCCGTGCGGCAACGGTCAGCGCAAAATCAAATACTTTTCCCAGTCCTCTGCCGCTTATCAAATTGCCGTCTTCGACAACATCGGCGTCAACATAAACGCCGTCGCCTACTTGCTGCCATAAATCACCGGAGCAAACATAACGACGACCTTTCAGTAAACCGTTGCCACCCAATACGCGCGCTGCGGCAGAACAAATTGGGCATATAAACTTACCGAGTTCGTCATGACGGCGCACGAAGGCAATCACGCTGGCGCTTTTCGCCAGGAAGACGCTGCCTTCCGGGCCACCAGGGAGCACAACCGCATCGAATGTGTCGTCGAAACTTTCACTCAGTGTGGCGTCGGCAACCATCGGAATATCGTGATAACTCACGACGGCGCGCGAGTCGATACAAGACAGTGTGCGCACATTGATTTTAAGGCGGCGCAGAATATCAATGGTAACAATGGCTTCGGCTTCTTCAAAACCTGGTGCCAGTAAGACTGCAACGGTTTTCATCATCACTCTCCATGTTGCCCCCGCAGCATTACGGGGGCGAGAAACTTACCAGTAAAGACTCCACACCTGGCGCACGCGGGCCAGCGCTTCCAGGTAGAAATAGTCTCCCCAACTACAGCATTCATCCACGCCTTTGCCGCTCGCCATGTGGTAAACCGAGTGTTTCAGCAACCCTTCGCATGGCTCATCGTCACGCGCGAGGTAGTTATCGGTCAGCGACTGAATAATACGCAGCGCCATTTCTTCGTAATGGGCGCGATGTTCATCCAGCACCGGCAACACTTTCACCAGTTCAAGCAATCCGCAAGCGGTGATCGCCGCGGCTGAACTGTCGCGTACCGCGTCGGTGCCAAGCAGCGCCAGATCCCAATGGCAAACATCATCTTCCGGCAGGCGGTTGATAAAGTAATGCGCCAGACTGCGGGTGAGATCCACCATACTTTTGTCGCCGGTATACAGGTACGTGAGCAAGAAACCATAGATGCCCCACGCCTGCCCGCGCGACCAGCACGAGCTGTCGCTGAAACCCTGGTGCGTGTTACCAAACCGCGGCTCGCCGGTTTTCACATCCATATAATAGGTATGGAATGTCGAAGCATCCGGGCGAACAATGTATTTCGCCGCCTGCTCGGCGTGGGCCGTGGCAGCCTGCGCGTAGCGTTCGTCACCCGTTTGCTGGCTTGCCCAATAAAGCAGCGGAAGGTTCATATTACAGTCAATAATCATCCTTCCCTGTTGTTCTGGATCATTCAAATCGCCCCACGCCTGAATGATTTTCGCTACCGGGTTAAAACGCTCCATCAGAATATCTGCCGCCTGTAATGCGGTCTGGCGAGCGGTTTCATTGCCGGTTAAGCGCCAGGCGTTGACGCAGGACAGCGTATACAGGAAGCCCAAATCGTGGGTCGCGGTTTCAATACGCTTGTCTAAACGCTGTTTAAAAGAGGGCAAATAACGCTCTGCCGCCTGGCGATATTTTTGATCGCCCGTCATCTCCCACGCCAGCCATAATTGACCGGGCCAGAAGCTGGTTGTCCATTCAACGTTGTCAGTCGGTTTCCACTTGCCGCCTTCGCAGGCTTCGTTAGGGAATTTGTCCCCAACC
This sequence comes from Buttiauxella izardii, assembly GCF_003601925.1. GTDB lineage: Bacteria > Pseudomonadota > Gammaproteobacteria > Enterobacterales > Enterobacteriaceae > Buttiauxella > Buttiauxella izardii. The sequence continues at coordinate 12,124 of NZ_QZWH01000017.1, forward strand.
GCAACAATCGTCTTATCCAGCCTTTTAGTGACACTTTGCAAAGCCGCATCCAGCTTGCGTTTCAGGGCCAGGCGGTCTACTTGATGCAATTCAATAGGGCGCAGTGGCTCGGTCACAACTTTTTCAGTGACTACAGAACGGGTCATAACGTCTCCTTAATTAATGTTTTACCGGCTCGACCGGTGAAGTGTCTAAAGCGGGTGAGAATGTATGAGATTCAACGCGTTTTGACTGGCAGCGCGAGAGTGTGAAAGCGGAAATCAGGGTGAAGACCAGCGCGCAACAGCCCATCATTAAGTAGGTGTGTGCGAAGCCGATTTTGTCGTACAGGTAGCCTGCTGGCGGTGCGACCACCACCGAACCGACGTAAATCATCGCCTGATAACCCAGCAAATACATGGTGGCGTTGACCTTCTTGTGGAAATGCTCGGCGATGTATTTGAATACGGAGATCAGCAACAGGGCAATTTCAACGCCGTAGAACGGTTTGATGATAGAAATCACCAGCGGATCGGTGGTCAGGCCGGAAGCAATCAGGCGTAAACCGACCACGCAACCGCACAGCAATAAGCCTTTCTTCGCGCCGTAATGGTTTACCAGCACCGGGATGAACATCATCATCACAAATTCCATACCGGACTGGATGGTGCTGAGATAACCATACCAGGCGTTGCCCTGCTCTTTGGTGTCGAAGAACGAGACGAAGTAGCGCGGGAATTGCTGCTCGGCGACAAACATCATCCATGCCACACCTGCAACATACAGGCTGAACATCCAGAATTTACGGTTTTTCAGCAGCATCAAAACATCGGCAAAGACGATTTTGTTCGCTGAAATCACGTTGTTATTGCGTAGTTGTTCATCGCCAATTTTCAGGCTGATGAGCACCAGAAGCATTAATAGGGAAGTCGTGCTGCTGACGAGGAAGTTTGCCAGCGGCGTGTAGTTAAACAGCAAACCGGAAACCGATGCCGCCATCGCCCAACCGAGCGAACCCCACATGCGGATACGGCCAAATTCCAGGCCATATAAACGGCTGAATCTGTCGGCATAAGATTCTGACGCTGCAACGCCTGCGTACCAGCCGAGGCTCAGATAAAACGCGCCAATCACAATGCCAATAGTGGTATGCGAGAGCAGCAGCGGTTGATAAACCGTGACGAAAAACGGGGCCATTAATGCCGAGATGGCGCAGACAAAATAGAGCAGCCATTTGCTCATGCCGATTTTGTCCATGATGTAGCCGTAGACAGGTTTCATCACCACGGCAAAGACGCCGTTAATCGCAAAAACGCTGCCGATGGTAATGCTGTCTAATCCCACTTTTTGGCTCAACCACAGGGCATACAGCCCGAAGCTTGAAGACCAGGTGAAAAAGTATAGGAAGATAAAGGTGCTCATTTTTATTTGAGCGGTACGCGTTGGTGTTGAACTATTCATTCATGGTTCTCCAGAAACAATACATGCTTTTGGTGGTGGCCCATCACCAGGCGTACTGCGCCCTCGCTGATAATGGCTTGCGGACAAGCGTGTTCATCAAAGCCGTCAGAATCCCCTGCCCAAACGGCGCTGATTAAGAGATGCGTTCCCACGTTTAATTCACCGCGCAGTAGCGGAACGGCTGCACGTTCGGCAAACAATAAGTTGCTGTTTGGCGGAGTTAACACCTGCTCGCCGGTACGCGGTTGCGGGCTTAAACAAGTGATGGCGCTGGTATCGGTAGCCGTTTTGAGAACGCTGTTTGCCAGCGTCAGATCGGCGTGTGGCAGCGGGCGATTAGGCAGGCTAAAGCCGCCTTCGGCGCAATCGAGTTCACGTGCGGTGTTGATGCGATGCACACGCACTTGCCAGTCGCCAAGCGGCACCAGCCAGGTGTCGATAGTCACGTCGTTCCAAGGCTGCCAGCGGCTATAGATCATGCCGTCGGCGGTGGTGACTTGCTGGCAAGCGCGACGCCCACGCCAATAATCGTCTTTCTCCGAGAGCAATAACATGGAATCAGGTGCGGCATGGTTTAAGCCGTAGCGCCCACGTTCAATAGTGAAACCGTAGCGTGTGGAATAGGCGAATTTGCAGTATTTGGCTTCAGTGTTGACGAAGTTATTCAGCTCGAGTTGCCCGGATGTCACCATCCACAAATGGTTATCCTGGTGAACCACAATTTGCGCAGCGTGAGGAATGCTGTGTTCCGCTTCACGGGCCGGTAACGGTAATTCTTGTGCCTGCCAGAACGCATAGTTTTCGCCTAACGCCAGCACCAGCATGGTTTTCAGCCCCCAGTATGGCGAGCCAGGCGCGTTGTAATCTTCCGCCATAATCAGGTTCGGATAGCTGTAACCCACGCTCAATACGCCATCGCGGTCAAACAGCGGTTGTTGCAACCACCAGCGCAAATGGCGCAGCACAATGCCTTTCACCACTCCAGGTTCGTAGACTTCGAGGCCCGCGAAGGCGGCGGCACTCCAGAAGGCGGCCTGGGCAAAGCGATAAGTCAGGCTGCGTCCGAACGGAATCGCGGCACCGTCATCCGCGAAGAAATGAATAAAATCACCGGCAAATTCTGTGGCACGCTGGCGCAATATTTTGCAGCGCTGCGGGTCAACATCGGCCATTAATTTGGCGTAGATCAGCCCGTAAAAATGGAAGCCCATCGAAATGTAGTAATCACGCGGTCGGCCTGGCCCGTCGGAATACCAGCCATCGCCGAGGTAATAATGCTCCATGGCGGCGAAATGCTTTTCCAGCGCATCGGCATTGTTTGGCATACCGCAATGATGGAAGCCGACCTGCACCAGAATCGGGAAGAAATGCCAGTTGTTATCCGGGATATCGTGGTTTTCGCTCTGCTTTAACCATTGCCAGAGATTATGTTTCTCCTGCTCGTTAAAGTGCGCCAGCAGCGGTTTATGCGCCACCGCCAGCATCAATCCGTAGGCTGCCATTTCCACAATACGTTGATCGTAAGGCGCTACTTCACCCCAATATTCTGCGTGGTCAGGATTGGTGCCATTTTTTATGGCCTGGATATAAAAAGAGAGTTGCTCTGGTTCATACCCTCCCGCCAGCAGGGGCGTCACACCCCACAATAAACGCGAGAAGGTTTCCATATTGGCAATTTGTTGCCCGTAATGAGCGGTGAAATTTGCCAGGTCGACACCACTGGCCTCTTTTTTAAAGAATGGCGAAACGGCATTCAATAATTCATTCACCAGTTTATGCAGATCATCCCTGCATTTTAGAGGGTTGTTCAGGGTAATATGTTCAGGTTGCACAATGTCCTCCCGCCAGACACGAGAATAATCTAAGTTATTGTTATTCATAATTTGTGCACGCTAGTTCAGCGCGTTGATGCAAAGAGTAGTCGCTTTTATTCCTGGCTCAGAGTGAGCCGCATCACAAAACTAAACCGTTATTTCAATTTCACTGGATTTTTCTATTGGCGGGGGCAATAAATTACAAATCATGGCGTAAAAACTTAAAATTATTGTCCTGGAGGGGAAATGAGCGAACAGCAATTTATGGAGCGGATTACGCTTGATAGCCAGGTTATCTCATTTCATCGTCTGCGAGCCTCCAGCGCGCAATATTATCACTGGCATCAGTGCGTTGAGTTTTTATATATTTCAAAAGGATATGGCATTGTGGTGGTCGATAATCAGCATTACACCGCACGGCCTGGGCGCTTATTTATCTTCCCGCCCTTCCGTTTGCATAAGGTTCATGTGGAAGCCAGCGATAAGAACCAGTATCACCGCACAACGATGCATATCGAGCATACGTCGGTGATCGGCACCTTGAATGGTTTCCCACGCCAGCTGGCGCAGTTTTCTGCCCTGGCCGCCAGCAATGCGCCCGCGCAGGTTTACGATTTGAGCGAACAAGCTGAATTTATGGATGCCATTCTGGAGCAGTTCGACAAACTGGAGCTTGATGGGCTTTCGACCGCCAGCGATGTGGCGTTTATGGTGATGCAAATTCTGGCGTTTCTTCCCGCGCAACCGCAAAGATTTATTCAACCACAACAAACGGTTGCATCACAAATCATGCAATGGGTGGAAACTCATTACAGCGAGAAGTTTTCGCTAGATGAACTGGCACAATCGATTGGTTTATCACGCAGTTATACCTCGCGTATTTTTCGCCAACAGACCGGAGGCAGTATCCACGAATACCTGCTGACGCGGCGCATCAAGAAAAGTTGTGATTTATTGCGCACCTCGCCGTTGAGCATTGACGCCATCGCCCAGGAAGTCGGTTTTATCGAAGTGACCTACTTTATTACCTGTTTTAAAAAAATGATGAGCCAGACCCCGTTGCAATACCGCAAGCAATCGAGAGCGAAATTAGCCGCTGAACAAAATATGATCTAAAACAATAAATCAAGGATTAAGAAATTCATTATCTGACGGTGAATCACAATATTGATCATTACATTCCAAATATCCGGGATAATTCTCAAGCGTCATAATTATTTCATATTTTGTTTTTAATGTTTCCCCGCAAGTCAGGTTGTAAATATAGATTAAACGACATAATTAATAGTTCTCCAGATACCTCAAACGGGGTATTATTTTTTGCGCAACTCCCCAACCTTTACCTGTTGTTCCGCTTCAATAAGGAAATGATTATGGCAACTTCCGGCATGGTTCAAAGACTCAACTTGCAGATTAATCAGGATTTTTACTCTTCTAATCTCTACTTAAGATTAAGTCACTGGTGTTCTGAAAAAAGCTTAACTGGCACAGCGACTTTTTTGAGAAATCAGGCGCAGTGCAATGTCACGCAGATGATGCGTATATTTAATTTTATGAAGCAGGCGGGCGGCAATCCCATTGTGGGGGCGATTGAATCACCACAAAGTGAATGCGACTCTCTGGAAATGCTGTTTGAGAAAACCGTCGAAGATTACCAGCAGCGTTGTGCAACTTTAAATAAATTGACCGCAGAGGCGACGGAATTAAAGGATTATCCGACGCTCAATTTCCTGAAAACAATGGATCGCGAACAGGCAGACGAAGGCGTGTTGCTCAATACGATTCTTGACGAGGTGCGCAGTGCTCGCAAAGCCGGGCTGTGCATGAGCCAGACCGACGTGCATCTGACTAATTTAGTGAACCATCAGCAGCATTGATTATATGCACATGGTGGATGACGCTTGCTGTACGACCCGCCACGTAGGTCGGATAAGCGGCAGCGTCATCCGACAAAAACCATTTTCTCAGGCGCACCACATCAATTGTTCGCGCAAACTCAACGCATCTTCCGGGAAACTCGCCAGCACGGTTTTATATCGCGCCGCCTCTTTCGGATACCCACGCATAGATTGCAGCAATAGGCGCAATGCGCTATCCCAGACGATGCCGTCTAAATCGCGGTACGGCCATAAATCCGGATCGGCAATAAACGGCATGAGATAATCAATGCCAAGTTTCACGCTGCGCCCGTCCTGCACCGCATTCCAGCGGTCAAACTCAACATGTTCGGCATAGCGATTCAGTAATAAATGAGCTTCGAGGTTAAACAATGAATAATGGAACGGCACCGGGCGCTCCAGTTCCATGGTTTGCTTTCCTTCCTGGTCGATTTGCGCCGCCATGCGTTGGGTTATCCCCTGCTGAATAATGCGCGCCACCAGCCCTTTGTCTCCGTAGAAAAGCGCATTCACCGCGCGCTGGGCGTCATACCAGGTGCCGTGGTTGTTATGCCAGACGTATTCCGAATGACCGACGTCGCTGAAGAACATCCAGTGGTTGAAATCCCGGAACCACTGATGCAAACCAATAATATCGTCGGTGTCGAGGACGCTGGCATCGCTGATAAGCCCGATAGTGTCGATCACCATCCATAACAGGCGTGTATCGATTAGCCCGGTGCCGCGCCCGGAGACAATCCCCGGAATCGCCTGGCCGTAATTCAGATGCGGGTTCATGCGCGTGGCTTCATCAAGGAACCAGCACTTGATTTGCTCCGCCGCTGCCAGGGCGTATTTGCGTTGACCGGTGAAATACCACGCCAGCCCGAGCGTCAGGCTGCGTTCACACATGCGAATAATGCGTGTGGTGTCGGTGTCATTGTTCTGGCATTGCGGGTTGGTATGCCCGTCGCGGCGGATATACGGCAGGCCATTTGGCCTGCGCGGATTAGGCCACCAGTAGGTTCCCAGGCTGTAATAGTCGTGCGGGTCACCACTCACCGGGCGGAGCTTTTTATGCACCACGCTTTCGGGTGGCTGTCCACGGAGTTTATCCGCCTCGCTCACCAGCCGCCCCAGCGCCAGTTGCAGCGGGGAAAAAGGTTGCTGCAAACCACGGCGGGCGCTCTCCAGGCACGTGACATCCAGGGTGTATAACTTCATCAATCACTCCTTCTTAATGACACGCTACACGCTGCCCGCTGGCGGCATCAAAAATGTGAATACCGGCCACTCTGGGTTGCAGCCATACCGTTTCACCTTCCTGTACATTTAAGCGCTGCTTAAACACAGAGGTAAACGAGCCCCCTCCGGTGTTACAGAACAACTGCATATCAGAACCGGTATTTTCGATGGCGGTGATGGTCGCCTTCAGCGCCCCGCTTTGCTCGCTTTCACTCACCACATTCACCTGTTCCGGGCGTATCGCATACACCACTTTTTGTTGCGGCTGCACTTGAACGCCCGGCGGCAAGCTTAACAAAGAGCCATCGCCCAGGCGTAACATCATCTCGCCGTTTTGTAGCGTCACTTCACCTTTTAACTGATTGATTTCAGGCGAGCCGATGAAACCGGCCACAAAAAGATTCGCCGGGCGGTCATACAATTCCAGCGGACTACCGACCTGTTCAATGCGTCCTTCGCGCAGCACCACAATCATCTGCCCCATGGTCATCGCTTCAATCTGGTCGTGCGTGACGTACACCGAGGTGGTTTTCAGGCGGCGATGCAGTTCGCGGATTTCACCACGCACTTGAGTACGCAATTTGGCATCAAGGTTTGAGAGCGGCTCATCGAACAAAAACACCTGCGGGTTACGCACGATAGCGCGCCCCATCGCCACACGCTGACGCTGGCCGCCGGAGAGATCTTTTGGCAGACGGTCGAGCAGCACGCCCAAACCGAGAAGATCGGCTGCTGCTTCCACTTTCTGGCTGATTTCTGCTTTCGGCAGTTTTGCCATTTTGAGCGCAAAGCCCATATTTTCGCGCACCGTCATTTGCGGATATAACGCGTAACTCTGGAACACCATGGCAATATCGCGCAGCTTCGGCTCAACGTCGGTCACGTCTTTTTCGTTGATGGCCACTTCGCCGCCGGTAATCTCTTCCAGCCCGGCAATCATGCGTAATAGCGTTGATTTACCGCAGCCGCTCGGGCCAACCAACACACAGAACTCACCGTCTGGAATGGTCAACGAAACATCTTTAATAACGTGCGCGTCGCCATATGATTTACAGACATTTTTCAGTACCACGGAACCCATGTGTCGCTCCTTATCCTTTGACCGCGCCGGACATAATCCCGCGATTGAAATGTTTTTGCAGACCGAGATACACGATGATGCTCGGCAACATCGCCAGTAAAGTGATGGCAATAAAGATGTTTGGTGTGATGCTTTCATCGGTGCGCAAGCGGCCGAGGATCACCGGAATGGTGTTCAGGCTGTCGCTGTTCACCACAATCAGCGGCAGCAGATATTGGTCCCAAATCATGATGAAGCCGAACGTCACCACGGTGCCGAGCGCCGGTTTCACCAGCGGCAAAATGACATGGAAGAAAATCTGCCATTCATTCGCGCCGTCAATACGCGCGGCTTCTTCCAACTCTTTGGGTATCGCTGCCATAAATTCGCTAAGCACGAAGATAGAAAATGCCCAGCCCACTACTGGCATAATCATGCCCAGATAGGTGTTGTAGAGTGACGAGTCAATCAGCGGCAGTTGCCAGTTGATGATCATGTACAGCGGAATGGCGATGACTTCTTCCGGCAGCATCATGGTGGAAAGAATGATTAAGCTGACCAACGAGACGCCGATGAATTTTTTGCGGGCCAGCGCGTAGGCCGCCAGCGCACTCACCGAAACCTGCAAAATGGTGCCGAAGAACACCACCACCATCGAGTTGAGCAGATATTGCCAGACGCCAATGTCCTGCCAGGCGAAGATAAAGTTCTCCATGGAAAACTCATTCGGCCACGCCAGCAGTTCGCCCGGTTTGACCGGTGCGCCGCTAAATGCGGTGGCGACAATGCCCCAAAACGGCCCGACGAACACAATTAATAACAGGCCATAAATCATCCAGCGGCCAATGGTATCCCAACGTTTACCTGACATGGGCAGCTCCTTAATAGCGGGCAATGCGCTTTTTCAGCGTGAGGTGACAAATCGTCAGCACCACGGTGAAGGCGAATAACAGGAACGACACCGCCGAAGCATAGCCGTAGTCAAATTGCTCAAAACCGAGTTTGTAGATGTGCGTCATGATCATCTCCGTTGCACCCGAAGGCCCGCCGCCGGTGGTGGCATACACCTCCGCAAACACGCGGAAACCACGGATAAACGACAGCATCAGCACCACAGAAATCGCCGGAATCATGCCGGGCAAGGTGACGTAGCGCAGGCGATTCCACCAGTTCGCACCGTCAACGTTTGAGGCGTCGTACAAATCACGGCTGATACCCGCCAGCCCGGCGATAAATATCACCATGTTGTACGGCACCGCTTTCCAGATATGCAGCAACATAATCACCCACAGCGCCTGGTCCGAACTGGCGAGGAAGCCCTGGTCGGCAACACCGAACCAACTCAGAATATGGTTCACGACCCCGTTTGGCGTGGGGTTAAACAGGATGCGCCACATTTCCGCGACAATCGCCGCACTGGTGACTGCAGGCAGGAAGATCGCGGTGCGGATAAAACGCAGATGGCGAGCCGGGCCTTCGAGCAACATCGCCAGAAAGAACGCCAGCACCGCGCCAACCACCATCGTCACGACGACATATAGGAAGGTATTGAAAACTGCCGAATGCAGTTCGATATCGGCAAACGCGCGGGCAAAGTTAGCAAACCCAACCCATTCATCTGGCTGATTGAAATTCACTTTGTAAAAACTCATCACCAGCCCTTGCAGCATCGGGATGAATTTAAACCAGGTGAAAATGACCAGTGCCGGAGCCAGGAAGATCCACGGCACCAGATTTCGTTTCTGGCGAGAAGTTAACATCGTCATTTTTGCCCGTTTTTAAACGTTATCGTCAGTCCCCCTCACCCAGGCCCTCTCACTGAGGGATAGGTCTGGGTGAGGGCGAGGAGAAAACTTACTTCGCCAACACCTGCTGTTTGGCAAGTTCAGCGTTGACCTTCTCGTTGGTGGCTTTCAGCTCGGCGGAAATATCGCTGCCACAGTCCGCGAGAATACGGTTGAAACCATCCGCGGTGACCTGGCGGATTGGCGTCCAATTCGGTACTTGTGGCACATAACGGCCTTCGTTGGCGTAGAGGCTGGCGAACGTCGCCCAGCGTTCGTCGTTATAGACCGCCTGCGTATCCACATTTTTATTCACCGGCAAACGCACCACCGGCATATGCTTGCTGCCTTTGCCCATGCCGATTTCCTGCCCTTCCTGGGAAATCATAAATTCGATGAACTTACGCGCAGCCTCTTTGTTCTTGCTGCTTTTCATCATGAATACCGTGGTGCCTTCGGCTAACGTGGCGCTGTTTTTCGGGCCTTCCAGCGTCACGACTTCAAACTTGTCTTTGCCGGGATCTTTATCGAATAGCGCGATGTGATACGGCCCGGTAAAGAACATGCCGGTTTGGCCGGAACGGAATGAAGGAATAATGTCGGCAGTGGTGGCGTTAATCGCGCCTGGCTGAACCACTTTTTCGCACAACATGCCGCGCATAAACTGCAGAGTTTCGGTGGCTGCTGGCTCGTCGAGTGAGGCCTTGAACGTGCCTTTGGTCGCCCCTTCACGGATAAAATCACCCCCGGCTTGCCACAGGAATGCACTCATAAACCAGCTGGCATACCCGCGCGTGGTGGAACCTGGCAATAAGAAGCCGTAGGTGTCGTTTTTGCCATTGCCGTCAGGGTCTTGCGTGGTGAAGGCTTTTGCCAGTTTCTCGACATCGCTCCAGGTTTTTGGCGCAGGCATTCCGAGCTTTTCACGCCAGTCTTTGCGCACAAACAGCGCAAAGGTTTGAGCGGATGTGGGCACGCCATAGTATTTACCGTCGGTATAACGGGTACTTTCCCAGGCTGTGGGATAGAGGTTATCGCCACCGGCTATGGTTTTAGGGTCGATTTCTTCGGCGATGCCAAGCTGGATAAATTGCCCCATCGCGACGGCGTCATTAAAGATAAGATCGGGCAACGCATTCCCGGCTGCCGCGCGGGCGAGTCGCTGCTCGAAGTCGGTAGTCGCATTAAAATATTCAATTTTAATGCCGGTCTTTTTCTCAAAGGTTTCCGCTTCTTGCTTGTAGATATTTTTTGAATCATTGCTAGCACGAATCCACACATTCAGTGTTTCTGCTGCAAAGGTTTGTGAGGCACTAAACCCCAGTGCGGATATCAGTAATACGGATTTTAATTTTGTAGGGAACATTTATTTTCACGTCCTTATTTTAAGTAATTTGAATATTGAATAAATGGAGTGAAGCAGATTATTTTCGGTAAAGGAAAAGCTGCCCGATAATTAAATAGAATGCAGGTTTTAAACACAACCGCCTAAAACAGAAATACCGTTTCACAATGCAAAAATGTGTCGAAAGTCACATGAAAATACAGAACCAAAAACACATAAAAAATAAAAACCCACAAATACAGCAAGTTACCAAATTTAACGAAATTAACATTTTTTAAAATTATGTTTAAAACCATTGATTTTCGTGATGTGAAACCCATTTTTTGCGGTCATTTAGCATCCCGAACTGTAATTTGAACTCCGTCACACAAAAATTTATTCCGCCTCTTACACTGCGCAGGAAACATCAATGATATTATTTCCAATCTGATCGTTGATGATTATTAATAACCCCTAAAGTTAATCAGGTGATATTTCTGTCGCCTGCAATTTATTCTACCGATGGACGGAGAAAATATGTGCCCGACAAAACCCACTTTATTGTCCTGCCTGTCATTAATTTCCCTGGCTGTTGCAGGTGTATTAACTGCCTCGCCGTTGTATGCCGCCGATGCACATCCGCTGCAAATAAAACTCGATGATTTACGCTACAGCAAGGAACAGGTTAAAGCACAAAATCCGCAGTTTATCGGTGCGTACCAAAAACTGATTTCCGGGGCGGATAAAGCGCTGACTAAACCGCTGTATTCGGTGATGGATAAAACCCTGGTCGCCGCCAGCGGCGATAAGCACGACTACTACAGTTTCCCACCGTACTGGTGGCCGGATCCAAACAAAAAAGATGGCCTGCCCTATATCCGCAAAGACGGTCAGACCAATCCCGATGCCAACAGCGACGCCACGGACAAAAAACGCCTGGTCAACATGAGCAATGACGTGTGGACGCTGGCGCTGGCGTGGCAATTCACACAAAACCCAGCGTACGCCGAAAAGGCCCGCGATCAGCTGCTGAACTGGTTCGTGAAGCCAGAAACGCGCATGAACCCAAATCTACAACACGCCCAGGCCATTCCGGGCGTTAATGACGGGCGTGGAATCGGGCTGATTGATAGCCGTGCATTAGTTGAAGTGATTGATGCCGTAGAACTATTACGCCCGGCGAATATGATCAGCGATGAAGATTATCAGAAGATAAAACAGTGGTATGGCGATTTTTATCAGTGGATGACCACCAGCCAGAACGGTTTTGAAGAAGATAACTGGCATAACAATCACGGCACTTATTTTGATTTGCAGGCTGCGTCATTTGCCTTGTTTAGCGGTGATACTGCTGCTGCCAAAAAGCGTCTGCAAATTACGCAGCTACGCCGGATCCCTTCCCATTTTGACAAAGAAGGCCGTCAGATGGCTGAAATTGAGCGCACACGCCCGTGGCATTACAGCAATTTCCACCTGGAGGCTTACAACAAACTCGGGCGCTTAGGGGAAGTTGCCGGTGAGGATGTGTGGAACGTCAACGTTGACGGCCGTAGCTTGCGTAAGGGCTACACCTATGTCGCTAATTTCGTGAATAGCAACGAAACCTGGCCATGGAAAGATATTGATAAAATGGATGATAAAAAAGCATTGGTGAATATGGTGAGCGCCGCACGGGCGTGGCCTGACGACAAGTTATTTGCCGAGAAAGCGCAGTGGCTTATGGCGAAATATCCGGACGATATTTCTCATCTTATTACCCCATTAAAACCACACTGATTGAGAATAAGGATCGAGCGATGAAGCAGTTCACCACGCAACAACTTATTCTTCTTCGGCAACGTGTTAACCAACAGCCAGCATTCATTGAGCAACTGATTACCGATAATTCAGTGGTGCTGGGCAACCCGGTGCAAGTACCCGAAACGGCAGTAGCCACCTGGAACCTTTATTATTACTGCCCTGACCACGGCGTCAGGCTGGTCTGGGACAAAAATGCCCCGACTTCTCATTGCTGCCCAATTGACGGGCAGCGGTTTAGCGGCGAGCCATACGACGGAGCCTGGTGGCGCGAACTCAACGGGCTGAATGCCAAAGCCTGTCATCAGCTCGGCATTTTATGGCGGTTAACCGGGGAGCAAATTTACCTCGATAAAGTCCGTGATTTACTGCTGCGCTACGCCGAGTTTTACCCAGGCTACGCCATCCACGGCGGTATTCCTTATAACGGGCCGGGCAAAATGAACGCCCAGACGCTGTGCGAAGCCAATTGCCTGCTGGATTTCACCCTCGGATTTGATTGCATCAATGAAGCACTGACAAACGAGCAACGCGAATACATCACCACTCGCCTGTTGCGAGAAGGTGCGCAATTTCTGATGGCCCACCGCACCGCACAACTCCATAACCATGAAGTCAAGATTGGCTGCACCGTCGGGGTTTTGGGGCTGGTGCTGGAAGAGGATGAACTGCTGGAGTTTGCCGTTAACCAGCCTTACGGGTTGCGTTATCAACTTGAACATGGGCTGTTCGATGAAGGGTTATGGTTCGAGGGGTCGGTTCATTATCATTTCTACGCTCTGCAAGGGTTCCTGGCGTTTGAAAAGCTGGCGATGGGCACACGCTGGAGCCTGCTCGATGAACCGTACTATAAAAAAATGCTCAGTTTCCCGCTGACGTTGCTGATGCCCGATGGCACTTTCCCGCGCATCAATGATTGTATTTACGGCCAGGAAAAACTCGATCACAGCCATCTTTATGAATTTGCCTGGTTCTACTACCAGGAACCGCAGTACGCCGCCGCACTAAAGGTGATTAATCAGCAACATCCGCACCCGAATCTGGATGCGCTTATCTATACCCGACCGCTGCCAGAACAGGTTCCCGAACTGATTCCCGGTGGGCATTTGCACGCCCCGGACTGCGGCCTGACTATCTGGCGCAACCCGCAAAAGAGACGTGCACTGTTGGTAAAACACACGCCTTACGGTGGCGAGCATGACCACTACGATCGCCTGAATCTTGTGCTGTTTAATGGCGCAGAAGAAATATTGCCCGACCTTGGAACCACGGGTTACGGCGCGCCGATGCATTATGCATATTACAAAAATAGCGCCACGCACAATACGGTTACGGTTAACCAGACGAATCAACCGCCTGCCATTCCTGTAGTGCGCCAATACTATGAAAGCGAAGCATTTTGCTGGCTCGATAGCGAAGTGGACTGGCGACAAACCCCGCCGGAGCTGGACAGCCACACCCGCGTGCAATGGGATGTTGAGGCCTGGCGCGATGTGCGTTTCCGCCGCCGTTTACTGTGGCTGGACAACGCCTTAATTGACATCAGCAACGTGCAAAACCCGCATCGCCAGCAGCTCGACTGGACACTGCATCTCAAGGGAAAAGCGCTTGATGTTGAAGGCGAACGGGTGACATTCTGCCCCAACGGCCCGCTCGCGATTATGCAGGATGCACATTGCGTTCAGTTGAAGAATAGCCAGCCACGAAATTTTGGCAGCGCACACAATGGGCAGGCTTTGTGGCTACACGGGCAGGCCGAGCTCTGGCAAGGCAAAGCACCGGATAATCCGGCGGTGAAAGACCTGAGTTATGTTGTGTTACGCAGCCATGAACCCAGCCCCGAGTTTGTCTGCGTGTGGGATTTCGACAACTCACAACCGATAACAGATATGCAGGTCACGCCGGATAATAGCGGTATGCGTATTGCGCTAAAACGCGGTGAGAACGTGTTACTGATTGATATTGCCAGCGACGAAACAAAGCTTCCTCGCCTTCAGCATTCGCACATTCCTCTCTAAGTCGACACTCCGCCACCAGGCGGAGTGTTAACAAAATGTTATTAACCATCTGTTTTCATTGAATTTTAACATTTAAGATCTGTGTCTCATTGGTAATCCTTACATTCTGTAATGCTAAAGCAATACCTAACGTTAAGGGATTACCATGATAACCATTGAATTTATTGTCATTATTTTATGTCTTCTGGTTGGAACGCGTTTTGGCGGGATGGGGCTGGGCCTGATCAGTGGGATTGGGCTGTTTATCCTGACCTTTATTTTTGGCCTGGAGCCAGGCAAACCGCCGGTTGACGTGATGCTCACCATTCTGGCGGTGATTGGCTGCGCGGCTACATTGCAGACGGCAGGCGGCCTGAATGTGATGATGCAGTTCGCGGAACGGCTCCTGCGCAAACATCCTCAACACATTACGCTACTTGCCCCTTTCACCACCTGGATGCTGACGTTCCTGTGCGGCACCGGCCATGTTGTTTACACCATGTTCCCGATCATTGCCGATATCGCGCTTAAAAAAGGCATTCGCCCGGAACGCCCAATGGCGGTGGCGTCGATTGCCTCGCAAATGGCGATTACGGCCTCTCCGGTTTCGGTGGCGGTGGTTTCGCTGATTTCGATTCTGGCGGCGAATCATGGTATCGGCCACGCGTGGGGCATCCTCGATATTCTTTGCGTTTCCGTCCCCGCGTCGTTATTTGGCGTGCTAATTGCTGCGCTGTGGAGTTTACGCCGCGGTAAGGATTTGGAAGATGACGAGGAATTTCAGGAGAAGTTGAAAGACCCGAAACAGCGTGAGTTTATCTACGGCAGCAGCGAAACGCTGATGAACCAGGTGTTCCCAAAACAAGCCTACTGGTCGACGTGGATTTTCTTCGCCGGGATTTTAGTGGTGGTGTTATTGGGGGCGATTCCCGCATTGCGCCCGGCCTTTGAAATTAAAGGCTCGCTCAAGCCGCTGTCGATGAATCTGGTGATTCAGATGATGATGTTGATTGCCGGTGCGGTGATGCTGATGGTGTGCAAAGTGAATGCTTCCGCCATCTCCAACGGTGCGGTATTTAAAGCCGGGATGGTGGCGATTTTCTCGGTGTTTGGCGTGGCATGGATGAGCGACACGTTTTTCCAGGCGCATCTGGAAGAGCTGAAAATGGCACTGGAAGGCGTGGTGAAAAGCCATCCGTGGACGTATGCCATCGTGCTATTTTTAGTATCAAAACTGGTGAATAGCCAGGCCGCCGCGTTAACCGCCGTGGCTCCGATGGGGTTGATGTTAGGCGTTGAGCCGAAAATGCTGATTGCCTTCTTCCCGGCATCCTACGGTTACTTTGTACTGCCGACTTATCCAAGCGATTTAGCGTGTATCGGCTTCGACCGTTCCGGCACCACCAGGATTGGCAAGTTCATCATTAACCACAGTTTCATTTTGCCAGGATTGATCGGTGTGAGTTGTGCGTGTGCGGCGAGTTATTTGTTGGTGATGACGTTCTTCTAAGCGTGAATCAGACGGGTTTTGTAAGGTGGATGAGCGGCATTCGTCATCCACCATTTTTGCCTGTTATGTCGGATGACGCTGCCGCTTATCCGACCTACAAAAAGGCGATATACGGATGGAATTAATGCGCTTCGTTTTGCGGCGTAAATTTCAGCTCAATCAGGCTAATCGCTTTTTGAATCGCGCGGCGGGTCACGGGATCTGCCGCTGCCGGATGGGTGGTGAAATCAATGGTCTTTAATTGATTCGCCATTTTTTCGCGCACTTCTACCGGCGCAATCACATCAATCACATCCAGAATTTGCTTAATCACTAACTGACATGCCACGACGTCGGAAACCAGTTCCTGGTCAGCAGATAATTGTTCAGACATTGTTATTTCTCCTGTTTCAAGATGGGCGACATAGTACTCGTGGCAATGTGCGCGAGGCAATGATCCATTCTGGAAGCAGCCTCGAAAATCACGTAACAACTTTGCGAATTCACTTAGCCTTCCCCATTCTGCATGCTATTTAAGTACGCCATTGACTTACTCATTATTTCTGATAACTTAATCTTGGCTATAAGCCAATGGCGGATACTATGCATTTTATCGAAACGCCCATTTTTACAGAGGATGTTGGCGCATTACTTACGGATGAGGAATACAGGCTGTTTCAGGTATTTCTCACATTATCACCGGATAGTGGCGATGTGATCCCTCATACCGGAGGCTTGCGTAAAGTACGTTGGCTGGCGAAAAACAAAGGGAAACGAGGTGGCGTCAGAGTCATTTATTTCCATAAAAACGTCGAGAGCATCATCAGGTTGTTACTAATTTACCCGAAAGGAATGAAAGACGATCTCAGTGAAACCGAAAAACGCTTTTTGCGGCAAATGAACGAGAGGTGGTAAATGGATAAGAAATTGTTCGCACGTCTGTCCGAAAGTATGGCGCAGATGAATGAGATTGTTGAAGGCAAACGCGAACCATCTCGTGCAATAGAAGTGACCGCTACCCAGGTCAAAGCCATTCGTCAGGCGACCGGGTTATCACAGGCGGGTTTTGCTCGTTTAATCTCCGTAAGTGTTGATACGCTGAAAAACTGGGAACAGGGCCGCCGCGAACCGACTGGCCCTGCCAAAGCCTTGCTGCGTGCGATTGAGAATGACCCCGAGCATGTCATTCTCGCTCTTGCACCTCGCTAAAGGCTCTTATTGTCTTCAAACAACCAGCAAGCCACGCGGTGACCGGGTGAAATCTCCTGTATAACCGGGGCTTCACGTTGGCATTTATCCATCGCTCGCGGGCAACGGTTGCAGAATTTACAGCCCGGCCAGTCGCTCATTGCACCGGGCAACTCACCTTTGATGCCGCCCTGATCCAGCATTTGGACATGTGGGTCGGCAACTGGAATTGAGGCCAGCAGCGCACGGGTGTACGGATGCGCCGGTTCGGTATAAAGCGTTTCGGCGGGGGCTTCTTCCACCAGCGAGCCGAGATACATCACGCCGATGCGGTCGGAAATATGGCGCACCATCGATAAATCGTGCGCAATAAACAGATACGTCAGCCCGAATGCCTGCTGCAAATCCTGCAAAATATTCACCACCTGCGCCTGCACCGAAACATCCAGCGCCGACAGCGGCTCATCGCACAACACAAATTCCGGGTTTACCGAAAGCGCACGCGCAATGCTGATACGCTGGCGCTGGCCGCCGCTGAACTCATGTGGGAAACGGTTTAAATGCTCCGCTTTTAGCCCGACTTTTTCGAGCAACTCAAGCGTGCGGGCTGTGCGTTGTTCTTTGTCGTAACCGTGGATTTTCATCGGTTCGGCAATTAACTGCGCAACGGTCATCCCCGGATTGAGCGAAGAATACGGGTCCTGGAAAATAGCCTGCATACGGCGGCGCAATGGTTTGAGTTGCTTGTCGCTCATATGAGCGATGTCCTGGCCGGCAAATTCAATTTCGCCGTCGGTGATATCAAACAGACGTAAAACGCTGCGCCCGAGCGTCGATTTCCCGCAGCCCGATTCGCCCACCAGGCCGTAAGTTTCACCGGGATAGATATCGAAACTCACGCCGTCCACCGCTTTCACCGGCGGCGTTTTGTTAAACCATCCTTGTTGGCTATGGAAATATTTGCGCAGCCCTTTCACGCGCACCAGCGGCTTAACGTCCTGCATGATTCACCTCCGTATCCCATAACCAGCACTTGGCCTGATGATCTTCTGCAATTTGATACATTGGCGGCAGGCTGCTGCAACGCTCCATGCGCTGGGGGCAACGCTCGGCAAACGGGCAGCCGGGTGGCGGATTCAGCAATCCAGGCGGTGAGCCTTCGATTGGCGACAAACGTTCACTCACTTCCCCCGGACGGGGTAATGAAGCCAGCAATCCACGGGTGTACGGATGCGCCGGGCGATAGAAAATGTCGTCCACGCTCCCCTGCTCCATCACTAACCCGCCGTACATCACCACTACGCGGGAACACACCTGCGCGACCACGCCGAGATCGTGGGTGATCAGCATAATAGCGGTGTCTGTTTGCTGCTGAAGCTGTTTTAGCAAACGCAAAATCTGCGCCTGAATGGTCACATCCAGCGCGGTGGTCGGTTCATCGGCAATCAGTAATTTCGGGTGGCAAGACAGCGCAATGGCAATCATCACGCGCTGGCGCATGCCGCCGCTGAACTCGTGCGGATACTGGTTATAACGCTGTTCCGCGTTGCCAATCCCCACCTGTTGCAGCATGGCGATGGATTTCTCTTTGGCTGCCTTTTTGCTGAGATTCTGATTCCGAATCAGAATCTCGCTCATCTGTTTGCCAATCGTCAGCACCGGGTTAAGCGCGGTCATCGGATCCTGGAAGATCATCGCAATATCATTGCCGCGAATATGGCGCATCTGCTCCGGCGTTTTACGGGCCAAATCTTCGCCCATAAAATGAACGTGCCCGCCGACCACTTTGCCGTTGCTGCCCAAAAGCTTCAGCACCGACTTACAGGTGACGCTTTTGCCGCAGCCTGATTCGCCGACGATGCCCACCACTTCGCCGCGTTTCACCGCAAAACTGACGCCGCGCACCGCTTTCACTTCCCCTTCGCGGGTGAAGAACGAAGTTTGCAGGTTTTCGAGTTCGAGTAAGTTATTCATCGCGGTTCGCTCCAGGCTCGAAAGCAGTACGTAATACGTCGCCCAGCACGTTAAAACTCAGCACCGTCAGCAAGATCAGGACGCCAGGGAACATCGCCAGCCACGTCGCTTCGCCAATAAAGGATTGCGCGTTGTTGAGCATACTGCCCCACGACGCATTCGGCTGCTGCACGCCAAGGCCGAGGAAGCTGAGTGTCGATTCCATGAGGATTGCCGAGGCGATATTCAGCGTCGCCGCCACCATAATGGTCGGCAAAATGTTCGGGATAATGTGGCGCGCAATAATAATCAGCGGGTGTTCGCCACAGGCGCGGGCATACACCACGTATTCACGCTCTTTCACCGATAAGGTTTCTGCGCGTACCAGGCGGGACATACTCATCCACGTCAATGCACTGATAATCATAATGATATTGGCGATGCCGGGTTTCAGATACGCATTCAACACCAGCAGTAAAAAGAACGCCGGAATCGACATTAAGATATCGACCACGCGCATCATAATGTTGTCTATTCGACCACCAAAATAGCCGCTCACGGTGCCGACCAGCGTACCAATCAACGTCGAGAACACCATCGACAGGAAGCCCACCATCAGGGAAATCTGGCCGCCGTACAGCGCACGAGTAAAGTAGTCGCGCCCGTAATCATCGGTGCCGAACCAGTGCGCGGCGTCCGGCGGCAGCAGCCTTGCGGTGAGCGACATCTGATTTGGATCAAAAGGACTGAGTGCGGCCAGTAACGCCGCAATGCTGAAAACAATCAGAACCAGGAGCGAGAATTGAGCTGGACGATTACGTTTCAGGCCGTGTTTAACTTGTTGCCAACGTCTACTCATCGTCTTACCTCAATGCCTTAATGCGCGGGTCCGCCACGCGATATAACAAATCTGCCACCAGGTTGCCGACGATAATCATCGTCGAAGAAAGCATGATCATCGCCATGATCAGCGGGTAATCCAGCGAGGTGATCGACTGAATTCCTAACAGGCCCATTCCCGGCCAGGAGAACACACTTTCCGTCACGTATGCGCCAACCACCAGCTCGCCGAACGAAATACCAAACAGGGTAATCACCGGCAGCAGCACGTTTTTCAGCACATGGCGGAACAAGATTGAGCGGCGCGTGGCACCGTATGCCAGTTGGGTTTGCACATAATCGGCGGAAAGCTGAGTGATGGTGTTGGAACGGATGTAACGGACATAAGTTGAGAGGTTATAAAAGCTCAGGGCGATACACGGCAAAATGCCATGGCGCACCACATCCAGCCAGGAATCTTCCACGCCGATGGTGCGCATTCCCATGCTCGGCAGCCAGTTGAGCTGCACTGAAAATACGGTAATCAACAAGATACCGAACCAGAAAATCGGCACGGAAATGCCAATATAGGCGAACATATTCAGGAAGTGATCAAGCCAGCGATGTTTATAGGCACCAGCCAGTAATCCCAACGGAATCGCCAGTAGCATAGCCATAATCAGGGATGCGCCCATTAAGCCGAGAGTTGCCGGAATGCGCTCGGCAATCATGGTTAACACCGGGCGATGGTAAATCAGCGAGTAGCCCAAATCCCCTTGCAGCACATTTTTGAGCCACAATAGGTATTGCATAAATATCGGCTTATCAAGCCCAAGACTTTGGCGGATACGCTCAATATCTTCCGGGTTCATACGCGGCGTGATATAGGCCTGAATCGGGTCGCCAGGAGCCAGTTTGACCAACAAAAACGACACCAGCGAAATGAAGAACAACATCGGCACTAACTGCGCCAGGCGTCGGACTAAAACATTATTCATACTGCCTCAAAAATTGACTCAAGCAATGTCGGATGACGCACGCTTATCCGGCCGACAAACCCGGTATTAGCGTCATCCACCATTATGCCGTCATAAATAAGGGCCCCTTAAATGAGACCCTTAAAGTTGGCGTTAATTATTGTTGATAGATTTTCGACAAATCCTGGAACATATAAACAGGCTTAGGTTCAGCCTCTTTGGTGCCGCCAAAACGCTTATCGACCGCCACAACCGCGTTGGTGTAAGCAATCGGATACCACGCCATGTCGTTGGCAACCGTCTGTTGGATTTGCTTATAAATCTCAGCGCGTTTCGATTTGTCGGTTTCCGTTGCGCCCTGCTCCCACAATGCATCGAACGCCGGGTTCTTATAATGCGCGTAGTTATAAGCTTCGTTGCTCATATACAGCGACTTATAACCGTCCGGTTCCATGCCCATGATGTAGCCGCCGAGGCTCAACTCATATGAAGTGTTTTTCATATCCAGGCTGCGTTGCGACATCGCGTTCGCATCCAGAGGCATCAGCTCAACCGCAATACCGACGTTTTTCAGCTGCTGCTGAATATACAGCCCCATGCTTTCCTGGGTTTTATTGCTGTTGATATACGCCAGACGCAATTTCAGATTGGCAGGCGCACCCGCTTCTTTCAGTAACGCTTTGGCTTTTTCAACGTCGAACTTGTAGGGTTCCACATCGCTGGTCTGATACAGCGTGTCTGGCGTCAGAATTGATGCGGCAGGTTGCGCGTAATCGAGCGAAGAAAATGCCGCCTGAACCAGTTCGTCTTTATTGATGGCATAAGCGATGGCCTGGCGCAGCGCCTTGTTCTTCATGCTGTCGATATTCTGGTTAAACGTCATGTACGCCAGACGGCCTTCAGGATAAATCACGAAGTCGAATTTGCCGCTGGATTTCAGACGCGTCACGTCCTGCGGGTCAATCATCTTCATGTTGATTTCACCGTTTTGCAGCGCAAGATTGGCGGAGTTGCTGTCTTTCGCGAAACGATAAGTCACCGCTTCAAGTTTCGGCTTGCCGTTCCAGTAATCATCAAAACGCGTTAATGCGTAGTACTGACCGGCGCGATATTCTTTGAATTTGAACGGGCCAGAACCGACTGGTGTGTCGTTTTTGGTGCTCTTTTCCATGTCGCCATTTTCGCTGGCGAATACATGCTGCGGAATTGGGTAAATCTGCACCAGCGTGCCGACAAACGCGGCACTGACTTGCGGCAACGTGAATTTCACCGTCAGGTCATCAACTTTCGTGACCTGAATCGGTTTGCCGCCATAGACAAACATGCTGCGGAAGAAGCTGTGCTGCTTCTCATCGAGCAATTTGTTGAAGGTAAACACCACGTCGTCAGCGGTGATAGCCTGGCCATCCTGCCATTTTAGATTCGGTTTGAGTTTTAGAACGTATGAGAGGTTGTCGTCCGAAGGCGTCAGGCTTTCTGCCAGGCCCCATTCAATCTTGTCGCCGTTGAAGCTATAAAGCGGTGCGTACAACGCCTGCATAATGGTCAGCGTCGTGCGGTCGCTGGCATATAACGGGTTCATCGCTAACGGATCACCGGTAGTCACACCAACGATTAAATTGCCGCCATCCTGGGCTGCTTGTTTTGCTGGGGCAGGACTTGCCGCAGTGTCGGTTTTTGCATCATCACAGCCAGAAAGGGCCAGGGCCAAAGAAGCAAACAGCGCAGATAACAACAGGGGTTTACGCATTTATTCACAGACTCCGTCTCAAATAGAGCCTGCATACTGCACCAGCCATACCCACATTGTAAATGCGTGTAAAACGCATAACGTTATACGAAAAAGTGCTAAAGCAAAAATTGTGGATATATAACGTGCTATCGAAAAGTTTGTGCCAAATTTCAGGCATAAAAAAACCTGCCGTAGCAGGTTTTTCTTCAGGCTGACAACTCAGAACATGCCAGCTGGCGGTACATCTTTGAAGGTCTTGCAGTATTGTTCGAACATGCTTTTCAGGATTTTGCGCATTTTCATTGTGTGCTCCAGTTTTTTTGTTTTGCAGATGTTGCTCGTTATGCGGCTAATAATATGACATCCGTCACACAAATCAATAGTTTTGTGATGCACATCACACATTTTTCTTGTGGATTTTACAACTCCGTCACATGAAATGGCTTGCATATCCGGGACTTAACTGGTTAATTGGCTCAATAAATTTTTAAAACATTATTTTAATTTTGAGTTCCACTCATGACTAACTCCCCTTCTCCGGCAGCAAAACGTGGCATTTCAGGTATGGCACTGTTGGTTGCTGGCGCATTTTTCATGGAATTTCTCGACGGAACCGTTATCGCCACCGCGCTGCCAGAAATGGCAAAAACGTTTGGCGTCGATGCGGTTGATCTGAACATCGGTATGAGCGCCTATTTGCTGACGCTGGCGGTGCTGATTCCCGCCAGCGGCTGGATTGCCGACCGCTTTGGTGCTCGTAAAGTTTTCACTCTCGCGCTGGCCATTTTCACGTTTTCATCGGTGTTATGCGGTATCGCCAATACGCTCGAGCAGTTTGTTGCGATGCGTATTTTACAGGGCGTTGGCGGCGCGTTGATGGTGCCTGTCGGGCGACTGGCCGTTTTGCGCACCACACCCAAACATTTGCTGATCACCGCCATCGCCACGCTGACGTGGCCTGCGTTAGTGGCGCCAATCATTGGCCCGCCGCTGGGAGGATTTATCACCAGTTATGCATCGTGGCGCTGGATTTTTTATATCAACCTGCCGCTGGGGCTAATTGCGATGGCGCTGGCGTGGCGGTTAATTCCCGATATTCATGATGACGATCGTCGCCCGTTTGACGGCATCGGTTTTGCCAGCACCGCCATCGCCATGATTTGCCTGGTTTACGGTCTGGAAATGCTCGGGCAATCACACATTAATGTGCTGCCAACGGTGAGTATTCTGGTTCTGGGCGCGGCGGCGCTGTGGTTTTCGCTGCGGCATTTTAAACGCGCAGAACACCCGATGATTCGCCTTGAAGCCTTAAAGGTGCAAACTTTCGGCGTGACGATGTACGGCGGTTCGCTGTTCCGCACCTCGATCAGTGCCGTACCATTTTTGCTGCCGTTGCTGTTCCAGGTCGGTTTCGGGATGGATGCCTTCCATTCGGGTTTACTGGTTCTGGCCGTTTTTGCCGGGAACCTGGCAATGAAACCAGCCACCACCCCGCTGATACGCGCGTTGGGCTTTAAAAAGCTGCTGATCATTAACGGGCTGTTGAACGTGGCTTCTTTACTGGCCTGCGCGTTTCTCACGCCAAACACGGCGGCCTGGCTGACGATGGCAATTCTGTTTTTTGGCGGGATGTTCCGCTCAATGCAGTTTACCGGCATCAGCACGCTGGCCTTTTCTGACGTTCCGTCCACACAAATGAGCTACGCCAATACGCTGTTTAGTACCGCAACGCAGCTTTCTGTGGGATTGGGGATTACGCTTGGCGCGATTGGGATTCGTCTGGGGGAGAAAGCCGGTCAATGGCTGGATATCACCACCATTCCTGGGTTTTCCATCAAGATTTCATTTGTGATGATTACGTTGATTTGCCTGCTTGGGCTGGTGGATTTGCTGCGTTTACCGCGCGACGCGGGCAGCAGCGTGTCGAAAAAGCAGTAGCGGAAGTCCAAAAAAATAAGGCCAGCAAAAGCTGGCCTTACGTCATGTCAGAAATAATTAAGCAAGAATTTCGCGAACAAATGCTTCAATTTCTTTGTTCTGGCAGTTTTCGAAGAAACACTGCTGGAAACGTTCACCCGATACTGCGGTTTTCACCAGCTCAGGGTCGATAGCGCGCAACGTATCCAGATAATTTTCTTTCACAACAGCGGCTTTCACCTGGTTCAGAATACCTGCGTTGCGAACCTGTGGCTCTTTACGCTCGATTGGGTAGCCTTCGCCTTTACGGCCAGTGAACGCTTTTTCGAACATGTAGCGCACGTTCAGTTCTGCACCCCAGCCGAAGCCTTTTGCGAATGCCAGAGACAGCGCGTTACCGTTGTTGATTTGCGAGAACAGGAACGCATCGGCTGGATCCAGGCAGTAGCCACAAACCACACCTGGGTGGATGTTCAGAGACATCATTGCGCCCTGACCTGTGCCACAACCGGTGACCACGAAATCAACCGCTTTAGAGTTCAACAGAATGCTGGCCATAATACCGAGGTGGATGTAAGTCAGGTGATGATCCTGCTCATCGCTCATGCCTACGTTGTAAACCGGGTACTCTTTTTCACCAGCAACCGCTTTCAACTCATTAAGAATGATGGCGTTTTTTCCAGCCTGACTGTTTTCCATCATCAGTGCTATTTTCATTTCCGTCTCCTGATTGGGTCACGGGATTTCCCGCGGTGAATAGCTTTGGTATGCAGTAACGATACTATCTAGCAAACATACTTTCAAATTTAATGAAATTTAGTTTCAAAAAATAAAGGTACGCTCACACTTCTGCATTTTGATGATAGCTCAGTCACAAGATCAGGCCGATTTGGCGATACGGAACATCGCCACGATGTCGTTAAGTTGGTGTGCTTGCTTTTCAAGATCAACCGATGACAGCGCCGATTGATGCACCAGACTGACGTTTTGCTGCGTGACCGCGTCCATCTGCCGGACGGCAATCCCCACCTGCCCTATTCCTTTGCTCTGTTCGCCAGAGGCATTCGCGATATCGCCCATAATGTTATTCACCTGCATCACAGCATCGAGAATTTCGCCCATTGCTTCACCTGCCTTCTTCACCTGCTCCGAGCCGGTGTGAATGTTATCTACCGACTCTTTGAGCAAGGTTTCAATCTCTTTTGCCGCCAGTGCGCTGCGCTGAGCAAGGTTACGCACTTCGCTTGCCACAACGGCAAATCCGCGCCCTTGTTCACCTGCGCGGGCGGCTTCCACCGCGGCATTCAATGCAAGGATATTGGTCTGGAAGGAAATGCTATTAATCACGGTGGTGATGTCGACAATTTTGTGCGAACTGCTGGTGATGGTTTCCATGGTCGTCATGACTTTTTTGACCGACTCGCCGCCGTTGCGTGCGGTTTGTGTGGCATTTTTTGCGAGCTGACTCGCATGGCTGGCGTTTTCCGCATTCAACGTAACGGTGCTGCTTAATTGTTCCATGCTGGCTGTCGTTTCTTCGAGGGCCGCGGCAAGCTGTTCCGAACGGCTCGATAGTTCGCCATTGACGCCAGCAACCTCGGTGGCATTTCCACGAATAGTGGTCGCACTGGTGCGAATATTGGAAACGGCTTTTTTCCAGTTCGATTGCATTTTTTGAATGGGCGACACCATCAGGCCAATGCAATTACTGCCTAAATCTGGTAATTCGGTTTCTAATTCCCCGCGCGCCAGAATATGCATATGCTCGCGAATGTTCTCGACCGGTTTTACCAGGCAGTGATAGAGATAGCGCTCCGTGATCAGGGTTATCGCAATACTTGCCACAACAGACGAACCGAGCAAGAACTGAATAATGTCTATCCATCTTTTTTGCTCGGCATTCAGGGCCAGGTTTTGTTCAAGATCATTTAAAAACCATAATGCCAGACCGGAAATAGCCAGCCAGGCCACCGTCGAAAAGACCAGTATCAGTACCACCATAACGCGGATTTTGATATTGCGAATAAACTTCATGTGTTGTGATTCCCCGGTGAAAAACAAAAAAAGCATCCTGCACAGCCGCAATAACCTCAGCGCCGATTCTTCGGTTTTTGTATGCCCATACTGCAGGTAGACCGTGCATTATCTGTATTGTCGGCACGATTCAGCCAAACTTGATGTCTTTCATGATCATTTTTTAATCAAAACTTCAGTATTGCTGTTGATTCTAATCAGACTGATAAACCCCTTAAATTTGCGTTAGGTCTTATTTAAAAGCTCACTCTAAATAAAATTAAACAGCTTTATACTGTTACTCATTTTCTATTTTTCAGCATGCTAAAATAATAGAAAATATCATTTGAGTTCCCACAAAATGAAAACGGTTTATTTAGTTTTAGCCGCAGGGTTATTAACCAGTTGCACTATCAATAAAACCCCACAGCCGGTCAAAAGCAGTGAAGTCGCAGGCGTGGTTCGGCTGGGTTTTGATCTCGCACCGCTACAAAACGCAAAAGTGGATACTTATGTCGCGCAATCCGCTGCCAGCCATCAATGCCAACAGTGGGGTTATGTGGCAGCATTTCCCTATGGCGAACCCATCAAAACCTGTAGCGTGCGCAGCGGTGCTTTGTGTCTGAACCAGACGGTGACGCTTGAATATCAGTGTCGTGGCGTGGGAATGGAAAAATATCTGCGTGATGAAGTGTCCGTACAATAATGACATTGGAGGGTGATATATCAATCACCCTTAAAGATAAATACTAATCGTTCTTATTCACGGCGTGGAATTAATTTTAAAAAGAAATAATATTAGCAACCATTCTCATTACAATAATTTTATTAACATTCTCTTTGCATTATTGAAATAATAAAATTAAAGTAGCGCTATTATTGAAAATCGAATGACACGGAGCGCACCATGCTAAAAGCTGAAATGATCGAAAAACTTAACGAACAAATGAATCTTGAGCTTTATTCTTCCCTGCTTTATCAACAAATGAGTGCCTGGTGCAGTTATCACAGCTTTGAAGGCGCAGCAGCTTTCTTACGTCGCCATGCTCAGGAAGAAATGGAGCATATGCAGCGTTTGTTCGCATATTTAACCGATACCGGGAGTCTGCCGCGTATTAATGCAATTCCAGCGCCGGATCATGACTACTCTTCTCTGGATAATCTGTTTAACGCCACCTACGAACACGAGCAATTAATCACCCGTAAGATTAATGAACTGGCTCACGCGGCGATGACTTCCCAGGATTATCCAACCTTCAACTTCCTGCAATGGTATGTTGCCGAGCAGCATGAAGAAGAAAAACTGTTTAAATCTGTACTGGATAAATTAAGTCTGGTGGGTAAAAGCGGCGAAGGTCTTTATTTCGTCGATAAAGAACTTTCAACACTCGACGCTCAAGCACAGTAAAATTTCACCGGCAGGCCGCCTGGCCTGCCGGATTTTCCGCATTCCCCACTTCATACATCTATTCCGCAACATTTCAACTACGACTTTTGGTTTATGGCATATGCCGTATCTCTGACTATACTGCTAGAGCAAAGTGGCTATTACGCCCCTCCGCCTTCATACAAGTCTTTGTTTCTTATTATTATAATTAATAACCATCATGCTTTTCTTGACTGTAACTTTAACTTACACGGATAAGATGATAAATGTTAAACACATACAGCAGGCTCATTAAAAAGTTATTTTTCCATGACTCGTGGGACATCATGATCATCAAAAATAACGCACATTTGTTCCCCGAAAATACTCTGGATATTTTAAATAATTCAAAAGCACAGCTTTTAAGGAAGAAGTACACCTTTCAGGCTGATCCTTTTATCATTGAGAAAGAAGATAAACTGTATGTGTTTTATGAAGCATTCAGCTTTCTTAACTCCAAAGGCATCCTGAAATGCCGCGTTCTCAACAGCAACCTGGATGAAATTGAGGATATTAAATTAACCGGTTTTGATGATTTAAAATGCCATCTCTCTTTCCCGTTTTTGTTTTATCACGAAGGTGAGTTGTTTATGATCCCTGAGTCGGCAGAACGAAAAGAGGTAGTGCTCTTTCGGTCAATTGAATTTCCGGCACGCTGGGAAAAAGTAAAAGTTTTAATCTCTGACGCTGAATTTACCGATAATATCTACTTTAGATCGGAAGATAAGAGTTATCTCATTTCTACGACAATGAAAAATGAGATGGTCATTCATTCTGCAAATACCCTTTTTGATGACTGGAATAAAATATCCCCCTCGCTAAAATTAAGCAATTATCATCATCGTGGTGCCGGAAAACCTTATTTCGCCAATAATAAAAACTATATCCTGACGCAAGAATGCAGTCCTGGCTGTTATGGAAAATCAGTTTATATCAAAGAGTTAGTCAACATCACCTCTTTGAGCTTTGAAGAAAAACTCATCGCAAACATCTCGCCTTTGATTAACCAGAGCGCGGGTATTCATACGTTAAACTTCACTGACAGTTATATTGTCTATGACACCAAGAATCTGTCATTCAGCTTATTTTCTCCGCTTAAAAAGATTTCCTATAAATTTCTGGTGCGGTACAGGAAGCAGTTTTTTGCCTGAAACTGCTGATGAACCCCTTGCAAGTTGCTGTTACACTGACTCAAATCGAGTGAATGTCACATCAATAAAATTTTAGTTGGAGAGACTATGGCAATTCTTGTAACAGGTGGCGCGGGTTATATCGGCTCACACACTGTTCTGGCATTACTGGAGCGAGGAGATGATGTCATTGTCATCGATAATCTCTCGAACTCCTCAAAAGAGTCATTAGAGCGTGTTGCAGAACTCGCCGGTAAAAAACCGACGTTGTACGTTGCTGATATTTTAGACAAGAAGGTTCTGAAAGAGATTTTCTCAAACCATTCCATCACCGATGTTATTCACTTCGCGGGTCTGAAATCTGTAGGCGAATCGGTTCAAAAACCGCTGGAATATTATGAGAATAATGTCGTTGGCTCGATGGTATTACTCAATGAGATGTTACTTGCAGGTGTGAATAGCCTTATCTTCAGTTCATCTGCCACCGTGTATGGTAATCCTGAAAAAGTCCCATTGAGTGAAGAATGCCAGACTGGTGGAACCACTAACCCGTACGGCACGTCTAAATTAATGGTTGAGCAGATTTTACGCGATTTCTCCCACGCGAATCCGGATTTCCAAATTACCTGCTTGCGTTATTTCAACCCGGTCGGCGCGCATCCATCAGGGCGAATTGGCGAAGATCCAAACGGGATCCCTAATAACCTGGTGCCTTATATTTCCCAGGTGGCTATCGGGAAACTTAATTGCCTGTCTGTGTTTGGTGACGACTACCCGACACCGGATGGCACCGGCGTTCGTGATTACATTCACGTACAGGATCTGGCTAGCGGGCATCTCGCAGCATTGGATAACAAAGCTAAAGGGTCAGCTTTCAAAGCGATTAATCTGGGAACCGGCGTGGGTTATTCCGTTCTCGACCTGATTAAAGCCTTTGAAAAAGCAGCTGAAACTAAGATTAACTATCAAATCGTTGAACGTAGACCGGGTGATGTTGCGGAGTGCTGGTCAGATTCATCGTTAGCGAAGAAAGAACTGGGATGGCAAGCGACCCATTCTCTTGATGAAATGATGCGCGATACCTGGAACTGGCAGAAGAATAACCCTAACGGTTTCGGTGCTTAATTTAATCGACGTTATGAGCCAGAACACTGGCTCATGACGAATTGATTATTCAATGTTTATCTTCGATACACGATACCAACCGCTACTTTGCTGCCCTTCATTAGCCAGATTAATTCTCGGTTTACCCTCTCCATCTAACATCGCCACTTCAATATAGTATTCACCGCTGGCCGTTTTGGCTGGAATTGCCAGTTGCGAACCGCTTGAATATTCCCCTGGCATCCAGCTGCGAATATCATCGGCGGTTGTACCCTGAGCAATAACCTTATTCGACGCATCGACAACACGATATGTGACGGCATATTTTAGGTAAATGGGCGCAACACCTTCATTAATCCATTGGCTGGTAAGCATCAGGCTTTTGCCACTCGCCATTTGCGATTCATGGCTTAATGAGGCTAAACGAAAACGATAACCCAACTTCATGAGCGCGTTATCGACAATATCCCGATAATCAGCAGGCACCGCGCGCGATTTTAAATTAATGGTGCTGGCATGATTTTCCAGCGCCCAGTCAAACGTGCGTTTAACTTCATCCCGCGAATAATGCTGTTCGGTTTTCCATTCAGGCATATAGCCACAGATTTCCAGGCTGACCGGCGCTCGTTTCCAGGCATCGTTAAATTCGGAATATTTTTCCTGCGCGGCTTCTAAACGCTGCGGATAATCATCAGCCATATGGTTCCAGGTGGTAGAGAAATTCCGCCAGTCTCCCCAACAATCTGCACGCCAGCCTGCGCCCTGCTTCACCGCACTGGCGAGAGTGTCACCGCCGCTAATTAACATAATTTTGGGAGTTTTTGGGAATGCCGCAAAATGCATTTTGACGTATTTATCGAGCTGAGCTGGCGTGTAACGCTTTAATAACGGAGTCATCGAGGGGAAATTGCTGTTGTGCCATTCGCCCCACGAACCCACCATGCCGATATCTACAAACGCCAGGTTTTGATTGCCGTCATAACGCTGACCGAGGGCATTGAGTAATTTCTGGCTATAGGCCAGAAATAGCGGGTCGTCTAAATCCGGAGCGAAGGTTTTCTTATCGGAAGTCCAGACCCCTTTAATCCCTTTTTTGATCAGCCAGTCGGGGATTTTAGTGCCGCTTTCAGGCCCATCCTGGGCCATAAAACGCAGACCGACGTTCATGGCTGGCTGGTGCGCGGCTGCAAAGCGAAAGGCTTCATCTATCAGAGCGTAATTATACTGCCCTTCTACCGGCTCCAGATCGCGCCAGTAAAAGCGTTCATATTCAATACCTGTATTGGGATACTGAGCCAGGCTGAGTTGTTCGCCATAACCCTCATGAAAACTGGCAACGCCGATTCCAGGATTGGTTAGCGGAACGTTGAGCGGTTTTGGATTAACGACCGTCATCGACGCTGCCAGGGCGAGGCCGGGAAATACCATGCACATCAATACTGCAAGAGTTTTAATATTCATCGGGGCCTCGCATTGTGCTGCGTCTTAAATTCTAGTGATTTTTCAGACTGAGCCACCAGTCCCAAATACCAACGTGGAAATTACGAATAAGATCGATACCCGCCGCAGATTTGAGCATATACAGCGTTAATAACACACACAAAGTCGCGAACATCACGCCAAAAAGAATCAGAAGGGTCACGATAATACGCACCAGTGTTGATTCTTTACGTGGCCGTTTGCGCAAATCTCTACCCAGTAAAAAGACCAGGTAATAACGCGCCCCAAAAAAGGGGAAGCTTTTACGAACATCAATACGATGCCGGGACGCCAGAGTGATTGAAACGATAGCGTCTTCAATCTCTTGCTTTTGCTCTGGGGTCAGCTGCGCTTGAGTCTGCTCATCAAGCACATCATAAAACCGGTCAATTACGAGTGGGCGTCGGGTTGTGTTAGTCAAGTTTAACCTATTGATTTATCTATTATATGGTAGACGCTGGCGGTTTTTCTGGCGATGACATTCCAGTCATACGTTTTTAGAAACTCGCTATAATCAGCCGTATCCAGATCTGCTCTTATCTTAATTTTCTCTGCTAAATCAGCAACATTACCGACTTTGAAATACGCATCAGCGGCCAGGCCAACTTCCAGATTAGCAGGAATATCGCTTACTATGGCTGGCAGCGAATATGACATGGCTTCCAGCAGCGCTATCGGCAATCCTTCATGATAAGAAGGCATAATAAACACTCTGGCCTGGGAAAATACCGCTGCTAGTGCATCACCTTTTAAGAAGCCGGTCAAAATAACGTTCGGTGTTTTGAGCGCTAATTGCTTCAGGCGCAAGCTGTAATCAGAAGGATGATCGGCATCTCCGACTAAAACCAACGGGATTGAAACACCCGATTGTTGATAAGCGGTAATTAAATCATGCAGCCCTTTTTCTTCAACAAAACGCCCGACTGCAACGAGATAGTTCTTAGGCTGAAGATTATAACGCCCTAGCGTTTTGGTTATTATTTCATCTGATAAGGGCTGTGGAATATTCACACCGTTGTAGATCAAATGTGCATCCATGCGCCCATGTTTTTTCTGAATCAGCTGGTTAATCACCTCAGAAATAACGATGACTTCGTTGGCATATTTAACCGCAAACTTTTCGCCCAACAGCAAAGCCTGTTTTGCAATTCCGCCCCATTTCTGGCGTTCATAGTCCGGGCCATGATGGGTAAAGACCACTTTTTTACCGAGTAAACGTAATAAAGGTACGACCAGGCCAGGGCCGATAGCATGAACATGGACAATATCAGACTGATCAAAACAGGTCTTAAACGCCGCTAAAAGGGAATGGACTATCGCTTCAAGTGAGCGTTTTTTCGGTGCCCATAGCGCGACAGTTTCAATATTCTTGTAGCTTGAGCGGGTATAACCGACATACGGAGAACGGGCGAAAACACAGATATCGACATCGAACTGTTGCTTGATGGCGGGATATAAATTTTGGCAGTGTGTTTCTACTCCACCCAATACATCGGGAATGCCGCGCGTGCCTAAAACGGTTATTTTCTCAGTCATATTATGGCTTGCTTAATAGTTCTTGATACAAATTGAGCAACGTATCCATGTGTTTACGCAGCGAATATTTATCACACAACCGCTGACGTGCATTTAATCCCATCTGTTGAGCCTTTTCCGGGCTTTTCGCAAAGCCATCGAGTACGTTCGCCAGCTCCTGAACATTTCCAGGTTCAAATAATACGCCATCCACGCCATCACGTAATTGCTCTGGAATGCCGCCAATACGTGAACCAATAACCGGGCGGGCAAATGACATCGCCTCAAGTACCGACATGGAGCAATTCTCATAACACTCTGAAGGCACAATTACCGCGCGCGCATGCTTAATCAGTTCATCGAGTTCCGCGCCCTGTTGCACGTAACCGAGGAATTCCGCATTGGGATATTGCTGAATCAGGTCATTATATAAAGGGCCATGGCCGACAATTTTCAGTGGAATTTTACTGCTCATCAGTTGATGCGCACGTGCTAAAGAGGCGACCCCTTTCTCACGACTTAAACGCCCGACAAACAGTAAATAGCCTTTATCTTCGGCGTTATTTAAAGGCAGGCTGTCGTCGATACCATTCACAATCACGTCGATGCGCGAATCCGGTAGCGTTCTTTTAATCACCCCGCGTAAAAACTCACTGGGCGAAACAATCACGTCCAGAGCTTGATAATTTTTGGCAATGTATTGCCATGTCGCCTCTAATGAAAGCAACAGACTCTTTGACGCAGAACCTTCCTGGCAACGATATCTGAAGGCATTAAATACCGTGCCGGTAATACAGGAATCGCACACTTTTCCATCACGGAGCATCGAGTAAGATGGGCAGACAATTTTATAATCGTGAGCTGTTAATACCGTCTTACAGCCAAAATCTCGTGCAACTTTTATGATAGCTGGTGTTAACTGATGGTAAATGTTGTGGAAGTGAACAATATCCGGGCGCTCTTTCTCGAGTAGCGCCTGCATTTTTTTACAGGCTTCCGCGTTATGTATAAAGTTTCCTGCGGTTTTAATTCCTCCCAGTAAATTATTACCTTTGTGATAATCCACATTGCTAACAAAATAGTCAGCATAATCTGACGGGAAGTTATTCTCGTGCTGCATTGAAAAATCAATGACCTCAACACCCGCCTGCTTCAGCATATTACGTTCTTGAAAATAAACTGTTTCTGCACCGCCCTTGATGTAGAAAAATTTATTCACCAGTAGAATTTTCATTATGCCTGCCTATTCATGGACAACTTTGCTGTCCGGCGGATTCATGGGATCGCGTACGGGATGAGTCAGCCCTTTTAATAATCCAACGGATAAAACCGATAAATTAATCACACTTTGAATACCGTTCTTTAATGAACGGTTCTTGATGGTTTTCAATGCAGTAAAGGCAATTAGTGGCAGAAGCGCCAGGCCGATAACGTCCGGATCAAATGTCAAAATAGCGATAATCAAAACCAAAAGATAAAGCAAGAATATCACTTCATTCTTAACCATTTTGAGCGCATTGCTTAACCATGGCTTTCCCCATGCGTTACGCAACAGTTCGCCTGGTGCCTGATGATAACCACTGCGCCAACGGTATTTGAGCATTTTAAAAGTCGGCATGGAGTGCGAAGTATGGCTGAAATAAGGGATATCCAGGCGATGCAGTTTATAACCCGCATTCAGCAAACGCATACCGAGTTCTGCTTCTTCATAGGCATGAAGATTGCGATTGGTCAGATAACCAATTTGTTCAATGGCGGAGCGACGATATAAGCCGCCGCCGCCTAAATGGTCACTATCCCCTACGGGATAAATCTTATGCAGCCGCTGCTTACGAGATTTAAATTCATAATTGGCCGCATCATCCATTTCCACCGTACCGGCGACACCCGCATATTCTGGATGCGCTGTGAGGAAGGCGACGGCGGAATCAATAAATCCTTTTTCCAGCTCCATATCGCCGTCCATCAGCAGAATGAATTCGCCTTCGCTATACAGATAACCAAGCTGATGGCCCACGCCACAACAGCGATCGGCTGGCTGAGTCAGCGAAACTACCGTCACGCCTTTGTCACTCGCGAGTTGTTGGGTGTTATCCGTCGACAGGCTATCAGCAACAATGATTTTGTGCGGATAATCAGTCAGTTGCTGACGAATACTGTCGATGGTTTTTTCGATACACTCGGCTTCGTTGAGCGTTTTGATGCTAACTGAGATAAAAGGCTTATTAATCATACTATTGCTCTGCATAACGATGAACGGACCGACGGATAACTAAACTTGAGCCCAGTGATAAATAGAACAGGAATTGTAACATCGGAATAATCATCAGTATCTGGCTATAAGGCAGACTCAGTAAGCAACTGATTGCAAATGCATTAAAGGCAGGAGCAAAGCTTAACAACTGGAGATCTTGTGGATCTAATTGTTCCCGTGCCAAAAGTGGCTGAGGCCGGGCAATTTTCAGAATGTAAATAATTAAACCGATAAACAGCAATGTGCCGACAACGCCCACTTCCCAGAGCAACATGCTTAGTGAGGTTGAGTCGAGAATCAAATTATAGGTCAGGTTCAAAAAGCCCGGTGATACCGCACTACCGCTGTTTGTCGCATTCAGACCATAGCCGAATAACGTCCCGGAAAGTCCCCAAAGGTCGTTATTTTTCAGCCAGAAAATCAGCGTGGTAAAACGCCCGACTTCACCGTTAGGCATGATGTAGTTAGGGTCAAAAATATAGCTCAGGGAATCTAAGAAGATACTCAATGAGCTTTGTGAAGGGTCGTTACCAAAAGCGGTGGAATAACCCGATGCCAGGATAACGATAGCCAGTGCAATTAACAGCGCCATACCGGCAAATATCAGCAACAGCGCTTTGATATTCACTTTGTTCACGCCTTTTACGTAGCTGGGCATTATCCACACCCACGCCAACAAAATCGGTGACAGCAAAATGACAAACTTCACTTCGCCGACAATACACAGCGCGAAACCAAGAATGACATGCAGCGCCATGGATTTAAACGTGGATAAACCATGCTTAAATTCGGAGACTTTTAGCAGCATGATCAATAAGCAAAACAGCCCCATGGCTGCGGTGTTGCCGCCGCCCATCGGATCGCCACCAAATGTGCCGACGACTGAGTCCCACTTTTCATCTTCACCACGCATCGCTACGCGTTGAGGCACGACAAATAACAGCTGGTAAATGACTATCGGAAACTGTGCGTAAAACACCCAGTACAGTGTTTTGGTCACGCGATATATTTGTGACTCGCGGCAGAAGCCGAGTAATAAACACAACATGACCAGGGAGATGGCAATTTCATTTTTGAAACCGACGATGGCAACCGTTAATCCGCCCTGCAATAGCGTCGACACTCCCGCCATCGCAAGGAAGATGAAATACAGTGCCAGCACGATAATTTCCTGCTTATCGAGCTGCAACGCTTCGTAGCGGGTTTGCATCACCAGCAAGCCGAGCATGAGCAACGTCAGGAAGAACGGCAGCCACAACACCGCCAACACACCGGTGAAATATTGCACCAGCCCGCAAAACACCAGCGCGACAAACATGTAAGTCTGTAAATAGTGCCCAGTATTGAGATTCATAATACAGCCGGCCTGTCTTTCAACAAATTAGCACGCTTATTGACCTTCAGGTAAATAAACGCATAGCGCACGAAGGTTAAAATAGAGAACAAGATAATGGATATTGCATAGTCATTATAAAAGTAAGGGACAACAATAAAGGAGATCAACACGATAGCCAGTTGTTCGAACTGAATACGTAAGAAGTAGCGATGGGAGCCAAAAATCAATTCGATAACCGTCAGCGGGCAAACCGCCAGCGCCGGGAATAAGTAAGGCAACATGTAACGTGAGGTTGGAATAGAGTTTATCCAGTCTTCGCTAAAGCCAAGATGCATCACTATCGGGTAGAAAATAAACACACCGAGAGTACAGATGATGCCTAACACCAATAACAGCAGACGGACTTTCCGGTACTCTTGATAGTTAAAGACGTTATGCCGGAAATCAATCGACCATTTCGAGAAAATTGCATTACGCACCGCATTCCCCACGATCACCACCGGTGCCAGGCAGAAGCGGCTGACAATAGAAAAATAGCCTGCCGTCAACGCTGAGAACCAGAAGTTAATCAGCATAATGGGCAGGTTGCTGTTTGCCATCGCCAGCACTTCAGCACTTCCGACTTTCGTGATGTGATGAACGTGCTTATTAAAAAATGCCAGGTTACTTTTTGGACTCAAATGCTGCAATGTCACACTGCGAATATCAAAGGCACAGAGGATGCAGCCTATCGTGAGGAGCATCATCGAACCCGCCCACGCCCAGTAAAATGCCTGGATGCTTGAAGTCAGTAATACCGAAAGCACTACGACAACCGAAACCGATATTCGCTGGAAGACCAGAAAACTGAAATTAGCCGTACGCAGGGATAAGTTTTCCGATATCAAAACCCACGTATTTGACAGCGTAAGCAGATAAAGGAAAAGGATATTCTGGTCGAATAACCACGCGGTAAATACTGCGTAAGGCACTGCAATAATCAGGCTTTGTAATAAGCAAAACACCACGTTTTGCGTTAAACCGTCATCATGCTGTTTCGGGATTAATAATTGCGAGGCGAAAGTACAAACCTGCGCCCCAATCAACGCGATACTGTAATTGAGCGCGTACAGCCCCACTTCCGCCAAATGGTATTTGTGCGAAATTAACCAAATCGACAGCGCACCAATCAACTGAGAAATGACTGATGAGCCAGCGATTGTCGATGCGCTCTTAAGTAAACTCATAAGTGACTTGTGCCGTTCATCAGTTCGCTGGTCTGGAGATTAAGCGAGCGTAATCCCTCTTTGGTTTCCAGATTCTTATCAACGACCTGATTAATGACCGCACCGATAATAACCGACTGGTTGGACTCAATTTTATCCAGCATTTGAGTCAAATTATCAGCAGGCGATGCCCCCGCTTTGAGCACCAAAATAAGGCCATCGGTCACGCGGCCAATCAGTTGGCTATCCTGGCTCTGATTCAGCGCGGCGACATCAATGATAATGCGCTGATAGCGGCTTCTGAGTTCACGCATCAGGTGTTCAAGATTCTCTGAAGACAGCATCAACAATGAAGACACTTTTGCGTTGCCGCGTGCCAGGAAATCGAGATTCTCATTCACTTTTACGCTCAGATTTTCAAGCGTCGCTTCACCGCGAAGGATCTCGGCAACGCCCGCCGCCCCCGGTTTAGCCAACTCGCTCGATAACCCATCATTGTTGAAAAAGTCTAAATCCAGCAGCAGCGTTTTTTGATCAAAACTAAATGAGTTCGCCAGCAAATTCGCCAGCAGCGTGCGCCCTTCACCATGTTCTGCGGAGGTGATGGCAATCGTTTGAAGCTGACGATTGTCCAGCATAATTCGCGTGCGAATGCTGTGAATGATGTCCGCGTTTAGCGGGTTATTTGCAATGACATCACTGATTTGCGCCCGATTCGCAACCCCAGGATAGCGACGAATTTCCCCTAAAGGCTCAAGTTTCAGGCGCTTTTTCACCTGGCTGAGGTTGTTGATGGTGCTGTCCATCGCGGTTTTCACGATGATGTACATGACAAAAAATGCCAGCGCCAGCATCACGACCATGATCAATAACAGCGACTTATTCGGTTTAGCGGGACGGTCAGCGGGCACCGCCGGGTCATACAAAACGGCGTCTGCATCAGCGTAGCTACCCGACAAAGATTGTTCCTGGGTACGCTGATAAAGCGCCTTGTACATGTCTTCCGTTTTATCGAGCGCCAGTTTTAAACCGTTATAACCATCGCGCTTGGAGGCAATTTTCTGGAAGATTTCTTTTTGCTGATCCAATTGTTGCTGATAGCTGTTTTCATCGGTCAGTGCAGCCTGATATTGCTGACGCAGGCCCGATTCCAGCTCGCCAAGAACGAGGTAAGTTTGATCCTGAATCGCCTGAACCTGTGCCTGCGCTTCCTGAATTTTGGCGTGTTTCGGGCCATACGATTTTCGTAATTCGTATAACGTGCGTTTGGCCTGAATGAGCGCAATGCGCAAGTCCTGAATCTGGGCATGGCTGGAAATGGCAGGCAGCGAAATCACATTTTCCAGTGATTTTCCGGCATTTTGGCGCACCTCGTTATACAGCGACGCCGCCGCGATGCGGCGCTGAGTCGCATCCGCCAGACGGTTTGTGACAATGCCCAATTGCTCAGTTTCAAAACCGTCAACGCCACGGAATGTCAGAAGCCCTTCTTTTTTCAGATAGGCATCAATAGCCAGCTTTTGCTCGGTGATTTGCTTTTGCAGTTCATCCATTTTCTGCTGGTTGCTCTCACGGGCTTTCAGCGTGTTCTGGCGCTTTTGTTCAACGGTGTAGTTAATAAATGCCTGGGCCACGCCGTTGGCGATTTCTGCCGCAAGTTGCGGGGAAGCCGACTCGTAGGAAATCGAGGCCAGATGCGTGGTACGGACGGGATTGAACGTCAGATTTTTGAGCATCGTCTTTAAGGCACGATCGACACGTTGCTGCTGATTTTCCGGCGTATTAGCCTGGTTACTGCCGGGTTTGACGCCGTTGAAATCCGGATTCTCGTCCAGTTTCAAGTTGCGAACCGCCTGCGCCAGAACAATTCGCGACTGCATTAATGCGTATTGTGTTTCGTAATAGCCGTTACGCGTTGAGTCATAACCTTCGACCTGCGGGAACGGTGAAATATTATCCGGCTGTGCTTTGACCAACACCGTTGCCGTTGAGACATATTTCGATGTCATCATGCTAATGAGTGGATAAGCAATCGCCCCGGCAATCACGCCCGCGAGCAGGATTTTCCAACTGTTCTTTTTCAGCTCTTTGGCAAAGCGGGAGAAATCGATAGAACTTTCTCGGTTCTTGCCATTTTCCACTATTGATAATTTCATAGTCAGAAGAACCCCATGCCAATGATCACGACGTCGCCCGGGTGAACAGAATGCCGCACGTCCACATTTTCAAGTAATTGGTTGGTGCCGGATAAGCGAATATTAATGTCTTTGCGATCCGCACGGTCAGTGAAACCACCCGCCAGGGCGATAGTTTTCTCGACGGTTAAGCCCGGTTCATAGGCATAGCCGTTAGGGTTTGCCACTTCGCCAGAGATATAAAATTTACGAAATTCAGAGATGCTGACCGATACCATGGGGTTTTGCAGATAATCACCGCGCAGACGGTTCGTAAGCTCTTCACTCACCTGTTCCGGGGTTTTGCCTTTCAATACCAGTTCACCAATATAAGGGAATGTTATCGTTCCACTTTTGTCGATGAGAAATTTCATTGTCATGTCGGGCTCGCCGTACACGCTGATATTAACGGCATCACCGGCATCGAGTTGGTAGCCTTTAGATTCCGTATCCGGTTTATCCATTAACGGTGGTGTCGAGGAACTGCATCCGACGAACAGTGTGCTAAGTAATAAAAATGCCCACAGTTTAATTATTTTCATTTTATATCTGCACCTTAGCTGTAAACATAATCAGCGAATTGTCGTAACCCAATGTTCTCAGGACTTCCCGGTTGTCATCGGGACCGATGTAAAACGAATCGGTATCTTTATTTGAGCGCAACGTATCTATTTGATATTTGAGTTCAAAATTCACAGATGGCCTGAAGTCATAACTCATCGTGACGGTAAAGATTCCATCTTTATCGTTCCTGTCTTTTTCTTGTTTTTTATAGTCTTCCGTGGTGTACGAGTAATCTAACAAAGTAGAAAAACGATCATCTAACCAATAATGCTGATAAGAAATACCATACTGGGAAACCAGAATATATCCCCCAACTTCTGAGGGGTCTTTTATTCGTTGAGAAGTGTGTGCAGTGAAAATAGACTGTTTGAGTGGTTTCCACTCAGCCTGAATATCCCAGTTTAGTCCATTAAAATCCTGCGAGTTGGGATTGTTTTCAAAGGTTTTATACAACCACGCAAGGTTCATATCGATGTTAGTTTTACCCGTCAGTTGAGACTTCAGTCCATAACGCAAATAATATTCGTTACTGTCTTTTTCTGACGCATTATCATAATGACGCTGGTTAGTAATAAAGCTATAGCGGAATCGCGTTTTCGATGTGTATTGATCGAAAATTTCCGCGATCAGGCTATTTTCATGCCACTCCTGCTCGCGGATATAATTGTAAAAATCATCGTCAGTATTCTGCGCATCCTGAGTATTCCCAAAGCGCAATTTCTTATATAACAGCGCCACTTCCGCTTTTCCACGCCCTTCTGGCGCTCCATAGCTGTAACGCAACTCGCTATTAATCAAGTTAGTCGTCAGTGGCGAATTAATACCAAACTGCTGAAATTGCTCAGGTATAAAACCCTCGGTTACGCCACGCCCGCGTTCTTCATGGCCTAAAGAGTCCTCAATGTTGAACATCAGGCCATGCATTTGCCCATATCGCCATGCACCATTAAAACGGAAGAAATGGTCATTGTAATTATCAGCAGAGTCACTGTTATAACTGCGATAATCACCTGAGTACATTAATAGATATTTGTCCTGATACCGTTCACCCGTCATGCTCAATAGCGGTGTAACACTGACAAAACCAGAGCTAATCGCGTCGCTATCATAGGGTTGATAAGTCACATTATCTTCATGGCCATAATTCACGCCAACATTGCTTTGAAAATCAATACCTGCAATACCGATATGAGACTTCGGTGTTAAGTCCGCCATGGCCGGTTGTGATAAAACGATTCCGGCAGCAACAATATATTTAATATGCATTTTTGCCGACAAATCCTTTAAAAATAGTTTTAATTATGATTTTTATATCTAACCATAACGACCAGTTTTGAATATATTCAATATCATATTCGACACGTTTTTCCATTTTATATAGTGCGTCGATTTCGCCTCTGTAACCATTAATCTGGGCTAAACCCGTGATCCCTGGCTTCACTTTATGGCGAATCATGTAGTTTTCGACTTGTTTACGATATTGTTCATTATGCGTAACGGCGTGTGGACGAGGCCCCACAATTGACATACTGCCTTGTATTACATTGAAAAACTGCGGTAATTCATCCAGAGAAGTTCTACGTAAGAATGCGCCAAACGGAGTCACACGTGGGTCATCTTTGGTTGCCTGAATGACCATATCCGAATTTTCCATGACGCGCATGGTGCGAAACTTCCAGACTTTAATTTTTTGCCCGCTGAGGCCGTACCGGTCTTGTTTGAAAAATACCGGGCCACGTGATGTTAGCTTTATGCCGATTCCAATCACCAGCAACAACGAAGAAATCAGTACCAGAATAATACTGCCAAGAATTAAATCTTCAGCACGTTTAACAAAGGAGCCCACACCTTCAAATGGCGAGCTGAAAATGCTGATGGTTTGTAAATTATCAATCGAACGCAACTGTGACATATGGGTGCTGTAGGAGTTGAAGTCCGGAACAATATAGGTATCCACCGTGGTGTCTGACATCAAAGCCAGAAAATGGCGTATACGCTCCAGCGCGACCATCGGTAAGGCGATGTAGATTTCATCCACCCTTCCCACTTGAGCGTCTTCAACCAGGCCACTAACCGAGCCTTTGAATGGGCTTTTTATTTGGTCAAACAGCTCGCTGAACCGTGATGCATCACGCTCATCATAAAACGCCAAATCCAAATGCATGTTGGAATATTCTTTTAGCAAAGCAGTTTCCGCAGCCAGACCATTCGCGGTGACCCCGACGATGGCGACGCGAATGTTTTTCCGAATCGAAAACTTAAAAACAAAAAATCTAATGAAATAAAGCGGAATCAACGTGGTGAGATACCAGAGCAACACAACGGGAATGACAGGATTTTCAAGTGCGCTCAAATATCCCAGAGATTGCAGTCCATCGGTTGAAATACGGATTATTTCTACAAAGGCGATGGACAAAAAGGTGCATAAAATCAAACGAAGCTGTTTGCGCAGCTTCATCGTTTTAGGTTTACGAATGTAAAGCTCAGTGTACTCCCCGAATAGTAAAAAAGAGGTCGCAAAGAGTAAGCTGTAGATAATAACAAGTCGCATCGGCGCGATGGCAAAAAGCCATGCGCTCAAAATTAAAACCAAGCTAATAGCGATAAAGTCCGCCAGCTTGATAAATACCGGATACCCTCCATGGGTAATTTTCAGTGAATTATTCAGCATTATTAGACTCATTATTCATTGAATTATCGTTATTGATACATTCCTTTCCCTGTGATTATACCATATTTGTAAAACCTCATAGGTGGCATTGTTAAGATTTGTAAATGTTACTGTTGCTAACCATTCGGTGACTGGTCATTTGGGTGATTTAGATTTGATGTGTTTCAGGTGTTTGTTTTGCGGGGGAAAGTCACAGCAGAGTTTACGCCTGCTTTTTTAGCTTAAGGGACATCGGGGAGAATACGCAACGGCTAAAATGGCAGACCGGGCAGCAGTCGAATGGCCGCCCGGTGGTATAAAACAAATATGTGCAGTTGTGATTAATGTACCGTTTTGGACTCAGCATCACGCTGTTCTTGCCAGTAAAGATAAAGCTGTAATGCCGCAGGGCCAATTTCGGCC
This sequence comes from Buttiauxella izardii, assembly GCF_003601925.1. Classification (GTDB taxonomy): domain Bacteria; phylum Pseudomonadota; class Gammaproteobacteria; order Enterobacterales; family Enterobacteriaceae; genus Buttiauxella; species Buttiauxella izardii. Next base: position 55,810 of record NZ_QZWH01000017.1, read on the forward strand.
TGACTCGCGTCATATTCTTCTTCGGTCATTTTTTCCAAAATTGTGATGCTTTCCTCATTGCCGTGCAGAGCAATGGCGTCGAACAATTTTTGCTGCGCTGCTGGCAACGGCGCACGCTCCACCAAAGCCACTCCACGCATATAACCAAAGCACCATTCTTCTACGATGGTGTAATCTTTACCGTCCATTTCACGGTAGCCAAAAAGTGGCTCGAACTGGTCCGGTGCATCGCGTAAACGCTCGGCGATGTCGTTCAGATGTTGCAGCGCAAGCGAGTTAAAACGATTCTTTTCTTCCTCAGACTCCCAGTTTGGCAGCCCTTCTTCCCCACCCCACAACGCCACTTGCCACTGCGCTGCCGGGAGTACGGTCGGTGCAGAAAGTATCGCGGTGAACATGCCGTCCAGTTCGGAAACATCCAGCACGGAATCATCATTACCGTACTGAGTCAGCGTGTCATCCAGCCATTCCAGTTCTTCTTCGTTTAGCGGCCCGTGATTCATAACATTTACTCCTGAGATTGTTCGATTTTCTGTCCGGGTTAGCGGAATGGGTGAATGATGTCAGGAAAGGTGATTTTCAGGCAATACAAATACGGTGAAGGTCGATAATAAAAGGGGGCAAACGGCAATTTGAGGTAAAGGGGGAAGCCGTTTGCCCATGATCTTAAGTTAGATCAACGTTTTTATGCCCAAAGAACCATGTCAGAACAAAACCACAAGCGTATGAGATAAGCATCCCAACCGCATAAACTCCCATACCGGCATAAATACCCTCATGCGATGTCATCAACGGCAATGCTACCAGCCCTGAAGGGCCAAACACGGTATTTAACCCGACCGGTAAACCTAGCCATGCGACCAGGCCAATGAAGAAGCCACCACATGCGCCGCCGATACAGGCGGTGACAAAAGGCTTCACTCGAGGCAATGTGACGGCATAAATCAACGGTTCCCCGACGCCCAACAGGCCCGGAATAATTGCACCTTTGACCTGGTTACGCGTGGCAGAATGCTTCGCCGAACGGTAATAAAGCGCCAGCGCTGCCCCGACTTGCCCGCCGCCCGCCATAGAGAGAATCGGGAACAATGAGTTGAAACCCTGAACATCCATTAAGGCAAAGTAGACCGGAATAAAGCCCTGATGAACCCCGAATACAACGGAGATCAGGAACAGCCCCGCCAGAATCGCACAGCCAAACGGGTTACCGTTCAGGTGCAAAAACAGCCATGACATCCCTTTAAATAGCTCACCACCAAAAGGCATGATGACGGTAAATGTCAGCGCGCCAGTGATAATCAGCGTCAGCAGTGAAGTCAGGATCATATCCAGATTATCAGGAATGACTTTACGCACCTGACGTTCAATCCATGCGCCCAAAATTGCGGCAATCAGCACGCCGATAATATTCCCGCGCGGGTCGATGCCCATGCCAAAGAAATTATCAATGCCGGAGAAATAGCCGACCGTCGCATCCGGGGAATATCCCAGGACGAATAACGAAGCAATGATCGCCCCGTTGACACCGGTGCCGCCAAATGCTTTCTGCGCGTTGTAACCAATCAGGATTGGCAAGAAGGTGAATAGCCCTTTGCCGAATATTTTCATGTAACCGACGATATGAACGATGGTCGCATTCTTTTCGGCTGCACCTACTAACATGCTCTGTTCAATTAATGTGGCAAAGCCCAGCAACATACCGGCGGCGATAAAACCCGGGATCAGCGGTGTGAAGATGGTGGCGAACTTTGCGAGGAATTGGTGCACCACGCTGGTTTGTTTCGCCTTCATCTTTTGTTTGTTACTGGTGGTCACCGAACTCAGATTGTTTTGTTCAGGTGTGTCAGAACCTTCTGCCTGCGAATTTAGCATCTGGTTCATCATTTCTGCGGCAGTTTGTGCTTTCCCTGGGCCAAGAATAATTTGCAGCTGATCGTCGCTATTAATCACGCCTAACACACCAGGGAGCTCTTTTAATTTGTCGTGCTGAACGACGCTATTATCGTTAAGAGTCAGGCGCAGGCGCGTCATACAGTTGCCACACGTCTGGATATTATTTTTATTGCCGACCAGTTGCAGAATCGATGCAATCATCTGTTCCGTGATTTTCGCCATTATTGACTCGTCCTGTTTGCTAAAGCCTTGCGAATGAATCCGTTATTGTCATTCAGAAGCTGTTTCGCTTCCATCGCACTAAGATTCCCCAGCACCATAACAATCGCCGTTTTGCAATGACCCTCGCAGCTCTGTAACGCAGTAGAGGCGGTTTGATGGTCGCAATCCGTCGCCTGCATCACGATATTAATCTGGCGTTGAACGAGCTTCTGGTTGGTTGCTTCAACATCCACCATCAGGTTGCCGTAAACTTTACCGCTGCGAATCATTGCCCCGGTCGTCAGCATATTCAGCACTAGTTTTTGCGCTGTCCCCGCTTTCATACGTGAAGAACCCGTCACCACTTCTGCTCCGACAACTGGCGCGATAGCGATGTCAGCAATTTGAGCGATTTCACTGCCTGCGTTACAGGTTAAGGCAACCGTGGTTGCGCCAAGGCTTTTGGCATAATTCAGAGCGGCAATAACGTATGGAGTGCGGCCACTTGCAGCAATACCCACCAGTACGTCAGATGCATTGAACTGAATGTTCTTCAGGTCTTCAACGCCCATCGTCAGGCTGTCTTCAGCATTTTCAACCGCCTGCAAAATGGCCTGATGCCCGCCAGCAATCAGTGCGACAACTTGCTCGCGCGGTGTGCCGTAAGTCGGAGGACATTCGCTGGCATCCAGAATCCCCAGGCGGCCCGACGTACCCGCGCCACTGTAGATTAAGCGCCCGCCCTTCTGGAAAGCATCAACAATGGCATCAACAGCCTGAGTGATGGCCGGTATGACTTTTTCCACTGCCAGCGCAACTTTTTGATCTTCATTATTGATGACTCTCAACATCTCCTCGGTCGAAAGCATGTCGATATTTTCGCTAAGAGTGTTGCGGCCTTCGGTGGTCAAAGCAGATAAATCAATTTTCATCGGTGTCTCGCATTTACGGGTTAGATGAGGATGCCCCTCAACAATGAAGGAATAATTAATTATTACAAAAGATTTTAAAAGGAATAATTTATTCTTTGATGATGGAATGTGATGGCAGTCATATTGTTGGATATGAATGGGTTGGGTTGAGGTAAAGAGGAATCAGGAAGCGATTGGCTGATTTGATGCCAGGAGGGTGAATTTCAGGCAATAAAAAACCACCCGAAGGTGGTTTTCACGACACTGCTTTATCATTGATTTTATAGCTTTTATTCCCATGGTGCCCGGGGCGGGACTTGAACCCGCACAGCGCGAACGCCGAGGGATTTTAAATCCCTTGTGTCTACCGATTTCACCACCCGGGCTCGGGAAGAAAGTGGAGGCGCGTTCCGGAGTCGAACCGGACTAGACGGATTTGCAATCCGCTACATAACCGCTTTGCTAACGCGCCAAAACTTTTTACCTTTGCAGGCTGCAACAGAACTTCTGCTACATAAATTTGGAGCGGGAAACGAGACTCGAACTCGCGACCCCGACCTTGGCAAGGTCGTGCTCTACCAACTGAGCTATTCCCGCAAAATCTTTTAATGAAGCTTTACGCTAATCATTTGATTTTACTATCTTCTGGCAAGCTGTGCTGCCGTTCGATGCGTTGCATTCTACTTAGATGACGCGGTGAGTCAATGAAATTTTCCACCACCGCGTTCCGTTTGCTGAAATTTGCACCTAACCGATCACGGTTCGAGCAAATCACCCCTCGCCGCGGCCAAATATTGGAACATTGACCAGAAAGTTAATACCGCCGCGATGAAGAACAAACCGATACCCGTGTACTCGATCCACATATTTGGACGCCAGAGCATCCCGATAAGGGCCAGCATTTGTGCCATGGTTTTGGCCTTGCCAATCCATGAAACGGCAACACTGCTGCGCTTGCCGATTTCAGCCATCCATTCACGCAAGGCTGAAATAATAATTTCACGAGCAATCATGGTCGCCGCAGGCAGTGTCACCCACCATTCGTGATAGTGCTGAACCACCAGCACCAGCGCGACGACGACCATCACTTTATCCGCTACCGGATCAAGGAAGGCCCCGAAACGAGTGCTTTGATTCCAGCGACGCGCCAGAAAACCATCGAACCAATCAGTGATAGCGGCAAACCAGAAGATAAACGCGCATAGGAATGGCGCCCAACTAAACGGCAGATAAAAAGCCAGCACAAAGAATGGGATAAGGACGATACGAAACAGAGTAAGCAATGTTGGGATATTAAATTGCATAGTGCTGGTTAACTGTCTGTCGTAAGTGGAAATTGTCTCTATGTTGCTACAGAGGCCTTAATGTTTCAACGAGTAGAAGATCTTTTCTGCCAACGCTTGCGAGATACCTGGCACTTTTGCAATTTCTTCTACGGATGCATTCTTTAATGGTTGCAATCCCCCCATATATTTCAACAACATCTGGCGACGTTTTGGGCCAACCCCTTCGATAGTCTCCAGCGCACTGGTATTTTTTACTTTTGCACGTTTTTTACGATGCCCGGAAATCGCGTGGTCGTGCGATTCATCGCGGATATGTTGGATGACGTGCAGTGCCGGAGAATCAGGTGGCAGCGAGAAGCCTTCACCTTCTGGTTCAAAGAACAAAGTCTCAAGCCCGGCTTTACGGTCAGCGCCTTTTGCCACGCCCAGTAGCAGTGGATGATGTTTATCCCAAGGCACATCAAGTTCAGCAAAGACCGCTTTCGCCTGTCCCAACTGCCCTTTCCCGCCGTCGATAAGAATCACATCCGGGACTTTGCTCTCTTCAATGGCCTTGCCATAGCGACGGCTCAATACCTGATTCATCGCCGCATAGTCATCGCCTGGCGTAATACCATCAATGTTGTAGCGTCGATATTCCGCACGGACTGGCCCGTTGGCATCAAAAACCACGCAGGAAGCAATGGTCTGCTCGCCCATCGTGTGGCTAATATCAAAGCATTCCATTCTTTTGATAGCCGGAATTTCCAGTACGTTGGCTAATGCTGCCAGACGTTGGTGAATCGTAGATTGCTGCGACAGTCGCGTGACCAGCGCCGTCGCCGCGTTAGTTCGGGCGAGTTTCAGATAACGCGCCCTGTCGCCGCGTGGCTTGGTTTGCACGTTGATTCGCCGCCCCGCCAATTCTGTCAGCGAGTCGGAGAGCAGCGTTTTATCCGGCAAATCAAAATCGAGCAAGATTTCAGAAGGCAATGTGCGCATCGCGCTGCCTTGCAAATAGAACTGGCCGACAAAGGTTTCCACCACTTCCGCAAGCTCGGTGCCGTTTGGCACTTTCGGGAAATAACTACGACTGCCCAAAACTTTACCCTGACGGATAAACAGAACGTGCACACATGCCATGCCCGAATCGAAGGACACGCCAATCACATCCAGGTCATCGCCCGAATTGGAAACAAACTGTTTTTCAGTGACGCGGCGCACCGCCTGAATCTGGTCACGAATTCTCGCAGCCTCTTCGAATGCCAGGTTTTTACTCGCCGCTTCCATTCGGGCAATCAGCTGATTCAGAACCTGATCGTCTTTGCCAGAAAGGAACAAGCGCACATATTCCACCTGCTGTGCGTAATCTTCTTCGCTGACTAAACCGGCAACGCACGGCCCGAGGCAGCGCCCAATCTGATATTGCAGACAGGGACGCGAACGATTGCGATAGACATTGTTTTCGCACTGGCGAATCGGGAAGATTTTTTGCAGTAATGCCAGCGTTTCACGTACGGCATAGCCATTCGGGAAAGGCCCGAAATATTCGCCTTTTACGTGTTTTGCCCCACGGTGCATGGCAAGCCGGGGATGAGTATCGCCGCTAAGGAAAATAAAGGGATAGGATTTGTCATCACGCAGCAGCACGTTATAGCGCGGCTGGTAAAGCTTGATGTAGTTGTGTTCCAGCAGCAGCGCTTCTGTTTCGGTATGGGTTACCGTCACGTCTATATGCTGGATTAATGCCACCAGAGCTTCGGTTTTACGGCTGGCAAGATTGCTCCTGAAGTAGCTCGACAGGCGCTTTTTTAGATCTTTGGCTTTACCAACGTAAATGACCGTTTCGCTGGCGTCATACATGCGATAGACGCCAGGCTGGCTGGTGACAGTTTTGAGGAAAGCGCGTGGGTCAAAGATTTCACTCACTGCTGATTAACGTCTCCGCACTAAATAAACCATGACGAATGGCCAGGTGTGTCAGCTCAACATCGCCACTAATATTCAGTTTACTAAACATGCGGTAACGGTAACTGTTCACCGTTTTCGGGCTGAGATTAAGCTGCTCTGAGATCTCATTGACCTTCTGGCCTTTGGTGATCATCAGCATAATCTGTAATTCGCGCTCAGACAAACTGGCAAACGGGGTGTCCGTTTTCTCCGGTTCAATCTGGCTTAATGCCATCTGCTGAGCAATGTCAGAGGCGATGTAACGCTGGCCGGCATTCACTGCACGAATCGCGTTCACAACATCCTGCGGAGCAGCGCCTTTGCTTAAATAACCTGCCGCACCGGCTTGCATGACTTTAGCTGGCAGCGGGTTTTCGGTGTGTATTGTCAACATAATCACTTTGATATCGTTTGAATATCGCGCAATTTTACGTGTTGCTTCAAGACCACCGATTCCCGGCATGTTCATGTCCATCAGGACAACATCAACCGGATGGCTACGGCACCACTTTACGGCATCCTCACCGCAATTTGCTTCACCTGATATCTTAATCCCTTTGATATCTTCAAGAATGCGTCGTATCCCTGCGCGCACCAGTTCGTGGTCATCAACAAGAAGTACGTTGATCAAAGGGGAACTCTCCAGAATAGGGATTACGCTGCTAAAAATTACTGGGACATATTAACGGGTTTTCCGGCAACTTTAAAATCTAAAAGCGGATTTTAAGAATTCGAACGTCTTTTGGAAATGTAATTGTACAGTGGAAACAATACTTACCTGCTGATTAATTCATTCAACAAATTACCAAAAATGCTTTTCATATTATGAAAAACGATAATCCATTAATAATTTAACGCCATTTTGAGGGTGACAAATGCACTTTCAGTTAACTATAAATAAACATAATTAAAACAATTCGAGCAGTTCGTACCGATAGCCCTCAGGGCGTTACGCGTAACCACTAATAAAATGGTTTCTGAGTGTGCTATACTCCGCCGCCTTAAGAAGCCGTTACACTAAATGACGGTGTACCAACCAAGACCGAGGAACATAAATGAGCACTCCTGATTTTTCCACCGCAGACAACAGTAGTGAACTGGCTATTGAAGTCACCTGCCTGAAAGCCATGCTGACTCAGATGCTGAAAGCCATGGGCCAAGCCGATGCAGGCAAGGTTATCATCAAAATGGAAAAGCAAATTGCTCAAATGGAAGACTCGGCGCACGCAGAGGTATTCGGTAATACTGTTAAGCAAATTAAACAAGCTTACCGTCAGTAACCTGCGCACGACGGCTGGATGAGTTCTCTATACTCCAGCCGTTTTGTTCGTACCACCCGCTCCATTCCTTCGCTTCAAATTATCCCAATCGCGGCGGCATAACAGGCAATTTGCGTTTTATTAGGCGCATTAAACTTCTTCTGCATATTTTTCTGGTGAAAATTCACTGTATTTTCTGATATCGACAAAATAATGGCGATCTCAGCTGAAGTCTTACCTTCTCCTGTCCACTGCAATATTTCCCGCTCACGCTTACTGAGTTTCAATGTTATCGCATCCATTGAAGCATCATTAAGACGCGTTAATGTCATCAGGCTTAATTCGCCCAAATATTGCAGACGCAGTTCCAGCTCATCATCAGGTAATATTTTGCCTTTATTTGCGGTGCGTGAAACCGATAAAAAGCCCAGCGCGCGATTCGGAGAGATCACACACTGACTGATGCCACGCCGTAGCCCATGATCCCGCGCCGCATCCCAGAACTCCTGCGTATCGCCAAAAAGCGCATCATTCCACGGCAAGTTACCGCGCATGAAATTTTCAGGGCGCAATACAGGATCAATCGCAAAATAATTAGCCGCATGATAGTGATCAAGCCAGCTTTGTGGATACGACGATCTGAGTGACGTTTTAGGGCGAGTAAAAGGCACCGGATGGCGAATACACAGAGAGAAATAATCAAATTCCAGCTGATCGGTTTGCTGATGAAGAATTTTAGTTATTTCATCCGCCTCAGTGACGGACTGGAAGATATTAAGTACATCCTGTCGCCAGCGAAAAAAGTTGTGATCGTCCATTATGTCTGGCGTTTCTCCTGACATTTAATTCATTCTCAAATGTAATGGTTAACGCTATCACATTTATCAAAATTATTAATGCATTTAATAACGGCCCCAAAAGTGGGGCCATATGAGTTACTGGGTGAGGAATTTTTCGAGAAACTGCTGAGTTCGCGGCTGTTTAGGATTGGCAAACAGTTCGCGGGCTGGCCCCTGCTCAACAATACGCCCCTGATCCATGAAAATAGCGCGGTCTGCAACATCACGCGCAAAGCTCATTTCGTGGGTCACAATCACCATGGTGCGTTTTTCTTCTGCCAACTGGCGAATGGTGCTTAACACTTCGCCCACCAGTTCCGGGTCAAGCGCAGACGTGGGTTCGTCAAACAGAATCACTTCCGGGCGCATCGCCAGCGCACGGGCAATCGCCACACGCTGTTGTTGCCCGCCTGACAAGCGGCGCGGGTAACTGGTTTCTTTGCCGCTCAACCCAACTTTCGCCAGCAATTCACGCGCTCGCGCAATGGCTTCGTCTTTCGGTTCGCCTTTCACAATCACCGGCCCTTCAATGATATTTTCAATCACCGTGCGGTGTGGGAAAAGGTTAAAACTCTGGAACACAAAGCCGACATGCTGGCGCAACTCACGCACTCGGTTCTTCTGTTTGCTGAGCGATTGCGCGGCATCAATGGAAATTTCACCCACTTTGATGGTGCCCGCTTCCGGTTGTTCCAACAAATTAATGCAGCGCAGTAGCGTGGTTTTACCCGAACCGCTCGGCCCAATAATCGCTACCACTTCGCCCGCTTTCACTTCCAGATCGATACCGTGCAGCACCGTCTGCCCATGGAATTTTTTGACCAGTTGTTTTACGTCGATGGCGCTCATTTTGGATCCCTGTCCTGGCGATTAAGCTGATCTTCAAAGTAGTTTTGCAACGTAGAAAGCACCGTTGCCATCACCCAGTAAATCAATGAAGCCGCGAGATACATGGTAAAGACCTCAAGAGTCCGCGATGTAATTAGCTGCGCCTGGCGGAACAGCTCAGGAACCTGAATCGTCGCTGCCAGCGAAGTATCTTTCACGAGGCTGATAAAGCTATTACTCAGCGGAGGCAATGCCACACGCGCCGCCTGCGGTAAAATCGCCCGGCGCAGCGTCTGCCACGGCGTCATCCCGATACTGGCCGCCGCTTCCCACTGCCCTTTTTCGATGGACGAAATCGCCGCACGCAAAGTTTCAGACGCATAAGCCGCGGTATTAAGAGATAAACCAATCATCGCCGCCGGAATAGGATCAAGCTCAATGCCAAACTGCGGCAGGCCGTAATAGATCATAAACAGCTGGGCGATAAGCGGCGTGCCACGGAAAATCGACACGTAAAAACGTGATAACCACGAAAACGGCCAGAACGGCGACAAGCGCATCAGCGCCAATAAAAAGCCGAGAATCAGCCCAAAGAACATGCCGCCGATACTCAGTTGCAGCGTGAACACCGCCCCTTTGAGCAGGAATGGCGCTGAATCCAGCACCAGTTGAATACTTTCTTGCATAGATACCCTGTTTTTTAAATATGCGGATGGTAAGCGAACAATGCTGGCGCACCACCGGTATGAATAAAGATAATCGGGCCGTCGTCTTTAAAACGCTTCTGCGCCACGCCATCAATTAAACCCGCCATCGCTTTGCCGGTGTAAACCGGGTCGAGCAAAATCCCTTCAAGGCGTGCGAGAATTTTGATCGCCTCAAGCCCTTCTTCATTCGGCGTACCGTAGCCCGGCGCAAAATAATCATCCCAGAGCTTAATCGGGTTATTGGCGCTAACACTCAGAGACTGCGCAACAGCGCGCTGCAAGGCTTCCACTTTTGGCAACTGTTGTGCAATGGTGCGCGACACGGTGACACCGATTAAATCGACATCCGGCATGACTTGCTCAAGCCCAACGGCCAGCCCGGCATGCGTGCCTGCGCTACCGGATGCGACAACAACAGACGACACATTCACCGCCCCTTCGCACTGCTGAGCAATTTCCAGCGCGCTTTCAACGTAACCCAGAGCGCCCAACACATTTGAGCCACCCACCGGAATCACATACGGACGGAACCCCTGCGCTTCAAGGCGCTCAGCAATTTCTTCCAGTTGGCTATCTGGCGAATGGAGCGCATCACACATTTCGATTTCGACATTAAACAGGTCGAGCATCAAACGGTTGCCATTTGTCAGGTAATTTTCAGCCTGCGTACCAATCGGGTTTTCCAGCAAAGCGACACATTTCAGACCGAGTTTTGCGGCAACCGCCGCAGTCTGGCGAACATGATTTGACTGAATCGCCCCGGCAGTGACCAGCACATCAGCGCCTTCACGCAGTGCGTCAGCCGCCAGGAATTCAAGTTTACGCAGCTTATTACCGCCCATTGCCATCGGCGTGGTGTCGTCACGTTTAATGTAGATTTCACGGCCAAGGTAATCAGAAAAACGCGGCAGATATTCGAGTGGCGTCGGTGCGCCGATAAATTCCAGACGCGGGAAAAGCGTCAGATTGTGCAGTGACATGAGCAACTCCAGTACACTTATTAAAAATTTCACATCTCTTCATTATGCACGAGCCTGGCCGAATACCCGCAAATGCAAATAAAAAAGGTGCTGATATCAGCACCGTTTTTTTTCAAAACCTTGTCCTAAATAATTCTGGGTGCAGGAAGGCGACAAAGCCGTAAGTCCCCAGGAGCATAGATAACTATGTGACTGGGGCGCACGGGTGCAGTCAACGCATCTGCAGCCTGAAGTATGAAGGACATTATTTGGTCACGTCAGCGCCAAACCACTTCTCAGACAACTTCGCCAAAGAACCGTCTTTCTGCATCTCGGCGATACCTTTGTTAATCGCTTCAACCAGGTCTTCGTTGCCTTTACGCACGGCGACACCCGCTTCCTGGCGAGAGAATGCATCACCCGCTACGGCCAGAGTGTCTTTGGTTTTCTTCACCAGATCCAGCGCGGCCAGGCGGTCAACCAGAATCGCGTCAATACGGCCTACGCGCAGATCCTGATATTTAGTCGGATCATCATCATAAGTTCGGATATCAACGCCCTGCACATTGGCACGCAACCACTCTTCGTAGTTAGTCCCAAGGCCGACGCCGACTTTTTTGCCTTTCAGGGAATCTGGCCCGGTAATGCTGCCTTCATTGCCCTTTTTCACCAGTGCCTGAATACCGGAAACGGTGTACGGCGTGGAGAAATCATATTTCTTCTTACGTTCGTCAGAGATGGTGACCTGGTTAATCACCACGTCGATGCGCTTGGAATCGAGCGACGCCAGCATGCCATCCCATTTAGTGGGTTTGAGAGACGCTTTCACGCCAATGTGCTGTGCCAGTTGCTCGGCAAATTCCACTTCAAAACCGGTCAGCTTGCCGTCATCACCCTGGAAGCTGAACGGAGGATAAGTCCCTTCCAGCCCAACCAACAGCGTGCCGCGCTCTTTCACTTTATTGAGTAAATTTTCTGCCGCGAAAGTTTTCACGCTCGCGCCCGCGACCATTGCCACTGCCAGCACGCCCATCAGCGCCTGACGCCCCACCATTGCAAATTTCATAGTCACCCCGAATATGGATAATTTTGTTGTATTGTAGCGACTTAATATAATCAATCAAAACCACTGCGCTACAAGTTATGCCATTTTAATATATATCAGAAGTTGATTTATTTTCCTGGAAATGGGCAACAGTATTTTGGTTCAGGGTTTGAAACTGCCCATACTTGCGCAGCGCAATGCGGTAGTTATTGGTGCTGGTAGGCGGCAACCACGGTTCGAGTGAATCATCGAAGTAACCGTTAGCGGAGGAAGGAGCAGGAATATTCTGCGAAGCCAGATGATTCCCCAGACGGCGCAGGCGCACCACATATTCGCGGATAGTGCCGTGGCTCATCTCAGTTTGTTCAAACAGATACTCTTTAAAACCGATGATATCGAAATAGTGCTGCTGCTCTTTGCAGTACAAATCGCCACAAAAACGGCACAACGCCGCCCATGACTGGCGCTCAATCTGCCAGCCATTTTCATCGATTAAAGTATCCAACTGCGCGATTGCCGTTTTACTGACAATTTCGCCACGGCGCGTCAGCGTAATTCGGTCGAGCAGTTTTGCGCACTGCGCACAATGTGTTTGCGTGTGTTTAAAGTCTTTTAAGAAGCGGCTCAATGGCCGTTTTTTTAATTGTTGCACCGTCATGATGTTATCCCGGTCGTCTTATAATGTACGGCCTACAACTTCCCGAGCTTAGTGCGTAAGCGTTTAATCGCCTGGCTATGCAACTGACTGACGCGCGACTCCCCCACTTCCAGCACCGCACCAATCTCTTTGAGATTCAGCTCTTCCTGGTAATAAAGGGTCAGCACCATTTTTTCGCGATCGGGTAACGCATCAATAGCGTCCATCACGCGCTGGCGTAAATTCCCTTCCAGTAATTGCTGGAGCGGGTTCGCCTGCTGATGCTCTTCAGTAATCAGTTCGATACTATCGCCATGCTCTTCACGCCACTCGTCATAAGAGAAAAGTTGGCTGTTGTTGGTGTCGAGCAACATCTGACGGTATTCGTTGAGCGGGATATCCAACCGTTCTGCCACTTCTGTTTCCGTCGCATTACGGCCCAGCTCTTGCTCCAGTTGACCAATTGCCTGCGCAACGCCGCGGGCGTTACGCCTGACGCTGCGTGGCACCCAGTCACGGCTGCGCAACTCATCAAGCATCGCCCCACGGATGCGCTGCACCGCGTAGGTAGTAAATGCCGTTCCTTGCAGGGCATCATAACGGTCCACTGCGTTTAACAACCCGATGCCGCCCGCCTGTAGCAGGTCGTCAAGCTCCACACTCGCGGGCAGGCGTACCTGCAGGCGCAATGCTTCGTGACGCACCAGCGGTACATAACGCTGCCACAGCGAGTGTTTATCCATCACACCTTCAGCGGTATACAGTGAATTCACGATAAACAGCCCTGCGTTAGTTGAGTTATCGGCATGATTATCCGTTTCTGGAGGGTTTTTAATCGCAAGAATAGTGGGTGAAATGAGGGGTTATTTGGGGGTTATGGGTAACAGTGGATATGAAAAAACCCCGCAAGCGCGAGGTTTGGTCAGGTTTTGGCAAATTAACGCAGCAGAGACAGAACGCCCTGCGGAACCTGGTTAGCCTGTGCCAGCACAGAAGTACCCGCCTGCTGCAGGATCTGCGCTTTGGACATGTTGGAAACTTCGGTCGCGTAGTCAGCATCTTCGATACGGCTACGAGCAGAGGTCAGGTTACCCAGAGTGTTACCCAGGTTAGTGATAGTAGAGTCGAAACGGTTTTGTACCGCACCGAGGTCAGAACGCAAGGCGTCGACTTTAGCCAGGGCATCGTCGAGAGCTTTCAGTGGATCGATAGTTTTTGCTGAAGTAGTTTTCTCATCAGTACTAATTTTACCCTCTGCGTCTTTATATGCAGCCTTGCCAGAACCATTGGTGATTGCACCATCTGTTTGAACAAAATAAGTGGCCACATTAGAATTAGTTAGTGAACCATCAGCTTTAGTAAATACTGCAGCGCCTCCTGTGGTTTCAGTAACAGCACCACCTATTGAGATTGAATAATCCGTACCGGTAGCAGAATTTACAGTTACTGCTTTATTTTTTACTAGATTAGACAAAGAGTCAGAACTGATAAACGCATTTTCTACTTTAACGTTGCCAGCGACTGATGAATTCGAAGTACCTGCAAAGGTAAACTTACTACCATCAGCCATCTCGATTGTTGATTTGACTGCAGTACCCGTTGTTCCGCCAACGTTATTATTTTGCAGTCCTTCAAGCGTAGCTTGTGGAAGAGGAGTGGCAGAACCATTTTTGGTTAAATTACCAGTTGTATCCAAATACAGCGTTGAACCATCGTCAGCTGCAGAGATTTTGCCATCATTTCCGATCGTTACTTTCTGAGCGGAACCATTAATAGTAATGGTGGCTTGTGCTGTATCACCAGCTTTAGGGGCTATGTATTTCTGAACTTGATCATAAGTCGCCGTAGAACCAGCAGTTGAGAATGAATAATTTCCCTTATCCGCATTATAAGTGTAATCGGTTGCCACAGTTGCAAAACCATTATCAATTACACTGTTGACTTTGTCGCCAGTGGCCAATTTACCTAACACATCAGATGCTTTTGAAGCGGTAAAGCCTGCATCACCAGTATATGTTTTACCGGCATCAGTTGTTTTGAAACCTGCTGCCACCAAGTCGGTTGTTTTAGCCAAGGTATTAGCCACACCACCTTTACCATTCACGTTAAAACCATCTAGTCCCAGGGTGCTGGACGTGATTTCTTTCAGGTCGATAGTGATGGTTTCGCCATCGTTAGCACCAACCTGAATTTTCATAGAGCTATCACCAGCCAGAACTTTCACGCCGTTGAACTGAGTTTGACCGGAAACGCGGTCAATCTCGCCCAGACGCTGGGTGATTTCATTCTGGATTGAATCCAGGTCAGATCCGGAGTTGGTGCCGTTAGTTGCCTGAACAGACAGCTCACGTACACGCTGCAAGTTGTTGTTAATTTCAGACAGCGCGCCTTCAGTTGTCTGAGCGATAGAGATACCGTCGTTGGCGTTACGGGAAGCCTGAGTCAGGCCTTTGATGTTTGCAGTGAAGCGGTTAGCAATTGCCTGGCCCGCTGCATCGTCTTTAGCGCTGTTAATACGCAGACCGGAAGACAGACGCTCAATAGCAGTGCCCAGAGAAGATTGAGATTTGTTCAGATTGTTTTGGGTCAACAGCGACAGGCTGTTAGTGTTGATAACTTGTGCCATGATTTTTTATCCTTATCAATTCACATTTTGTGGTTGGGCTGTTGCCCACGGTTTCTCACCGTCTACCCATGTATCGGCACACTATTTTCGAACTTTAGAAAAATTTCACTTTTTAACTAGCCTCCGAAATAACCCGCTACCCCTTCATTATTCCCGCCATTAAATAGCTGCAAATATCATTAAACTTTGCGCTCTCGTTGCCGATACCACTGTGAATAATTGTTAGTAATGAAAAGGGAATAATAATGGCTAGCGTTTCTTCATTAGGGGTCGGCTCCAACCTGCCGTTGGATACTTTATTAGCTAACCTCAGCACGGCGGAAAAAGGTCGACTGACTCCGATTACCGCGCAGCAGTCCAGCTACAGTGCCAAACTTACAGCTTATGGTTCACTTAAAAGCGCGATTGAAAAATTCCAGACGGCGAATACCGCACTAAATGACGCTACCCTTTTCAAAAGCAGCAACGCCGTTAGTAGTACAACTGATTTAGGTGTGAGCACAGGTGCCGGAGCAGCAGCAGGCAAATACACCATCAGCGTTACTCAACTCGCGCAGGCGCAGTCTCTCGCGACTGGCGGGATTGCCAGCGCCACCGATAAACAAAGCACCGTTTCATCGAACGACCGCACACTGGTGATTAACCAGCCAGGTCGTAAAGAACCATTGGAAATCAAACTCACCGACGACCAAACCTCGCTGAACGGTGTTCGGGACGCCATTAATGCTGCTGATGGTGGTGTTTCTGCAAGTGTCATTAAAAACAGTGAAGGCAAATTCCAGCTGGTTATTACTTCTACCGAAACCGGTGAAGATCAAGCAATGACCATTAAAGTTACTGGTGACAGCGAACTTAATGATCTCATTGGTTATGATTCTTCGGAGCCAAAAAATGGCTTGAGTGAAACTATTTCAGCTCAAAATGCCGAGTTAACCATCAACAATATCAAAGTAGTAAGCGGCAGCAATACTGTTAAAGACACGCCGGAAGGCGTCACTCTGACTCTAAATAAAGAAGTCACTAACGCCACCGTCACTGTGACTAAAAGCAATGACAAGGCAACAACCGCGATTAAAGCCTGGGTTGATGCTTATAACTCGATGTTGGACACCTTTAGCTCGCTGACGAAATACAGTGCTGTAGACGCCGGTGCAGACCAAAGCACAGGAAATGGCGTGTTACTGGGCGACAGCGTAGTTCGCACGATTCAGACAGGCATTCGCGGACAGTTTACGACAGGCGACACCGGTTCAAAATTTAGCACCCTGTCGCAGATCGGCATTGCTCAGGATCCAACCACCGGCAAGCTCAAAATTGACGACGATAAGCTCAAAACAGCATTAGCCAGCAACTCCGTTGATACTCAAAAACTTCTGGTCGGCGACGGCAAAACCACCGGTATCACAACTACCACTGCAAACCTGGTAAAAGGCTATCTGGCCACTGATGGCATTCTTGACAGCGCCACCACCAGCATCAACGCCACGCTAAAAAGCCTGACCAAGCAATATCTGGCAACCAGTTCGAGCATCGACGACACCATCGCCCGATATAAAGCTCAGTTTACGCAGCTCGACACCATGATGAGCAAGCTAAACAACACCAGCAATTATCTGACTCAACAATTCTCATCCAGCAGTTCCTGATAACAAGGGGTAATTATGTACAGCGCGCGGGGTACACAAGCATATGCTCAGATTGGTGTGGAAAGCGCCGTCATGAGCGCGAGTCCTCATCAACTGATTGTTTTGCTTTTTGATGGAGCATTAAGCGCCCTGGTCAGAGCTCGCTTGTTTATGCAGCAAGGAGAGCTGGCCGCCAAAGGGGAAGCACTGAGTAAAGCCATCAACATTATCGATAACGGCCTGAAGGCCGGTCTGGATAATGAACAAGGGGGCGAAATCGCAGAGAATTTATCTTCTCTGTACGACTATATGATTCGCCAACTGATGCTGGCTAATCTGCGAAATAACGTTGAATTAATAGAAGAAGTTGAAGGGCTATTAACCAACATTGCCGATGCCTGGAAACAGATTTCACCACTGAACGCCGCGCGGGAGCCTGCCTAATGTCTCCGTATGTTGAACTGATCAGCCGCTGGCAAAACGTGGTTCTGCTCAGCCAATCTTTGCTGGAACTGGCTGAACGCGGCGAATGGGATTTATTGCTGGAGCAGGAAGTTGCTTACCTGCAAGGTATCGAAATGCTCAACGCCAACCCTATTCCACCGGGGACGGCGCAAAGCGTGCAGGACATGCTGCATCAAAATCTCGAGCAAATTCTGGCGAACGAACAGGCGCTAAAAAACTTATTACAGCAGCGTCTGGACGAACTGAGTTCGTTAATCGGCCAGTCGTCGCGCCAGCAAACGCTGAACCATACTTATGGACGGTTATCCGGCCAGTTGCTGGTGCCGGATGCACCGCAATAATTTTGCTTCACCGCACAAAGCTTTCCGTAACTAATTCTCCGTCCCGCTTAAAATCTTCCATACTCCAGAAGTCAGCTAAATGACTCCTGGAGCGTGGACTCGATGAAAAACCCAACCCTTTTGCAATTTTTCCATTGGTATTACCCCGGTGGGGGTCAGTTATGGGCAGAAGTTGCCGAACGCGCCGCAACGCTCAACGACATCGGCGTCAATATGGTCTGGCTCCCCCCCGCCTATAAAGGCAGTTCGGGCGGTTATTCAGTGGGCTACGATGTTTACGATCTTTTTGATCTCGGCGAGTTTGACCAAAAAGGATCGGTCGCCACCAAATACGGCGACAAAGCTCAATTGCTGGGCGCGATAAAAGCCTTGCAAGAAAATGATATCGCCGTCGTGCTTGATGTGGTTCTGAACCACAAAATGGGTGCCGACGAAAAAGAACAGGTTCGCGTTAACCGCGTCAATGAAGAAAACCGCAATGAAATAGACGACGAGGTTATCGACTGCGAAGCCTGGACGCGCTACACCTTCCCCGCTCGTGCCGGGCAATATTCGCAATTTGTCTGGGATTTCAAATGCTTTAGCGGCGTCGATCACATCGAAAACCCGAATGAAGACGGTATTTTCAAAATCATCAACGACTATACTGGCGACGGCTGGAATGACCAGGTTGATGACGAACTGGGCAATTTCGACTATTTGATGGGCGAGAATATCGACTTCCGCAATCATGCGGTGACGGAAGAGTTGAAATACTGGGCGTGCTGGGTGATGGAACAAACCGGCTGCAACGGCTTCCGTCTGGACGCAGTGAAACACATTCCGGCCTGGTTCTATAAAGAGTGGATTGAGCACGTTCAGGAAGTGGCGGAACAACCGTTGTTTATCGTGGCTGAATACTGGTCGCACGAAGTCGACAAACTTCAGGAATATATCGCGCAGGTAGACGGCAAAACGATGCTGTTTGACGCCCCGCTGCAAATGAAATTCCACCAGGCCTCGAAGCAGGGTCGCGATTATGACATGAGCCAGATTTTTACCGGCACGCTAGTAGAAGCCGATCCGTTCCACGCGGTGACGCTGGTTGCCAACCACGACACGCAACCGCTGCAATCGCTTGAAGCGCCCGTCGAACCCTGGTTCAAACCGCTGGCTTACGCGCTGATCTTATTGCGCGAAAATGGCGTGCCGAACGTGTTTTACCCGGATTTATTTGGCGCCAGTTACGACGATGAAGGCGGCGATGGCGAAACTTACCACATCGACATGCCGGTCATTGAACAACTGGATGACTTGATTCACGCCCGCGAACGCTTCGCTCACGGCGTGCAAACGCTCTATTTTGATCACCCGAATTGCATCGCGTTCAGCCGCAGCGGCACCGAGGAAAATCCGGGCTGTGTAGTCGTGCTTTCTAACGGTGATGAAGGCGAAAAAACCATTACGCTCGGGGATAATTATGCAGGTAAAAACTGGCGCGATTATCTGGGGAATCGGGAAGAAACCGTCACCACCGATGAAAACGGCAGCGCGACGTTTGCCTGTAATGGCGGCAGCGTGAGCGTGTGGGTGATTGAAGATGTGTTATAGAAGCACGCAAGGAACGGGTTTTGCAGGGGGGATAAGCGGCAGCGTCATCCACCATGTCATTGCCGGTAAAAGTGTCGGATGACGCTGCGCTTATCCGACCTACGAAGAGGTATTTCCTCTCCTTGAAGGCTGTCTCTTAGTCACATCTCTGTGAGTCGGGAGACGGTTCCGTTCACCCGATGTTCA
>NZ_QZWH01000018.1 GCF_003601925.1 Buttiauxella izardii
GGCTGGTCGGGGTCGCCGTTGAGGAAATCAACAATCACTTCCTGGCCGACGCGCGGGATGGCGATATTGCCAAAGCCGGTTCCCGCCCACGCCTGGGACACACGTACCCAGCAGGAGCTTTCTTCGTTGGCTTTGTTATAGCGGTCCCAGGCAAATTTCACCGTCACGCGCCCGTGCTCGTCGCAGTAGATTTCTTCTCCGGCCGGGCCAGTGACGATGGCGATTTGCGGGCCGTCTATCAGCGGTTTGGGTAATGGCTGTGGTCGCCAGGTCTGGATGGCAGGAATAACGTGGAATTCGCAGTTCAGCGTGGTGCCCTGACCGGAGCTGCCGATTAACGCCTGCGGCTGGCTGCCGGTCAGCATGCAGGACACCACCTGCCACACGTCGTTCAGGTCTTCACGCGGATGGTCGGTCAGTGCGAAGCGGCGTCCGGGCTGGAGTTGCGGGGAGTTGCTGGTGCCGCTGGCAAAATCGACGTTATTGCGCCAGCCCTCCACCTGATATCTGGCAAAATCGGCGCCGTGCTGTTCATCCTTGAAACGCCCCGGATAGTCGAAAATTTCATATTCCGGGCGCTGGTACGCCAGTTTTCTGCCGTATTCATTGTACTGCACGGGCCAGCCCGGGGCGGTGAAGGTGTAATCCTGGGTGGTGACCTGCGCCGGGCGGATTTGTGCGCTGCGGCGGAAGGTATTGATGCAGTAGGTGGAGGATTCTGAGGCGGCGTTCGGGTTATAGGGCAGTGAACCCAGACTCCGCAGGACCGAGCTGTCATCGGCAAACGTCAGTTTCTGGGCGTTCTCTTTAAGATATTCCTCCTCAAAGAAGAATAGTCCCTCTTCTGCCGCCAGTCGGGAGATAAATTCATAGTCCGTTTCCATAAACTGCACACAGAATTCACGCTCAGGATGCGGGCGGCGGAACAGGGTGTCGTGAGTACGGATATCCATCTCTTTAAGCAGCTTCGCAAAAATGTACGCGATGTCGTAGTTCTGAAAGCTGCGGCAGTTCTGACGTTGTGAACTGCGCCAGAACTCGGGGTGGACGGTCATGGTGTACAGCGTCTGGTGTTTGCCGGTGTCGCCCTGTTCGCAGAACGTCACGATGCCGCGCACCCGGCGCTGGAGCGTTTCCCCCTGCCAGATGGTGAGCGTGGCCATTTCGTCGAGTACCTGTTTAAAGCCAATCGCCGGGTCGTTGCAGGCGACGGTGATATCCAGACGAAACAGGGAAGAAAGGGACTGTTTGAGGGTAAAGCCCACCACAGCGAAGGTTTCAGCCGGTGTGCGGCCAGCGTTGAAGATAAAGCGGGTGCCATCTGAAGCCATGATGGAAGTCCTTTCCTGTCCGTGGAATTATTGACCAGAACGTATGGCTTGAGCACAACCATCACGAATATAAATACAATGAAATCAATAATATATTGGATGTGAAAGATAAATTGGGAACGAAGGAGTGACCGTGACGAATGTCACATAACCAGAAATAGGAAAGCGTACAGAGTTATGACAAGAGGGATTGGTGACTATATGTCCGAAAGGCACACTTTGAAAATTTACTCATTCGGGTCCCCCTTCTCCCTCCTGCACCACCCGATTTACCTTGTCCTGCATCAATAAAATCGCAAACATGTTTGATGCAAATCACTACATATAGACCTTAAAATGCACCCCGCCCCTACATCTTGTATTTATCGACTATTATAGCAACAAGAACCACAGACACTTCTGGGGATTATCTGTGGATAAAAGCAGGGGCAAAAACAGAAAGCCTATGGCAATGCGAGCAATACCCGGCTTGCTGACAATGACATCCCTTTGTGGATAACCTTTTTTTAGATGGAGAGATCATGACACCGCATGTGATGAAAAGAGACGGGTGCAAAGTACCTTTCACTTCAGAGCGCATTAAAGAAGCTATTCTTCGTGCAGCTAAAGCAGCGGGAGTCGATGACGCAGACTATTGCGCCACCGTCGCAGACATTGTGCGTGTGCAGATGGAAGGCCGCAGCCAGGTTGATATTGGCGAAATCCAGACCGCCGTTGAAAACCAGTTGATGGCGGGTGACTACAAGCAGCTAGCGCGCGCTTACATCGAATATCGCCATGACCGTGATATCGAACGCGAAAAACGTGGCCGCCTGAATCAGGAAATCCGCGGTCTGGTGGAACAAACAAACTCCGCTTTGCTCAATGAAAACGCCAATAAAGACAGCAAAGTTATCCCGACTCAGCGCGATCTTTTAGCCGGTATTGTGGCGAAACACTATGCCTCGCAGCACTTGTTGCCGCGTGATGTGGTGCTGGCGCACGAGCGTGGCGATATTCACTATCACGACCTCGATTACTCGCCGTTCTTCCCGATGTTTAACTGCATGCTGATTGACCTCAAAGGCATGCTGACGCACGGCTTTAAAATGGGTAACGCGGAGATTGAGCCACCAAAATCCATCTCTACAGCGACCGCCGTCACCGCGCAAATCATCGCCCAGGTTGCCAGCCATATTTACGGCGGCACCACCATTAACCGCATTGATGAAGTGCTGGCACCGTTTGTGACCGCCAGCTTCGAAAAACATCGTGAAACCGCAGAAGATTGGCAGATCCCAGATGCCGAAGGCTATGCGCTTTCTCGTACCGAAAAAGAGTGTTACGACGCTTTCCAGTCGCTGGAATATGAAGTGAACACGCTGCATACCGCTAATGGTCAGACGCCGTTTGTGACGTTTGGATTTGGCCTCGGAACCAGCTGGGAATCGCGTCTGATTCAGACTTCTATCCTGCGCAACCGCATTGCAGGTCTGGGCAAAAATCGCAAAACTGCCGTGTTCCCAAAACTGGTTTTCGCTATTAAAGATGGCCTGAACCACAAAGCGGGCGATGCCAACTACGACATTAAACAGCTTGCTCTGGAGTGTGCCAGCAAGCGCATGTATCCGGACATCCTGAACTACGACCAGGTTGTGAAAGTGACCGGCTCGTTCAAAACGCCAATGGGCTGCCGTAGTTTCCTCGGTGTGTATGAAGAAAACGGCGAGCAGATTCACGACGGGCGTAACAATATTGGCGTAATCAGCCTGAACCTGCCGCGTATTGCGCTGGAAGCGAAAGGCGATGAAGTCGCTTTCTGGAAGTTGCTTGATGAGCGCCTGGAGCTGGCATACAAGGCGTTGATGACACGTATTGCACGCCTCGAAGGAGTGAAAGCTCGCGTTGCACCAATCCTGTATATGGAAGGGGCTTGCGGTGTGCGCCTTAAAGCGGACGATGACGTTTCTGAGATTTTCAAAAATGGCCGCGCGTCGATTTCCCTGGGCTACATCGGCATCCACGAAACGGTGAACGCGCTGTTTGGCAATCAACACGTTTACGACAGCGAACAACTGCGTGCAAAAGCGGTGGCGATTGTTGAACGTCTGCGTCAGGCAACCGATACATGGAAGGACGAAACTGGCTACGGTTTCAGCCTTTACAGCACGCCGAGTGAGAACTTGTGTGACCGCTTCTGCCGTCTCGATACCGCCGAATTTGGCGTGGTTCCGGGCGTGACGGACAAAGGTTATTACACCAACAGCTTCCACTTAGACGTTGAAAAGAAAGTAAATCCATACGACAAAATCGACTTTGAAGCGCCGTATCCACCGGTCGCGAACGGCGGTTTCATCTGTTATGGCGAATATCCAAACATTCAGCACAACCTGCAAGCGCTGGAAGATGTCTGGGATTACAGCTACAAACACGTTCCGTATTACGGCACCAACACGCCAATCGATGAGTGCTACGAGTGCGGCTTTACCGGTGAGTTTGAATGCACCAGCAAAGGCTTCACCTGCCCGAAATGTGGCAACCACGATGCCGCTCGCGTGTCTGTCACGCGCCGAGTTTGCGGTTATCTCGGCAGCCCGGACGCACGTCCGTTTAACGCTGGTAAGCAGGAAGAAGTAAAGCGTCGCGTTAAGCATTTGGGTAACGGGCAGTTAGGCGTTTCGCAAAGCAATTGACATCAGAGCAAGGCGGCAAACGAAGAATCCCAGGGAGCTGACTAAAGTCAGTGACCTGGGTGATTGAGAGCAGCTAACGCAGCTATGGTGTCAAGTGAGAAGCGAAAATGAACATTCACCAATACTACCCGGTCGACATCGTTAACGGACCGGGAACACGCTGCACGCTGTTTGTTTCCGGCTGCGTGCATGAATGCCCCGGGTGCTACAACAAAAGCACCTGGCGGGTAAATTCCGGTATGGCATTCACCCTGGAGATGGAAGACCGGATTATTGCCGATCTGAATGACACTCGCATTCGCCGCCAGGGTTTGTCGCTTTCGGGCGGCGATCCGCTGCATCCGCAAAACGTGGCTGATGTGCTGAAGCTGGTGAAGCGAGTGAAAGCGGAATGTCCCGGCAAAGATATCTGGCTGTGGACGGGTTATAAAATTGATGAATTGATCGAAGCTCAACGTGAAGTGGTTGATTTAATCAATGTGCTAATCGACGGCAAGTTCGTGCAAGATTTGAAAGACCCGGCGCTGGTCTGGCGTGGTAGTAGCAACCAGGTTGTGCATCATTTGCGGTAAAACAATAAGTTACGACCAATAAAACTTCCCCGTTTTATTGGCCGTAACGCACTAATAGCTCATCCTTCCACAGCAAATCATTGATGTAACAGCCTCTTTTTCACATTCCTTAGCGCTAAAATAACATCAGTTTTTTATTATTAATCATGCTGCGATTGGCAAAACATCTCCCTTTTGTGGCTTAGCTAAGGATGCGCTATGAAAGCGACGGAAGCTCGCCTGTTTGATTTTCTGAAGAAATCTCCCCAGTTTGTTATTCCTATTTACCAACGCAATTATTCCTGGACGATTACTCAGTGCCAACAACTCTGGGATGACATTATTCGCGCGGGTCAGCGAGAAGATATCCAGGCACATTTTATTGGGTCGGTGGTATATATCGAGCAAGGGCTGTATCAGGTAAGCAGCCAGTCGGCTCTGCTTGTTATTGACGGTCAACAGCGTCTGACTACCGCAACATTGATTATTGAAGCATTGTGCCGACACCTCGGCGATAGCGAACCTTTAGAAGGATTTTCTGCTCGCAAGTTACGCCATTATTATTTGCTTAACGATCTGGAAGAGGGAGAACGTGGCTTTAAACTTCTTCTGACTCAAACAGATAAAGAGTCTTTATTGGCATTGCTCAGGCAAAAGCAATGGCCTGAAAACCACTCCCTGCGTCTGAAAGAAAATTTTGATTTCTTCGATGAAAAGCTCAGTAAAATTCCAGAAGATTTACTGCTTGTCTGTAAAGGGTTAGCGAAACTATTAATCGTGGATGTGGCGCTGAGCCGTGGGCAGGATAATCCGCAACTGATATTTGAGAGCATGAACTCCACGGGCAAAGCCCTGAGTCAGGCCGATCTTATACGTAATTTTATCTTGATGGGGCTTGAGCCAGGCCATCAAACAAAGTTGTACGAAGACTACTGGCGCCCCATGGAAATGGCCTTCGGGCAGGAAGGCTATAACGCCCAGTTTGATGGTTTTATGCGCCATTATTTAACAGGAAAAACCGGCAATATTCCGCGAATTGATGATGTTTACGAAGCGTTTAAAGCCTATGCTCGTGAGCCGCAAAATCATGCTGATGGCGTTGATAAGCTTCTCAAAGATATCCAGACGTATGCTTGTTATTACTGCGCAATGGCGCTGGATAAAGAACCAGATAAGCAGCTTTCATTAGGTTTTAGAGACTTGCGAGAGCTAAAAGTGGATGTGGCTTATCCCTTTTTATTAGAGCTTTATCATGATTATCAGCACGATGATTTGTCGGTAGCCGATTTTTTGGCTGCGATAAGGTTGATTGAATCTTACGTTTTTCGCCGTGCGGTCTGCGCAATCCCGACCAACTCCCTGAACAAAACTTTCGCGACGATTAAGAAATCGATCAATAAAAATACTTACCTGGAAAGCATTCAGGCTTATTTGCAAGCATTGCCCTCCTATCGCCGCTTCCCGGATGATGAAGAATTTAAACGTGAAATTAAAAAACGCGATCTTTATAACTTCCGTAACCGAAGTTATTGGCTGCGCCGTTTAGAAAATGAGGGACGTAAAGAACGTATCTCAGTGGATGAATATACGATTGAACATATTATGCCGCAGCAGCGACCTCTATCCTCCGCCTGGCAGAAAGACTTAGGGCCAGCGTGGAAACAAACTCATGATTCGTACCTGCATACGCTCGGGAATCTGACTTTAACGGGCTATAACTCAGAATATAGTAACCGTGTGTTTAGTGATAAGCGTGACATGAAAGGTGGATTTAAAGAGAGCCCGTTACGGCTGAATCAAGGTCTGGGAAGTTTGGAGCATTGGGATGAACAAGGGATTGTGGGCCGCGCACAAATGTTGGCACAAAAGGCAGTCGAAGTATGGCAGGCTCCGAATCTACCGAGCGAGACTCTTGTTAGCTATGCTGAAAAACGGCCTGACAACGCTGCCTGGAGCCTTGCCGATCATCCACATTTATCAAACCATTCTCCAATGCGGGAAATTTTCGATGTGTTCCGCCAGCAGGTGCTGGAGATCGATGAAGGAGTCACTGAAGAGTTCACCAAACTCTATGTGGCTTACAAGGCAGAAACCAATTTCGTCGATGTTGTTCCACAAAAAAGTCGGCTCAGATTGTCCCTGAATATGCCTTTTTATGAGCTTTCAGACCCGAAAGGTTTGGCTAAAGATGTCACGAATGTTGGCCGCTGGGGAAATGGGGATGTAGAAATTGGGCTTTCCTCTCTCGACCAACTGCCTTACGTGATGGGATTAGTGCGTCAGGCTTTCGAAAGACAGATGGGTGAGGAAAACACATAACGGCGTCTAGGTCGCCATTTCCCGTAACTGGCGTGAATCCAGAATATTCACGCCTTCACGCGATGGTAACAGCGCTTCATGCAGCATCGCTTTTGCCACATCCCTCGCTTCGATTGACTTCCATTTGCCGGGCATGATTTTAAAAAACGGTGCGAAAAGCGATTCATTAAGGCGTTGTGATTCGCGGTGCCCTAGCAACATCGACGGGCGCGCGATGGTTAAGCGCGGCCAGTCTTGCGCGATCAACGCTTCTTCCATTTCACCTTTCACACGATTGTAGAAAAACAGCGATTTGCTGTTAGCACCAATCGCGCTGACCACCAGCATATGCTTCGCGCCAAGGCGCAGGCCGGTGATTGCGGTATCGACCACCAGCGTGTAATCCGCCAGCACAAAAGCTTCTTTGCTTCCTGCTTCGCGCATCGTGGTGCCAAGGCAGCAAAAAACGACATCCACCGGCTCAGTTAATTGGGTGAGCGCATCGCTAAGTTGCGGATCATGCGGATTGGTGACTTTGTTCATTGGGGTTATCGGTCGCCGCGTTGCGGCAACGATGTGGCTAACTTGCGGCTCATCAATCAGCATGCTTAAGAGGTGCCCGCCAATCAGGCCTGTGGCTCCTGTAATCAAAACACGGCTCATAAGATCTCCTTTCACTTATTCACCAAGTTTAGTGTCTTCCCGTAGCCAGTGGAGTTTTTTCCCAAAACCGAGCGTGTTGTCGGTCATTTTCAGCTCATCGATACGAATTTCCCAGACCGGGGCTTTCATCACTTTTGCCACCGGGAAGCGTTTGCAGTAACGATTGCGAATGTGTGCCGCATCGTCTTCTTCAACGAGGGTGATTTCACCCCGGAACTGGACGCCACGAATCAGCGCAACCGTTTTGGGCTGGCCGTTCACGGTTCCGGCGACATTGGCCTGTTTGCCAATGATCTCGCCGTGACGGGTGTGAGTTTCGCTTAACAGATAGAAAGCCACGCGCGGCTCATCGAATAAATAGAACGCATTGGCGCACCATAAATCGCCCTGACTGCCTGCGCAGTAAGTCAGTACATGCTGCTTGTTCAGCCAACGACTGATGGCATTGAGAGTTTCCATGGGCAACCTGAAGAGTGATATTCTGCGGAAAACGTTAATTATGCGCCTGACCTATGTCTCCCTGGTATCTCTATTTAGTCCGAACTCTCGATAACCGTTTATACACGGGCATTACCACCGATGTGGAGCGCCGTTTCTTGCAGCATCAGGCTGGAAAAGGGGCGAAAGCGTTACGCGGAAAAGGTGAATTGACGCTGGCATTCAGCCATCTGGTCGGCGATCGTTCGAGCGCATTGCGCCTGGAATACCGGATTAAGCAGCTGACTAAGACTCAGAAAGAGAGATTAGTGGCAGGCATTTTGTCTTTTGAAGACCTGCTCGCAGGCCTTCAAAAGAGTACCGAGATTAAAACTCTCGATTGAAGTGTTCGTGATACTCAACCAGCCCCGAAACGCCATTAAGCGCGTCATCAGCCAGTGGATGAATCAGGAAATAGGCTTCGGTTTCCGGCCAGGCACAACGCAAATCGAACTGTGCGGCAGGAACAAAACCGAAGCGCCCGTATAGGGCCGGTTCGCCTAACGTAACAACGGCTGCGTAGCCAAATTCATTCAATGAATCCAACCCTTCATAGACCAGTTGCTTCGCCAGACCCTGACCACGGTAAGCTTCGTCAACCGCCAGCGGTGCCAGCCCAACCCACTGAAGTTCTTCACCTTCGACGGCGACCGGGCTAAAGGCCGCATAACCGACGACTTGACCTTCGTCATCAGTCGCTACTACGCCCAGCGTTAACAAGCCGTCTTCTCGTAAATCTTTCACTAAATCTGCTTCGCCGTTGCCGTTAAAAGAACGACGAAGTAAAGCGTCGATGCCTGGAGCATCAATAGGTATTTCTACACGAATCAGCATGGCTCACCTACCGAGTTACTTTCTGGAACAGGCTTGTGTTTCATACCTGCTTCGACAAAATCAGCCAGTTGCAGCAGCAGTATGCGTAAAGGTTTTGGCATCGCATCCAGCTCAATGGCATCCATTAAATTTTTGACGTACAAACCCAGCTCTGTATCACCTTCAATAACCAGGCGACGCTGGAAAAACAGGGTGTCAGGATCTTGTTTACGTGCGGCGATCATCAGCAGATCGTTGGCCGAGGCGCTGAAACTAACATCTGCCGGAGCGTCTTCACGAACCACCAGCTTATTATCCTGCACCGAAGTAAACCATTTTAGACCGAGATCGCGAACTTCAATGCTTAACCAGCGATCCTCAAGAAACTCGAGTTCACCCTCTTCCATTGCCTGACGAAACTGCCAGCCCAGAACCTGTTCAAGTACCTGGCGCTTCAGAGCAAAGGGAGTCAGTTTAACCGGTGTTCTTAACAGTGACGGGCCAAAATGGACCAGACGTGAACGCAATTTATCCAACACGAGCTTTACTCCTTGAGAAATTTGAACGCTATTTTGCCACACCAGCCATTCTCCGTAGCGGTGCAAATCAACAATTACGCGGGTTATCGATAGCACTATATTGATGTCATCAATACGCCATTAACTGCCTTAAATCAAAATTTGTCGTGGACGGGTTAACTAAAATCCCAGTTCGTTAACAATTTTGTGGCCCTCGCCCTGGGCTGCATGGGTCACCTGACAGGTTACCCAATGATTCAGGATAAATTATGGAGTTGCTTTGCCCAGCCGGAAACTTACCGGCGTTGAAAGCGGCCATCGATAATGGTGCCGATGCGGTTTACATTGGCCTGAAAGATGACACCAACGCCCGCCATTTTGCTGGACTGAATTTCACGGAGAAGAAACTGCAAGAAGCGGTGAGTTACGTGCATCAACATGGCCGTAAACTACACATCGCTATTAATACGTTTGCGCACCCGGACGGCTACGTGCGCTGGCAAAGAGCAGTGGATATGGCAGCGCAACTCGGAGCCGATGCTTTAATTCTCGCCGATCTGGCGATGCTTGAGTACGCAGCAGAGCGTTATCCGCATATTGAGCGCCATGTTTCGGTACAGGCCTCCGCAACCAATGAAGAAGCCGTGCGCTTTTATCATCGCAACTTTGACGTGGCACGAGTGGTGCTACCGCGCGTGTTATCCATTCACCAGGTGAAACAGTTAGCTCGGGTGACTCCAGTGCCGCTGGAAGTATTTGCTTTCGGTAGCCTGTGCATTATGGCTGAAGGGCGTTGTTATCTCTCTTCCTATCTGACCGGTGAATCACCGAATACGGTAGGCGCTTGTTCACCTGCGCGTTTTGTTCGCTGGCAGCAAACGCCGCAAGGGCTTGAATCCCGTCTAAATGATGTGCTGATTGACCGTTATCAGGACGGTGAAAACGCCGGTTATCCGACGCTGTGTAAAGGGCGCTATCTGGTCGATGACCAGAAATATCACGCGCTTGAAGAGCCAACCAGCCTGAACACGCTTGAGCTGCTGCCCGAGTTGCTGGCGGCGAATATTGCCTCGGTGAAAATTGAAGGCCGCCAACGCAGCCCGGCGTATGTCACCCAGGTGGCCAAAGTGTGGCGTCAGGCCATCGACCGTTGTATGGCTGACCCGGAAAACTACCGTGCGCAACCAGCATGGATGGAAGCGCTGGGCGAAATGGCCGAAGGCACGCAAACCACTCTCGGTGCCTATCACCGTAAATGGCAGTAGGAAACCCCATGAAATATTCATTAGGGCCGGTACTTTACTACTGGCCAAAAGAGACGCTGGAAAAGTTTTATCAGGCCGCCGCAAACAGCAGCGCTGAAACTATCTATCTTGGCGAGTCAGTGTGCAGCAAGCGCCGCGCCACCAAAACTGGCGACTGGCTCGATATGGCAAAAAGCCTGGCAGGCCAGGGCAAGCAAGTGGTGCTTTCCACCCTCGCGCTGGTTCAGGCTCCGTCCGAACTCAACGAGCTAAAACGATATGTTGAGAATGGCGATTTCCTGATTGAAGCTAACGATTTGGGTGCGGTGAATATGGCGGCAGAGCGCAAGCTGCCGTTTGTCGCGGGTCATGCACTCAACTGCTATAACGCGGTGACGCTGCGTTTGTTGCTCAAGCAAGGCATGATTCGCTGGTGTATGCCGGTTGAGCTGTCGCGCGACTGGCTGGCGAACATGCTGACTCAGTGTGACGAATTGGGCATTCGCAATAAATTTGAAGTAGAAGTCCTCAGTTACGGTCATTTGCCGCTGGCCTATTCTGCGCGCTGCTTTACCGCACGCTCCGAAGACAAGCCAAAAGATGAATGCGAGACCTGCTGCATTAAATATCCTGTCGGGCGCAATATGCTGTCGCAGGAAAATCAGCAAGTGTTTGTGCTTAACGGCATTCAGACCATGAGCGGCTATGTTTACAACCTCGGTAACGAACTGGCGTCAATGAAAGGCCTGGTCGATATGGTGCGTTTGTCGCCGATGGGCATGGAAACTTTGCGCGTTCTGGAAGCTTTCCGCAAAAATGAAAACGGTAATGCACCGTTGTCACTGGTGCAGCAAAGCGATTGTAATGGTTACTGGCGACGCGTTGCTGGCTTAGAGCTGATGACTCAGAGCTGAGAAAAGGCTCACTTTGTTACTTAATTGTTGATGATTTTGCGTAATACTGAAAAGTAATCAGCAGAAAACAAAGTGAGCCGTTATGACTTCAGTCCCGTTCTCTCTACTCGATTTAGCCCCGATTCCACAAGGTTCTGCGCCTCGTGATGCATTCCATCGTTCTTTAGATTTAGCTCGCCTGGCCGAAAAGCGTGGCTACCACCGCTATTGGCTGGCTGAGCACCACAACATGACCGGGATTGCCAGCGCGGCAACGTCGGTGTTGATTGGTTATCTTGCGGCAAATACTGAAACATTACGCCTCGGTTCTGGTGGCGTGATGCTGCCGAACCATTCACCGTTAGTGATTGCCGAACAGTTTGGCACACTTGAAACGCTCTATCCCGGACGCATTGATTTAGGGTTAGGTCGCGCGCCGGGAAGTGACCAACGCACGATGATGGCGCTTCGTCGCCATATGAGTGGCGATATCGACAACTTCCCGCGCGATGTCAGTGAACTGGTTTCATGGTTTGACGCAACCGATCCAAACCCGGCGGTGCGCCCGGTTCCTGGTTACAACACGAAAATTCCCGTCTGGCTGTTAGGTTCGAGCCTGTATAGCGCGCAACTTGCTGCACAGCTTGGGTTGCCGTTCGCCTTTGCCTCGCACTTTGCGCCGGATATGTTATTCCAGGCATTACAGCTTTATCGCGCCCAGTTCAAACCTTCTGCACGCCTGGAAAAACCGTATGCGATGGTGTGCATTAATATCGTCGCTGCCGACAGCAACCGTGATGCCGAATTCCTGTTCACCTCCATGCAGCAGGCATTCGTTAAATTACGTCGCGGTGAAACCGGCCAACTACCGCCGCCAATTGAAAATATGGATAACTTCTGGAACCCGGCTGAGAAATATGGCGTGCAGCAGGCGCTGAGCATGTCGCTGGTGGGTGATAAAGCAAAAGTGCGCCACGGATTAATTTCACTGCTGCGAGAAACGCAGGCGGATGAAATTATGGTCAACGGGCAAATCTTTGATACCGAAGCGCGATTGCATTCATTTGATTTGGCGATGGATGTGTACGAGAGTTTGCAGGAGTAACTTAACCCAACCCTCTCCCTGAAGGGAGAGGGTTGAAAGGCGACAAATTAATGGTAAACCGGCAGTAAATCGAAGCTTGAAAGGATATGAATTGCCGCGTTAGTCACACCGAAGATAAGTATCAGCACGATCATTTTATTCCCGCCCCATACCCGGTAAATCGGACTACCAAACTTTTTGCGCGAAGCTTTTGCCAGAAGCGCCGGGACAATCGCTGCCCAGATAGTCGCTGCCAGCCCGGCAAAACCAATCGCGTAGATAAAACCATCAGGCCAGATAACACCGCCTAACATTGGTGGGATGAATGTTACCAGCGCGGTTTTCAGACGGCCAATCGGTGAATCGTCAAACTTAAACAAGTCAGCCAGATAATCGAATAATCCTAACGTCACGCCCAGGAAGGAACTCGCAACGGCGAAGTTAGAGAAAACAATCAGCAGCAAATCCAGCGCACGACTGTTCAACACACCGCTTAATGCCCCGACCAGCACATCTATATTGCCGCCTTTATCCGCTATGGCAATAAAGTCTGGGCGAGGAATATTCCCCATGCTGCCAACCAACCAGATGACATACAGCACCAGCGCCATCAGCGTGCCCCAAATCAGGCAGCGTTTAATGGTTTGCGGATCTTTGCCGTAATACTTCATCAGGCTCGGCACGTTGCCGTGGTAACCAAACGATGCCAGACAGAAAGGCAGCGTCATGAATAAGTACGGTAGATAACTTGGATTTATAGCTTTGCTATCCAGCAGCGTTGCCGGTTCGACGTGCCACATCAGGCCGCCAAACGTCATAAAGAAGGTAAGAATTTTTGCGCCGAGCACAATCGTCGTCATGCGGCTAACCGCACGCGTGCTCAACCAGACAATAAAGGCGACGACAAAGGCAAAAATCAGCCCGGCAAATCTCGCGGGGAAATCGACCGACATTTTGCCAAGCGTGTGGTGGATAATTGAACCGCTCGCCGAAATATAGGCGTAAGTCAGGATATACAGCACAAACGCGATGGACAGACCGTTAATCAGATTCCAGCCTTTACCCAATAAGTCTTTGGTCACGGTATCGAAACTTGAACCCACCCGGTAATTTAGGTTGGCTTCAAGGATCATCAAACCGGAATGCAACATACAAAACCAGGTCACAACCAGTGCTGCTAACGACCAGAAGAACCACGCGCCAGACATGACCACTGGCAGGGAGAACATGCCTGCGCCAATTATTGTGCCGCCAATAATCATGATACCGCCGAAAATTGACGGCGAGGCCTGGGTGGTCGATAAGGTTGTCATACGAATTCCTGAAACAATGAACGACTGTCGAAGCGACAGGTTTGCTGCGCAACATTGTACCAGTACATGAGTACAATTTGGATAAAAAAAATCCCGGTTTCAATAACCAGGATTTTTATCACTGCCTGCTGACGAGCAGCAGGCATAAACTTCTGCTAATTAAGCTTCGGTAGTACGACGACGAGCTGGAGCTGCGCCATCTTCACGACGTGGGCCACGACCGCCTTCACGACGTTCGCCGCTGAAGCTACGTGGAGCACCAGCACCCGCTGGGCCATCACGACGTGGACCGCGACCGCCTTCACGACGTTCACCACCAGCGCCACCGAAACCACGACCAGCACCGCCGCCACGACGTTCGCCGCCACGGTCAGTACGAGGTTGCGCATCACCCATCAACTGCATATTCATTGGTTTGTTCAGAATACGAGTACGGGTAAAGTGCTGCAGGATTTCGCCCGGCATGCCTTTTGGCAGTTCGATAGTAGAGTGAGTACCGAACAGTTTGATGTTACCGATGTAACGGCTGCTGATATCACCTTCGTTAGCGATAGCGCCAACGATATGACGAACTTCAACACCATCATCACGGCCAACTTCAATGCGGTACAGTTCCATATCGCCAACATCACGACGTTCACGACGTGGTGCATCGCCATCACGCTGTGGACGATCTGAAGCTGAACGCTCTGGACGGTCACCGCGCGGAGCACGATCGCCGCGGTCACCACGTGGAGCACGGTCTGAACGTTCGAAACGCTCATCACGCTCACGGAATTCACGCTTAGGACGCATTGGCGCATCTGGTGGCAGGATCAGAGGACGTTCGCCCTGTGCCATTTTCAGCAGTGCTGCAGCCAGTGTTTCCATGTCCAGCTCTTCATCAGCAACAGGCTGAATTTTTGCCAGTAGGCCACGGTACAGATCCAGATCGCTGCTTTCCAGTTGCTGCTGAACTTTAGCTGCGAACTTGGCCAGACGGCGCTCGCTCAGCAGTTCACGGTTTGGCAGCTCTACTTCAGGAATAGTCAGCTTCATGGTGCGTTCGATGTTGCGCAGCAGACGACGCTCACGGTTCTCAACGAACAGCAGAGCACGGCCAGCACGCCCCGCACGACCGGTACGACCGATACGGTGAACGTAAGATTCTGAGTCCATCGGGATGTCGTAGTTAACAACCAGGCTGATACGCTCAACGTCCAGGCCACGAGCCGCAACGTCGGTTGCAATCAGGATGTCCAGACGACCATCTTTCAGACGCTCCAGAGTTTGCTCACGCAGTGCCTGGTTCATGTCGCCGTTCAGTGCAGCACTGTTGTAACCGCTTTGTTCCAGAGCTTCAGCCACTTCCAGAGTTGCGTTTTTGGTACGAACGAAGATGATCGCCGCATCAAAATCTTCAGACTCAAGGAAACGAACCAGCGCTTCGTTTTTACGCATACCGTGCACAGTCCAGTAGCTCTGGCTGATGTCCGGACGTGTAGTCACGCTTGATTGAATGCGCACTTCCTGCGGATCTTTCATGAAGCGACGAGTAATACGACGAATCGCTTCTGGCATAGTTGCAGAGAACAGAGCGGTCTGATGACCTTCTGGGATCTGAGCCATGATGGTTTCAACGTCTTCGATGAAGCCCATACGCAGCATTTCATCAGCTTCGTCCAGTACCAGACCTTTCAGGCTGGACAGGTTCAGCGTACCGCGCTTTAAGTGGTCAAGCAGGCGGCCTGGGGTACCAACAACGATCTGTGGTCCCTGACGCAGGGCGCGCAGCTGC
Source organism: Buttiauxella izardii (assembly GCF_003601925.1). Classification (GTDB taxonomy): domain Bacteria; phylum Pseudomonadota; class Gammaproteobacteria; order Enterobacterales; family Enterobacteriaceae; genus Buttiauxella; species Buttiauxella izardii. Next base: position 15,635 of record NZ_QZWH01000018.1, read on the forward strand.
ACGTCATAACGCTGGCCACCGTAAAGGGCCACAACGTTTACGCCGTGCATATGTTTAGAGAAATCCGTCATGGCTTCAGCAACCTGAACCGCCAGTTCGCGGGTCGGTGCCAGCACCAGGATTTGTGGTGCTTTCAGCTCTGGATCAAGGTTGTGCAGCAGTGGTAAAGAGAACGCTGCAGTTTTGCCGCTACCTGTCTGGGCCATACCCAGTACATCGCGGCCAGCCAGCAGTTGTGGAATACACTCTGCCTGGATTGGAGATGGTTTTTCGTAACCCAGATCGTTCAGGGCTTTAAGGATGGAGTCGTTAAGACCCAGGTCGGTAAAAGTAGTTTCGATAGTAGTAGTCTCGATGATATCAGTCATGTAGTACACGTGCCTCGTAGATGGCGGCCAGTCTACATAACTCATCGTGAAATTGACCTGCAATTTTCATTGAAAAGTGTGAACCGGCTCAAATTTGGTTGATTAACGAACAAAAACGCCCTCACCCGTTAAGGTGATGACTTTAATTAAAAAGTTTATGGGCTGATCGATGTTCGTCAGCTATTGCTGGTCCGATTCTGCCAGGTCATCTTGCTCCTGGCCCAAGAGCGCTAATTCCAACAATGCATAACGATGCTCAACGTAGTTGTGTACGTTGTTAGCGACCGCTAACTTGAACAGTGCCGTGGCGCTGTCCTTTTCCCCCAGACTTAGGTAGTACTTACCTAAATAGAAGTTGGTTTCACTGAGATGCTCAGCGAGCGAGGTGTTATCCGTTGCGTCCGCCTCGAGGCGTTCCATTAACGTTTTTTCGTTAATGTTCCCCAGGTAGAACTCGACAATGTTCCATCCCCATTGTTCTTTGTCCGATTTATCGAGGCGCTGTTGTAACGCCACTTTAGCCTGCTTTGCATCTAAATTGCTTTCGGCAATGTAGAGCCACAGACTACGGAAAGGATCATTGGGATCGTCTTGATAAAACGCTAGCAGATCATCTTGCGCTAAACGATAACGACCACCGTAGTAGAGGGCGATACCGCGATTTAAATGCGCATAGTTGTAAGTTGGATCAAGCTCAAGTACAGAATCAAACGCTTCATAGGCAGCATCAAAATTGCCTGCCTGCGTTAAATATATACCTAAGTAATTGAATACTTCAGGCATATCGGGGCGGATCGCCAACGCTTGTGAAAAATCATTTCGCGCCAGAGCCCGCAAGCCAAGGCTATCATACAACACTCCGCGCTCATATAAAAGCTGTGCGCGTTCATCATCGGTTAAAGCCCTGCTGGCAAGTATCTGTTCCATGCGTGCAAGAATGACTTCTTGCTGCAAAGTCGGCTGCAATGGCACCGCCAGGACTTCGCTTTTACGCCAGGCAGAGTTGCTGCATCCTGCCAGCGTGAGAGCTGTCGCAACGAAACACCAGCGCAAAAAAGGCTTCATTTCCCACTCCCGAAGACAACATATTGGATGACGTCCTGTCCGCCGGCCCTAAAACGAGACTCCCTGCCCCGTAATAAATAGCTCCCCATGTTGCCATGGGGAGCTTAATCGGATCGCTTACTCAGCTTCTGGTGCAGCAGGTGCTGCGCTTTCTGCTGGAGACTGCTCAGTTGCTTCTTTGATGCTCAGACGTACACGGCCCTGACGGTCAACTTCCAGTACTTTAACTGGAACTTCTTGACCCATTTGCAGGTAGTCAGTCACTTTCTCTACACGCTTGTCAGCGATTTGAGAAATGTGTACCAGACCTTCTTTGCCGCCGCCGATAGCAACGAATGCACCGAAATCAACGATACGAGTGACTTTACCGTTGTAGATACGGCCCACTTCGATTTCAGCAGTGATCTCTTCGATACGACGAATAGCGAATTTCGCTTTGTCGCCGTCGGTCGCAGCAATCTTAACTGTGCCGTCGTCTTCGATTTCAATGGTAGTGCCGGTTTCTTCGGTCAGTGCACGAATCACAGAACCACCCTTACCGATCACATCTTTGATCTTGTCTGGGTTGATTTTGATTGTGTGAATACGTGGAGCGAACTCAGAGATGTCACCACGTGGTGCGTTGATAGCCTGTTCCATCACGCCAAGGATATGCAGACGCGCACCTTTAGCCTGGTTCAGAGCCACCTGCATGATTTCGCGGGTGATACCTTCAATTTTGATATCCATCTGCAGTGCAGAGATACCTTCACGGCTACCAGCAACTTTAAAGTCCATGTCGCCCAGATGATCTTCGTCACCCAGAATGTCAGACAGAACAACAAAGTTTTCGCCTTCTTTAACCAGACCCATCGCAATACCGGCTACAGCGGCTTTGATTGGCACGCCTGCATCCATCAGTGCCAAAGAAGCACCACATACGGAAGCCATGGAAGAAGAACCGTTAGATTCAGTGATTTCAGACACTACACGCACGGTGTACGGGAAGCGGTCCGCTTCTGGCATAACAGCCAGTACGCCACGCTTAGCCAGACGACCGTGACCAATCTCACGACGCTTCGGTGAACCGACCATGCCGGTTTCGCCTACGCAGTACGGAGGGAAGTTGTAGTGGAACAGGAAGTTGTCGGTACGTTCGCCCATCAACTCGTCCAGGTTTTGTGCATCACGAGCAGTACCCAGAGTTGCTGTAACCAGCGCCTGAGTTTCACCACGGGTGAACAGTGCAGAACCGTGAGTACGTGGCAGAACCCCAGTACGCACATCCAGACCACGGATCATGTCTTTTTCACGGCCATCGATACGCAGTTCACCAGCCAGAATGCGGCTACGAACAACACTTTTCTCGATAGCGTGCAGAATATCGCTTACTTCGCCAGCATCAATGGTTTCGTCTTCTGCAGACAGAGCTGCAGTAACCTCAGTTTTGATAACAGCGATTTGTGCGTAGCGTTCTTGCTTATCAGTAATACGGTAAGCATCGCTCAGGCGAGCTTCAGCAAGAGCAGCAACGCGCGCGTTCAGCGCTTCGTTAGCGGCTTCAGGCTGCCAGTCCCAGCGTGGTTTGCCAGCTTCAGCAACCAGAGAGTTGATGTTCTGGATAACAACTTGCTGTTGTTCGTGGCCAAATACTACCGCGCCCAGCATCTGGTCTTCGCTCAGCAGTTCAGCTTCGGATTCAACCATCAGCACAGCACCTTCGGTACCGGCAACGATCAGGTCCAATTTGCTGGTTTTCAGTTCGTCAGCAGTTGGGTTCAGAACGTATTGGTCATTGATATAACCTACGCGTGCAGAGCCAATTGGGCCGTTGAATGGAATACCTGACAGGCTCAGCGCAGCAGAAGCACCGATCATTGCAACGATGTCTGGGTGAACTTGTGGGTTCACGGAAACAACAGTGGCAATAACCTGAACTTCGTTCACGAAACCTTCTGGGAACAGCGGACGCACTGGGCGGTCAATCAGACGCGCAATCAGTGTTTCGCCTTCGCTTGGGCGGCCTTCACGACGGAAGAAGCTACCTGGGATACGACCAGCAGCGTAGGTACGCTCCTGATAGTTAACAGTCAGTGGGAAGAAGTCTTGACCTGCTTTCGCTTTTTTCTGACCGACTACGGTCACGAATACAGCAGTGTCGTCCATGCTGACCATTACTGCTGCGGTAGCCTGGCGAGCCATCATACCGGTCTCAATAGTGACCGTATGCTGACCGTATTGGAATTTACGGACAATCGGATTTAGCAAAATAATATCCTTAATAAACTTTGGTAGCAGGTGATTGCACTTGCTCCGTTTAACCCGATCCCTATCGCATCCTCGCGACTAATGACAACCCTGACCCGCCCATGCGGATAAAGCCTCTCATTAGCCGCGCGAACCTCTGCAACAAAGATCACACACTGCAACAATACATTAGTTTCCATAGAATTGCTGCCATCTGGTTGAAAAAAGGGGCCTTAAAAGGCCCCTTTTTCTGAAACTCGCAAGACTTAGCGACGCAGACCCAGACGCTCGATCAGGCTGGTGTAACGTGCTACATCTTTACGCTTCAGGTAGTCGAGCAGTTTACGACGCTGAGAAACCATACGCAGCAGACCACGACGGCTGTGGTGATCTTTTTTGTGCTCTGCAAAGTGACCTTGCAGGTGGTTAATCTGTGCAGTCAGCAGTGCAACCTGAACTTCGGTAGAACCGCTGTCGTTAGTACCACGACCAAACTCAGAAACGATTTTAGCTTTAGCTTCAACGCTTAGAGACATTTTGAACTCCAAAATTATAGATAAAAAGTAAGAGTGCCGATCTCTAATTCAGCAACTCCAGTGCACATTCACACCACTGTTAAACAGAGGTTTGAATGTTAAGCCGCGCCATTTTACCTGTAGCAACCTGTTATCGCAAGGCAACTACAAGGGTCAGACGGGATACTCTACAACCAGACGGCGAGGCGCAACGCGTCCATCATCGTCTATTTCAGCCATGCCGATAAATTTACCATCATCACCTTCGGTGACTCGGACAAGCCCTTCTGCTGGTGCACCAGCAACTTGCACCGGTTGCCCATTCTTGAAGTAACCCGCAACAGCAGGTAATAAATTCACGATGGGGAAATCCGACGCGGGACTGTCCATTGGCATCAGCAGTGGATCCAGCAGCACGGATGGCTCAATTTCTTGCGCCTGTGCTTGTTCAAGCAATGCGTTCAATTGCTCAAGCGTCACCATACGTTCCACGGGATATTTACTGACGGCAAGACGGCGCAAGAAAGTCACATGAGCGCCGCAACCGAGTTTCTCACCTAAGTCATCGGTGATAGTTCGGATGTACGTCCCTTTAGAACAGTGAATTTCCAGCTCCAGTTCATTGCCTTCATGACGAATAAACAGCAGTTCGTAGACGGTGATTGAACGGGCTTCACGCGGCACTTCGATACCCTGGCGCGCATATTCATAGAGCGGCTTGCCCTGGTATTTCAGTGCGGAGTACATCGATGGAACTTGCTGTGTTTCACCACGAAAACTATCCAGCGCATCAGCCAGTTCTTGCTCGGAAAACGTTACCGGACGCTCCTGAACTACGGTGCCATCGGCATCAGAAGTATCAGTACGCTGCCCAAGACGGGCGATAACACGGTAACGCTTATCGGAGTCCAGCAGATAACGCGAGAACTTCGTCGCTTCACCGAGGCAAATCGGCAGCATTCCGGTTGCAAGCGGGTCAAGCGCTCCGGTATGACCGGCACGGTTGGCATTATAAATACGCTTAACTTTCTGCAACGCATCGTTGGAAGATAAGCCCTGAGGTTTATCTAACAACAGTACTCCGTGGATATCACGACCACGACGACGAGGACGACTCATTAATCCTCCTTGCTGTCATCCGTATCGTTTACACGGCGCTCATCATCGTTTCTGATGACGTTTGAAACCAGATTCGACATGCGCATACCTTCAACCAACGAGTTATCGTAGAAGAAGGTCAGTTCAGGCACGATACGCAGGCGCATTGCTTTGCCTAACAAAGAGCGAATGTAGCCAGAAGCATCTTGCAGAACTTTGATGCCTTCTTTAACAGCTTGCTCGTCTTTATCGTTCAGGAACGTCACAAAAACTTTGGCATAAGCCAGATCGCGTGACACTTCGACACCGGAAACGGTGGTCATCATGCCCAGACGCGGGTCTTTAATTTCGCGCTGCAGGATGATTGCGATTTCTTTCTGCAATTCCTGGGAAACACGCTGTGGGCGACCAAATTCTTTCGCCATAATAAATTCTCCATACAAATCGGGGGGCGCTCGGCCCCCCTAAAGATATTAGCTATTTGTTCGGCTGATATCAGGCGATGGTACGCTGGATTTCGATGATTTCGAATACTTCGATCACGTCACCAACACGCACATCGTTGTAGTTCTTAACGCCGATACCACATTCCATACCGTTACGAACTTCGTTTGCGTCATCTTTGAAGCGGCGCAGGGATTCCAGCTCGCCTTCATAGATAACAACGTTGTCACGCAGTACACGGATTGGGTTGTGACGTTTGACCACACCTTCGGTAACCATACAACCTGCGATTGCGCCAAATTTCGGTGATTTGAACACGTCGCGAACTTCGGCCAGGCCGAGGATCTGTTGTTTGAGTTCCGGAGACAGCATGCCGCTCATTGCTGCTTTAACTTCGTCAATCAGATGGTAGATGACGGAGTAGTAACGCAGATCCAGGCTCTCAGATTCAATGACACGGCGAGCAGATGCGTCAGCACGTACGTTGAAGCCAACCAGAATAGCGTTAGAAGCAGCAGCCAGTGTTGCGTCAGTCTCAGTGATACCGCCCACGCCTGAACCGATGATTTTAACTTTAACTTCATCAGTAGACAGTTTCAGCAGTGAATCGCTGATCGCTTCAACAGAACCCTGAACGTCAGCTTTCAGCACAACGTTAACTTCAGACACTTCGCCTTCAGTCATGTTGGCGAACATGTTTTCCAGTTTAGATTTCTGCTGGCGAGCCAGTTTAACTTCACGGAATTTACCCTGACGATACAGAGCAACTTCGCGAGCTTTTTTCTCGTCACGAACAACCGTTACTTCATCACCCGCGGCCGGAACACCGGACAGACCGAGGATTTCAACAGGAATAGACGGACCCGCTTCTGCAACTTCACGACCCATTTCGTCACGCATTGCACGAACACGGCCATATTCGAAGCCACAAAGAACGATATCGCCTTTGTTCAGAGAACCTTCACGAACCAGAACAGTTGCTACCGGACCACGACCTTTATCCAGGAAGGATTCGATAACCACACCGCTAGCCATACCTTCACGCATTGCTTTCAGTTCAAGAACTTCAGCTTGCAGCAGGATTGCATCCAGCAGTTCATCAATACCTGTACCTGCTTTAGCTGATACATGGATGAACTGGCTTTCGCCGCCCCACTCTTCTGGCATGATGCCGTACTGAGACAGTTCCTGCTTAACGCGGTCTGGATCAGCTTCTGGCTTATCAATTTTGTTTACCGCAACCACTACCGGCACCTGCGCCGCTTTCGCGTGCTGGATAGCTTCGATAGTCTGTGGCATTACGCCATCGTCTGCGGCAACAACCAGAACAACGATATCCGTTGCCTGAGCACCACGAGCACGCATTGAAGTAAACGCTGCGTGGCCCGGGGTATCCAGGAAGGTAACCATACCGTTGTCAGTTTCAACGTGGTACGCACCGATGTGCTGGGTAATACCACCCGCTTCGCCAGACGCTACTTTAGTAGAGCGAATGTAGTCGAGCAGAGAGGTTTTACCGTGGTCAACGTGACCCATGATGGTAACAACCGGCGCACGTGACTCAGCAACTGCGTCAGTGTCACGGTCGCTCATCAGCGCTTCTTCCAGCTCGTTCTCACGACGCAGGATGACTTTGTGGCCCATCTCTTCGGCAACCAGCTGTGCGGTTTCCTGGTCGATGACCTGGTTAATGGTTGCCATAGCGCCCAGTTTCATCATCGCTTTGATGACCTGAGAGCCTTTAACAGCCATTTTGTTAGCCAGTTCTGCAACAGTCACAGTTTCGCCAATTACGACGTCACGGTTAACTGCTTGTACAGGCTTGTTGAAGCCTTGCTGCAGTGAACTTGGTTTACGCTTGCCTTTACCACCACGAACCGCAGCACGAGCTTCTTCACGGTCAGCTTTAGACTCGCCGTGTTTGCCGCCTTTCTTCTGGCGTGGTGCTTTAGTTGTCGCAGTACGTGCACGAGTACGACCCGCTTCAACTTCACGGTCGTTTTCGTCTTCAGCCTGGCGCGCGTGTTGAGAGGTGGTGACATGGTAATCAGATTTGTCGTCTTCCACTTTCTCTTCTTCCGTCCAGACACCTGCGTTAGCTTCAGCCATTTTACGGGCCTCTTCAGCTACACGGCGGGCGTCTTCTTCTAATTTGCGACGGGCTTCTTCTTCAGCAGCGCGCTTCAGTTCAGCGGCTTCTGCTTCGCGGCGGGCTTTGTCGGCCTGGGCGCTTTTCGTCATATCGTCTTGTTGATTGCTCACTTTGTCTTTTTCCGCAGCTTCACGTTTCGCTTTATCAGCGGCTTCACGCTTAGCTTTATCTTCAGCTTCACGTTTAGCTTTTTCTTGCGCCTGACGATTGGCAGCTTCCTGCGCCTCACGTTGGGCTTGCTCTTCCGCTTCACGCTGCGCCTGTTCTTCCGCGGCAAGACGTTCAGTCTCTTGCGGATCACGTTTCACAAAGGTGCGCTTCTTGCGGACTTCGATTTGTACCGATTTACTTTTCCCACCGGTACCTGGAATGTTTAAAGTACTGCGCGTTTTGCGCTGTAATGTCAACTTGTCTGGCGCAGAACCATGTTCACGGTTCAGGTGCGCCAGTAATGTCTGTTTTTCCTGGGCCGAGACAGAATCATCAGCAGCCTTAGGGATCCCTGCATCAGCAAATTGCTGTACCAGGCGGTCCACGGAGGTCTGAATCTCTGCGGCCAGCGCTTTTACGGTTACATCTGTCATGCTGTTCCTTCCTGCTACAGTTTATTACGCTTCGCCGCCAAACCAGCAGATATTGCGAGCAGCCATGATCAATTCACCGGCTTTCTCGTTAGTCAAACCTTCAATATCTGACAGATCGTCGACACCTTGCTCAGCCAGGTCTTCCAGCGAGCTCACACCGCGTGAAGCGAGTTTAAAGGCCAGATTGCGATCCATACCTTCGAGGTTCAGCAGATCCTCTTGAGGTTTGTTATCGCCCAGGCTTTCTTCCTGCGCCAATGCCAGTGTGGTGAGGGCGTTTTTGGCGCGATCACGTAATGCTTCCACTGTATCTTCATCAAGGCCATCAATTTCCAACAGCTCTTTCATCGGCACGTATGCCAGTTCTTCGAGAGTGGAGAAACCTTCTTCGACCAATACAGTAGCGAAGTCCTCGTCGATTTCGAGGTATTTGGTAAAGGTATCAATGGCCGCATGTGCTTCAGCCTGATGTTTGGCTTGCAGGTCATCAACAGTCATTACGTTGAGTTCCCAGCCACTTAGCTGTGCAGCCAGGCGTACGTTCTGACCGTTACGTCCGATCGCTTGTGCCAGATTGCCTGCCTCTACCGCGATGTCCATTGTATGTTTGTCTTCGTCAACAACAATGGAAGCCACGTCTGCTGGGGCCATAGCATTGATAACAAATTGTGCAGGGTTATCATCCCACAGCACGATATCAATACGCTCACCACCCAGCTCAGTAGAAACAGCCTGAACACGCGCACCGCGCATGCCAACACAAGCACCTACTGGGTCGATACGCTTATCGTTGGTTTTCACGGCGATTTTCGCACGAGAACCAGGATCACGCGCAGCAGCTTTGATTTCAATAACTTCTTCGCCAATTTCCGGCACTTCAATGCGGAACAGTTCGATCAGCATTTCAGGCTTGGCACGGCTAACAAACAGTTGAGCGCCGCGAGCTTCCGGACGAACTGCGTAAAGCACACCGCGAATACGGTCGCCTGGACGGAAGTTTTCACGCGGCAGCATATCTTCGCGAAGAATCACAGCTTCAGCGTTGCTACCGAGATCAAGAGAGATGTTTTCGCGGTTAACTTTCTTCACGACACCAGTGATGATTTCACCTTCGTGCTCACGGAACTGATCAACTACCATTGCGCGTTCAGCTTCACGTACTTTTTGTACGATAACCTGTTTTGCAGTCTGTGTAGTGATGCGGTCGAAAGTTACAGATTCAATCTGATCTTCAACATATCCGCCAACATTCAGCTCTGGATCTTCGAATTGAGCTGCATCAAGGGTGATTTCACGCGTCGGTTGGGTAACTTCTTCTACAATGACCCAACGGCGGAAAGTATCAAAGTCACCACTTTTGCGATCGATGCTAACGCGTACATCAATCTCTTGTTCGTATTTTTTCTTGGTCGCTGTTGCCAATGCACTTTCCAGCGCTTCGAAAATCTTCTCGCGCGGCAGTGATTTTTCGTTGGAAACTGCTTCTACAACAGCCAAAATTTCTTTGTTCATCCTGGGTTTTCACCTCAATCCAAACTATTAAAAGTGGGGTACCAGGTTCGCTTTCTGGATGTTGCTCAGCGCGAACACTTCATCTTTACCTTCCACCGTAACCGTGATCATCTCACCTTCTACGGCTTTAATAATACCCTGCCATTTACGACGGTTTTGCACAGCCATTCGCAACACAATGCTCACTTCTTCGCCGGTAAAGCGAACGTAATGCTCTGCGGTGAACATTGGGCGATCCAGGCCAGGTGAGGAAACTTCCAGGTTGTAAGCGACAGTGATTGGGTCTTCGACATCCAATACGGCACTTACCTGGTGACTGACATCAGCACAATCATCAACATTGATGCCAGCTTCACTATCAATATAGATGCGCAGCGTAGATTGGCGACCTCGAACGAATTCGATTCCGACTAATTCATAGCCCAGCGCCTCAACCGGTGCTGAAATCATCTCTGTTAATTTTTGCTCTAATGTGGACAAGCCCACCCCCAAGAAATAAAAAAAGGGCATATAGCCCAGTTATTCTGCAGTCAGATAACAAAAAACCCCGATAAATCGAGGCTTTATATAACTGAACCCTGTACACCGCGATTGCGGCCCGGACAACATCCAGGAGAATTTTTTTCTAAATTCTTCGCGAGGCACCAACTGGTGTTCACAGTATATTTGAAAAAGAACTCTCAGGGAAAGTGGTTGCGGGGGCCGGATTTGAACCGACGACCTTCGGGTTATGAGCCCGACGAGCTACCAGGCTGCTCCACCCCGCGTCCGAAAACGTGGCAAATATTACGCCGATATTGCATAAAATGCAAGAAATGCAGATATTTTGGTACCGAGGACGGGACTTGAACCCGTAAGCCCAATCGGGCACTACCACCTCAAGGTAGCGTGTCTACCAATTCCACCACCTCGGCACTTTGTGTACGGCAATCATTTCTTACCGTACTGAAGCTTACTACTTACTGCGGGATATCGCTGCTCGGCTTGGTAGGTGCCGCTGGCTGTGACTCAGTTTTTGTTGGCTGAGTTAAATTATCCCACACACTTCCTTTATCGGTTTTGTTGGTATTGAGGTTACCCAGTACCAGGCTGATGATAAAGAACAGCGTTGCTAACACAGCGGTCATACGGGTCATGAAGTTACCAGAACCGTTAGAACCAAACAGCGTAGCGGAAGCGCCTGCTCCGAAGGAGGCTCCCATATCAGCGCCTTTACCTTGTTGCAGCATGATAAGACCTACAAGGCCCAGGGCTACAATAAGGAAAACAACTAAAAGAGCTTCGTACATAATCAACCTGTTCCTTGCGGGATTACCGCATACCAAAGCTTCAAACCAGTCAAGCGGATACGTTTAAGTTTACCCACTGAAGCGGGTGAGAATACTAACCAAAGCCAGGGATAGGCGCAAGGGCAATTTATTCACATTTCGCTGACTGCGGAAAAAAACAGCAATACATTGGCTTTCGCCTGGAAAACAGGCGGCAAGTGCCGCCTTTTTATCCATTTACTGCAAACCGTTTTAAACGGCTTTTACGGCATCGGCGATACGGTTGGCGTATTCAATGACCGATGCTTCATCTTCACCTTCAACCATGACACGGATTAAAGGTTCTGTGCCTGACTTGCGCAGCAACACGCGGCCACGATTGCCCAGCGCTTCTTCAACTTCCGCAGTCACTTTTTTCACAGAGTCATGTTCAAGTGGATCACTGCTGCCTGCAGTGAAGCGAACGTTAACCAGAATTTGTGGGAACAATTTCATTCCGCTGCACAAATCATGGAGGCTCATATGGTTACGCACCATTGCAGTAAGTACTTGCAAACCAGCAACAATACCATCGCCTGTAGTGGTTTTATCAAGCAGAATCACGTGGCCTGAGTTTTCAGCACCGATTCTCCAGCCTTTTTCCTGAAGTTTTTCCAGCACGTAGCGGTCGCCCACTTTTGCACGAGCAAACGGGATACCCAGCTGTTTGAGCGCCAATTCCAGCCCCATGTTGCTCATCAGTGTACCGACAGCACCACCGCGCAATTGGCCCTGACGCAATCCTTCACGGGCAATGATGTAAAGGATCTGGTCACCATCCACTTTATGGCCCAGGTTATCCACCATGATGACACGGTCACCATCACCATCGAGCGCGATACCAATATCCGCTTTTTCTGACAGCACACGCTCCTGAAGCATACGCACGTCAGTCGCACCGCATTTTTCGTTGATATTGACGCCGTTTGGCTCACAACCTACAGGAATAACAGTGGCACCCAACTCACGCAGTACATTCGGCGCAATGTGGTAAGTCGCGCCATTGGCGCAATCGACGACAATTTTCAGGCCGTTCAGGCTCAGTTCATTCGGGAACGTGCCTTTGCAGAATTCGATATAACGGCCAGCAGCATCAACGATACGGCTCGCTTTGCCCAACTCGGCAGAATCTACGCAGGTAATTTCCTTTTCCATTTCCGCTTCGATGGCTTCTTCAACTTCATCTGGCAATTTAGTCCCATCGATGGAGAAGAATTTAATCCCGTTATCATAGAACGGGTTATGCGAAGCGGAGATAACAATCCCGGCTTCTGCGCGGAAAGCACGCGTCAGATAAGCAACTGCAGGTGTTGGCATTGGGCCAGTAAATGATGCAGACAGCCCTGCTGCCGCAAGACCCGCTTCCAGCGCGGATTCCAGCATGTAACCAGAGATGCGCGTATCTTTGCCGATAATAATTTTACGCGAGCCATGGCGCGCTAATACTTTACCCGCTGCCCAGCCAAGTTTAAGCACGAAGTCAGGAGTAATTGGGGAATCGCCTACACGACCGCGAATGCCATCTGTGCCAAAATATTTACGGTTACTCATAGCGTTTTTTTTCCTTCGCTGAAAGTGTGGCTTCCACCACGCGCATCGCTTCGACTGACTCTTTTACATCGTGAACTCGAATGATATTCGCCCCTTGCATGGCAGAAATAACCGCACAGGCAAGGCTGCCGCTCAGGCGTTGATCCGGCCCGACGTTCAGCAGTTGGCCAACCATTGATTTACGCGACATCCCCACCAACAGCGGTAAGCCAAAATGGTGGAATTCGGAAAGCCGGGCTAAAAGTTGGTAATTGTGGGTGAGATTTTTACCGAAACCGAAGCCCGGGTCGAGTAACAATTTTTCTTTTGAGATACCGGCCGCTTCACAGCGCGCTATTTGGTCGATAAAAAAGCGATTCACATCCGCAAAAACATCATCGTATTGAGGAGCCTGCTGCATATTCTTGGGTTCGCCCTGCATATGCATCAGGCAAACTGGCAGCCCTGTTTCAGCAGCGGCTTCCAGCGCACCGGGTTCTTGTAATGAACGGATGTCATTGATGATATGTGCGCCGACTCGCGCGGATTCACGAATCACTTCAGGTTTTGAGGTATCGACGGAAATCCACACTTCGAAACGTTGGGCAATGGCTTCAACAACAGGAATTACGCGGGACAATTCTTCTTCGACACTCACTTCAGCCGCACCCGGGCGTGTGGACTCGCCACCAATATCAATGATCGTCGCACCAGCATTGATCATCGCGTTAGCGTGTTTTACGGCTTCCACTAACGAATTGTGTTGTCCACCATCGGAAAAGGAGTCTGGCGTGACGTTCAAAATCCCCATGATATGCGGATGTGAAAGATCAAGCGTGCTGCCCTGAGCTGTGAGTTTCATCGAGATTCCTTTGAATTAACTGACACTGAATCAAAAAAACAAAAACCCCGGGACAAGCCCAGGGTTTTATAGATTACTGCATTAACATCTGGCAGTGACGACTTATTTATCGCCCAACTGCTCTGACATAGTATTTCCAGGATTCGGCGTACGCGGTTCATCGACCGGACGCGGTGCACGTGGTGTACCGTTGTTATCAGAGTTGTTGTTGCCGTTGTTAGATTCTTCCCAACCTGCTGGCGGACGCACATCGCGACGGTTCATCAGGTCATCAATCTGCGGCGCATCTATAGTTTCATACTTCATCAATGCGTCTTTCATGGTGTGAAGAATATCCATATTTTCATTCAGGAGCTGGCGTGCGCGAGCATAGTTACGCTCAATCAACAACTTCACTTCCTGATCGATGATACGCGCAGTTTCATCGGACATATGTTTTGCTTTAGCCACGGAACGACCCAGGAACACTTCGCCTTCCTCTTCCGCATACAGCAACGGACCGAGTTTCTCAGAGAAGCCCCATTGGGTAACCATGTTACGGGCAATCGATGTCGCTACTTTGATGTCGTTAGACGCACCGGTAGAAACATGTTCAGCACCGTAAATAATCTCTTCCGCAAGACGACCGCCGTACAGTGTAGAAATCTGGCTTTCCAGTTTCTGACGGCTTGCGCTGATTGCATCACCTTCCGGCAAGAAGAACGTCACACCCAACGCACGACCGCGTGGAATGATCGTTACTTTATGCACTGGATCGTGTTCCGGAACCAGACGACCGATAATCGCGTGACCTGCTTCGTGGTATGCGGTCGATTCTTTTTGCGCTTCCGTCATCACCATGGAGCGACGTTCTGCACCCATCATGATTTTGTCTTTCGCTTTTTCGAATTCAACCATCGAAACGACACGTTTGTTGCCACGGGCAGCAAACAGAGCTGCTTCGTTGACCAGGTTTGCCAGGTCAGCACCGGAGAAACCAGGTGTACCACGAGCAATGATTGCTGCATCGATATCTGGAGACAACGGCACACGGCGCATATGCACTTTCAGGATTTGCTCACGACCACGCACATCTGGCAGGCCAACCACAACTTGACGGTCGAAACGGCCCGGACGCAGCAACGCTGGGTCAAGTACGTCTGGACGGTTGGTTGCAGCGATAACGATGATACCTTCGTTACCTTCAAAACCATCCATTTCAACCAGCATCTGGTTCAGTGTTTGTTCACGTTCATCGTGACCACCACCCAGACCCGCGCCACGCTGACGGCCTACGGCGTCAATTTCATCGATAAAGATGATACATGGGGCTGCTTTCTTGGCTTGCTCGAACATGTCACGAACACGGGATGCACCCACGCCCACGAACATTTCTACGAAGTCAGAACCGGAGATAGTAAAGAACGGTACTTTCGCTTCGCCTGCAATGGCTTTCGCCAGCAAGGTTTTACCGGTACCCGGAGGGCCAACCATCAGCACGCCTTTCGGGATTTTGCCGCCCAGTTTCTGGAAACGGCTTGGCTCACGAAGGTACTCAACCAGTTCAGCAACCTCTTCTTTTGCTTCGTCACAACCTGCAACGTCAGCAAAAGTGGTCTTAATTTGGTCTTCAGTGAGCATACGCGCCTTGCTCTTGCCGAACGACATGGCACCTTTGCCACCCCCGCCCTGCATTTGACGCATAAAGAAGATCCAGACCCCAATTAGCAATAGCATTGGGAACCAGGAGATGAAAATAGAAGCCAGCAAGCTTGGCTCTTCAGGCGGTTCGCCTACTACTTTCACATTTTTGGTCAGCAGGTTATCAAGCAGTTTAGGGTCGTTAACGGGGATGTAAGTCGTGTATCGGTTACTATCTTTCTTGGTAACTTTGATTTCACGTCCATTGATACTCGCTTCACGAACCTGATCCTGATTCACTTCAGACAGGAAAGTGGAGTAATCCACCCTACGGCCGTTTGACTCGCTGGGCCCAAAGCTCTGGAACACAGACATCAGCACAACCGCGATGACCAGCCAGAGTATTAGGTTTTTCGCCATGTCACTCAAGGGATTAACCTCATATTACAACTGTGTTAACAAACAGCGTCCAGGGTACTACAGTTTTCGCCCAGTCGCTACAATGTACACTTCACGTGAGCGGGCACGAGAAGAGTCCGGTTTACGAACTTTAACTGTCGTAAACAGGGAGCGAATTTCTCGTAGGTATTCATCGAAACCTTCGCCCTGAAACACTTTCACTAAAAAACTACCGCCTGGGGCCAGAACATCACGACACATTTCGAGTGCCAGTTCTACTAAATACATAGCCCTAGGAATATCAACTGCCGGTGTCCCGCTCATATTTGGAGCCATATCTGACATGACAACCTGAACTTTACTGTCACCAACACGATCCAACAACGCTTTCACGACTAATTCATCACGAAAATCGCCCTGAAGGAAGTCAACACCAACGATAGGATCCATAGGTAAAAGATCGCAAGCAATGATTCGCCCTTGGTTCCCGATTTGAGTCACAACGTATTGTGACCAGCCTCCAGGAGCCGCACCAAGATCAACAATAGTCATTCCTGGCTTAAAAAGTTTGTCACTTTGCTGTATTTCATCAAGTTTAAACCAGGCACGGGAACGCAACCCTTTTTTGTGCGCCTGAATTACATATTTATCGCTAAAGTGTTCCTGCAGCCAGCGACCAGAGCTGGCAGAACGCTTTTTACCTGTCATCTCATTTTCCAACTTTGTTCATCGTGAGTAGCAGGCTGTAGAGTTATCAGCACAGCCGATTTGGCGATACAGTAGAGATGGCGGTAGAATGAACCGTTTTCAATCCCAACGTAAGCAAAAAATACGATGAATCTGAGTACTAAACAAAAACAGCACCTGAAAGGTCTTGCACATCCGCTCAAGCCTGTAGTCATGCTTGGCAATAACGGTTTGACCGAAGGGGTACTGGCCGAGATTGAACAAGCGATCGAACATCATGAGTTAATCAAGGTGAAAATCGCAACTGAAGATCGCGAAACTAAAACCTTGATTGTAGATGCCATCGTGCGTGAAACCGGCGCCTGTAATGTACAGGTTATCGGTAAAACGCTGGTGCTCTATCGCCCGTCTAAAGAGCGCAAGATTTCTCTGCCTAAATAAGCAGAGAGTGTGCAAAATGCCACGCTCTGTTAGTTGATAAAAGGCCGCGGTGCGGCCTTTTTCCTTTCTTTACAATACTCCACGCTATAAAAAAGCGTAGCAGAAATTATAAATATTCCACTTTAAGTATCTCAAACTCTACATCGCCACCCGGCGTACGGATAACAACAACATCATCCTGCTCTTTACCGACAAGGCCACGAGCAATCGGTGAATTCACCGAAATAAGATTCTGTTTAAAATCAGCTTCATCGTCGCCAACTATACGATAAGTCTGCTCTTCATCGTTATCCAGGTTCAAAACAGTCACACTCGCGCCAAAGATAACGCGGCCATTATTTGGCATTTTTGTGATGTCGATAACCTGAGCGTTGGACAGCTTAGCTTCGATATCCTGGATACGGCCTTCACAGAAACCCTGTTGCTCACGCGCGGCATGATATTCAGCGTTTTCTTTCAAATCGCCGTGTTCGCGAGCATCAGCAATCGCGGCAATAATTTGCGGGCGGCGCACAGACTTCAGGAAATCCAGCTCTTCACGCAATTTTTCTGCGCCACGTAGGGTCATCGGAATAGGTTGCATTGTTATACCTCTTCAAAACTTTCCTGTTCAGAACTGCCCAACGGCACTCCTGAATCCAGAGCCGAGTCTGCATTAGTAAGGCAAACCCCTGGCAGTAAGCAAAATAAAACTGACCCGGTGCAAGGCACCAGGTCAGGAACGGTTTCCAAATTGACCTGTATTTTACCCTGGAGTTCCCTGAGGGTCATCGTTTACTTTGCACTGCGATGCACCGTAGTATGACGGCACGTTTCCAGGTTGTTACCGCGAGATTATGCGATTTTTTAGATTTGTCATTGGATTGAGCAGTGCTGTGGTGTTTACCGTCCAGGCTGCCAACATTGAAGAATATACTTCCCAGTTGCCTGCGGGTGCGAATTTGGCTTTGATGGTGCAGAAAGTGGGCGCTCCCGCTCCGTCGATTGACTATCACAGTCAACAGATGGCGCTGCCTGCCAGTACTCAAAAAGTCATTACTGCACTGGCTGCATTGCTGCAGCTAGGGCCGGATTTCAGGTTTACCACCACTCTTGAAAGCAAAGCAGAAGTCAGTAATGGCGTTTTGCAAGGTGACCTTATTGCCCGATTTGGTGGCGATCCGACGCTAAAACGCCAGGATATTCGCAATATGGTTGCTGTTCTGAAGAAATCAGGCGTGCAGCAAATCCAGGGCAATGTGCTGATCGATACTTCAGTTTTTGCCAGTCATGACAAAGCGCCAGGATGGCCATGGAATGACATGACGCAATGCTTTAGCGCCCCTCCTGCTGCTGCAATTGTTGACCGAAATTGTTTTTCTGTTTCTCTCTACAGCGCACCTAAAGCTGACGATTTAGCCTTTATTCGCATCGCCTCTTACTACCCTGTCGTCATGAATAGCCAAGTTCGTACGCTCGCAAAGGGTTCTCCAGACGCACAATATTGCGAGCTCGATGTCGTGCCTGGCGATCTGAATCGCTTCACGCTTACCGGCTGTATGACACAAAGAGCAGATCCTCTGCCCCTCGCCTTTGCGATTCAGGATGGCGCAAGTTACGCGGGTGCGATTTTAAAAGCCGAACTCAAAGAAGCCGGAATCAGCTACAGCGGAACTCTATTACGTCAGACGCTGACTAATACCCCAGGAACGGTTATCGCCAGCAAGCAATCGGCACCACTGCACGATTTGCTAAAGGTAATGTTAAAGAAATCAGACAACATGATTGCCGATACCGTGTTTCGAACCATCGGCCACAACCGCTTTGGTGTGCCAGGAACCTGGCGTGCCGGAGCTGATGCTGTTCGACAAATCCTGCGCCAGAAAGCCGGTGTTGATTTAGGTAACAGTATCGTGGTGGATGGGTCAGGGTTATCGCGTCACAATCTTATTTCGCCAGCCACGATGATGCAGGTGTTGCAATACATCGCGCAGAATGACACCGAGCTTAACTTTATTTCAATGTTACCGTTAGCGGGTTATGACGGTTCATTACAGTACCGTGCGGGCCTGCATCAAGCAGGTGTTGATGGAAAAGTTTCGGCGAAAACAGGTTCACTGCAAGGGGTCTATAACCTTGCTGGATTTATTACCACTGCCAGCGGCCAGCGTATGGCCTTTGTGCAATATTTGTCAGGCTACGCAGTAGAGCCTGCCGATCAACGTAACCGTCGTATCCCATTAGTGCGCTTTGAAAGTCGCCTCTATAAGGATATCTACCAGAATAATTGAGTTATGAAACTGCTGATTGTTGAAGACGATTTACTGTTACGGGAAGGCCTGGTGCTGGCACTGAACAGCGAGGGTTATGCTCTGGATTGCGCAACAACAGCTGCTGAAGCAGATGCGCTGATTGAAAGTGGCGAGTATGGCATGATCATTCTTGATCTCGGCCTGCCGGATAAAGACGGTGCCACTCTGCTCAGGCAGTGGCGCCGTCGCAGTATCAGCACTCCTGTGTTAATACTCACAGCCCGTGATGCACTGGAAGATCGCGTAAACGGGCTGGACTCTGGTGCTGATGATTATCTGGTTAAGCCTTTTGCTCTTGCCGAATTACAAGCACGCACGCGAGCCCTGATTCGCCGTTATCAAGGGCATAGCGATAACTTGCTCCAGCATGATGATCTGACACTCAACCTGCAAACCCAGCAAGTGTTGTTACAAGGCAGCCCAGTCGAAATCACGCCTAAGGAATTCGCGTTGCTTACACGCTTGATGATGCGTATCGGGCAAACTGTTCACCGCGAAACATTGCAGCAGGATATTTACAGCTGGCAGGACGATCCAGGCTCAAATACGCTTGAAGTACACATCCATAATCTCAGACGAAAATTAGGCAAAGACAGGATCAAAACCGTGCGGGGTGTTGGCTATCGTCTGGAGAGCCGGACATGAATAGCATGCGCAAGCGGTTGATGATTCTCCTTGCCCTTATTCTTTTGTTTTTCCAGTTAATTAGCGTCATCTGGCTATGGCATGAAAGCCGTGAGCAAATCAGTTTTCTGGTGAGTGAAACGCTGTCAGCCAAAGCGCGAAATCAACACGTTGAGAAAGAGATCCGTGAGGCCATTGCGTCATTACTCGTTCCTTCACTGGTAATGATCAGCTTCACGTTGTTTTTCTCGTTCTGGGCCATTACCTGGATTACCCAGCCGCTGAACCGCTTGCGTACCAGTCTTGCTAATCGTTCAGCTGATAATTTGTCTCCTCTGCCCATGTATTCCGATATGGAAGAGATGGTCGCCGTCACCAACTCGCTTAACCAGTTACTGACGCGCCTGGATCATACTATCCAGCAAGAACGATTATTTACCGCCGATGCCGCCCATGAGCTACGCACTCCATTAGCCGGCCTGCGTTTGCACCTCGAGTTAATGGCGAATTCAGGCGTTCAGCAAGCCCCTATGCTGCTGGAGCGCATTGATCAGCTCATGCATACCATAGAACAATTGCTAATGCTCTCGCGTGCCGGGCAAGCCCTGGCGAGTGGTCATTACGATACGTTGAACTGGTATCGGGATATCATTGCGCCACTAAAAATGGAAATGGAAGAAATGGTCGCCCTGCGTGAGCAAAACATTATCTGGCCAGGTGAAAGTACGGATATGGTGGAAGGCGACGCAGTACTGCTTCGCTTGATGTTGCGAAATCTGCTGGAAAACGCCTCTCGTTATAGCCCAACAGAAAGTACTATCACGGTGTCATTAAATACTAAAGGGAATGGGGTAACGCTGATGGTTTCCGATCAAGGCCCTGGCATTGATGAAGAACACCGTCAGACAATCACCGATCCCTTCCGCCGTATGGACCAGCGTTATGGTGGCAGCGGGCTTGGGCTGAATATTGTCCAGCGTATCGTTCATCTTCATCACGGAAAATTGACGTTAGATAGCGGCCCGAATGAAGTGGGACTGCAAGCCGGTTGCTGGCTCCCATCGCAAAGCCAATAATCGAGACGTAAAAAAGCCGGGATATTTCCCGGCTTTTTATTGGATCACGTTTTATTTCTGATAGATGAATTCGACGCCTTCGTCGTCATCTTCATCCCAGTCGTCATCCCAGTCTTCGTCCTCTTCTTCTGCTTCCACCGCATCAAGTTGCTGCTGATGATAATCATCCCACATAAACTCGACTTTCTCTGGCGCTACAGGTTGAAGCTCGACGACTTTCGGGTTAGCAATGATAAAGTCCATTACGTCCCAGCACAGCGCGTTAACGCCTTCGCGATTAACTGCTGAAATCAGGTAGTATTTCTCTTCCCAACCCATGGCGGTCGCGATTTCTTTCGCGCGCGCTTCAGCGTCTTCTTTGCTCATCAAATCGCATTTGTTGAAGACTAACCAGCGTGGCTTCTCAGCCAATTTCTCGCTGTATTTCTCCAGCTCACCAATGATGACACGGCCATTTTCAACCGGATCTGATTCGTCAATTGGCGCAATATCGATGAGGTGCAACAGCACACGACAACGCTCAAGGTGCTTCAGGAAGCGAATACCAAGGCCTGCGCCATCAGCGGCACCTTCAATCAGCCCAGGGATATCGGCAACCACGAAGCTCTTTTCGTTATCCATACGAACAACGCCAAGGCTTGGGATCAACGTGGTAAACGGATAATCCGCCACTTTTGGTTTTGCCGCAGAAACTGAACGGATAAACGTTGATTTACCGGCGTTCGGTAAACCGAGCATCCCAACGTCAGCCAGCAACAGCAGCTCAAGCTGGATGTCACGCTTCTCGCCAGGTGTACCCATGGTTTTCTGACGTGGAGTACGGTTTACAGAGGATTTGAAACGGGTGTTACCCAGACCGTGCCAACCGCCCTTCGCTACCATCAGCTTCTGACCGTGCACGGTCATGTCACCCATAGTTTCGCCAGTACCCTGGTCGATAACACGCGTACCGACAGGGACTTTAACGGTAATGTCTTTACCACGCTTACCGGTACAGTCACGGCTTTGGCCATTTTGACCACGTTCAGCACGGAAAGATTTCTCAAAGCGATAATCGATCAATGTATTGAGGTTTTCATCAGCCTCAAGCCATACATCACCGCCATCACCGCCATCACCACCGTCCGGGCCGCCTCTGGGAATATATTTTTCACGACGGAAGCTAACGCAGCCGTTACCGCCATCACCTGCTACGACCAGGATCGTTGCTTCATCAACAAACTTCATTTTACTTCTCCGTAAATCATTCGCCCGAACGTTGTACTGGAAGAACAGCTTCGGTTTTGCGCCAACGTCCCCAAAGACGGTGACCAATGGCTGAATACATTGCACCTGCAACCACGACGAACGCGCCGATATAACCCACAAGGTTAAGTAACGGCATGGCGAAGAAATCGGGCCAGGCTAACGCTAATAAATCTGAAAATAGCAAAGTAAACAGCGGGGTTAGCGTAATAATGGCGCTAACCTGTGCCGCCTGCCACCGTGCCATGGCTTCTGCCAGTGCCCCATACCCAACCAGTGTATTCAGGCCACAGAAAACTAAACACGCCAGTTGCCAATCACTGAGTTGGAAGACTTTATCCAACTGAGCCAGAGGCAAAAGCGCAAGAGTACATAAAGTGTACAGCAAAAAGAGGATCTGTTGCGAGGCCAGGCGGCGTAATAATACCTTCTGCGCCACACCATAGGTGACCCACACTGTCGCCGCCAGCACACCGAAAATCACCCCGAGGGTGTAATCTGTCAGGCGGGTAAAAATTTCTATCAGGCTAGTGTTAAAGAACATCACTAAGCCGCAAAGCAACATTATGGCGCCAATGACCTGTGTGCCGCGCATTTTCTCTTTCAGCACAACCACACTTGCCACCATCATTCCCACCGGGGAAAGCTGGCCAATAACCTGAGATGCCGTTGGACTCAGGTACTGCAAAGATGAACTAAACAGCAAAAAGTTACCGAATAATCCCCCCGTTGCGATGGCAAGTAACACCAACCAACGTGGCTTTCGGAACAGACCTAACGGTGGCAATTTACCGCGTATGGCTAGAATGCTACCCAGCCCAACACTTGCCATCAGGAAGCGATAAAAGACGACTGTCGGAGGTTCCATTACCGTCAGCACTTGTTTCATCGCGATTGGCAAAGCACCCCAGCAAATTGCTGTAGTCAGTGCTAACAGAATGCCAATGCCTGCCTGCTGTTTCATTGTCTTTCCCTGCAACCCGAAATCTGAAGAACATACTTCATTGATTTACCGGTCGCAGAATGTAAAAAGCCCCGCAACGTGTTGCGGGGCTTTTATCCGTTACCGGGACGCGAAAAACTTATTCAGCAACGATGCTGATGAATTTACGGTTTTTCGGACCTTTAACTTCGAACTTAACTTTACCGTCAGTCAAAGCGAACAGAGTATGATCTTTGCCGCAACCTACGTTGGTGCCAGCGTGGAATTTAGTACCACGTTGACGAACGATAATGCTGCCTGCCAGAACTGCTTCACCGCCGAAACGTTTTACGCCCAGACGTTTAGCTTCGGAATCGCGACCGTTACGAGTAGAGCCGCCAGCCTTTTTATGTGCCATTTAATATGCTCCCCTGTATTAAGCGCTGATGCCGGTGATTTTCACATCAGTGAACCACTGACGATGACCCTGCTGCTTACGGTAGTGTTTACGACGACGAAACTTAACAATCTTAATTTTCTCGCCACGACCATGAGCAACAACTTCAGCTTTGATTACGCCGCCATCGACGAAAGGAACGCCGATTTTGATTTCTTCACCATTAGCGATCATCAGAACTTCTGCGAACTCAACTGCTTCGCCAGTTGCGATGTCCAGCTTTTCCAGGCGAATGGTTTGACCTTCGCTGACTCGGTGTTGTTTACCACCACTTTGGAAAACCGCGTACATATAAAACTCCGCTTTCCGCACGCACCCTACGTTGTTTCAGGTGGCGCTATAAATATTCACAATAGGGCGCGAATATTACGCAAAACGAGAGCCTTTGACAAGCCCTGTCATGAAACATGGTAGAAAAAAAACGCAACATCACACCAGCCGTTTATCTGCCTCGTTTTTTCAGTACAATCTGTACTACATTATTACTCCTCTACCCTCACGTGATTCCGTACATACATGTGGTAAACAGGACTTTAAGCCAGACTTTTGCGATGAATTTAGAAAAAATTAATGAGTTAACCGCGCAAGATATGGCGGGTGTCAATGCGGTCATCCTTGAGCAGTTGAACTCAGATGTCCAATTGATCAATCAGTTAGGGTATTACATCGTGAGCGGCGGTGGTAAACGTATCCGTCCAATGATTGCTGTTCTCGCTGCCCGCGCGCTCGGCTATAAGGGCAACGCGCATATCAACATTGCGGCACTCATTGAGTTTATCCACACCGCAACACTACTCCATGATGACGTTGTCGATGAATCTGACATGCGTCGTGGGAAAGCGACAGCCAACGCAGCATTTGGCAATGCTGCCAGCGTTCTGGTTGGTGATTTTATTTATACCCGCGCCTTCCAGATGATGACTCAACTCGGCTCGCTCAAGGTACTTGAAGTGATGTCGGAAGCAGTAAACGTCATTGCAGAAGGCGAAGTTCTGCAATTGATGAACTGTAATGATCCGAATATCACCGAAGAAAGCTACATGCGGGTTATTTACAGCAAAACGGCTCGTTTGTTTGAAGCGGCGGCTCAATGCTCCGGTATTTTAGCCGATGCCACGGAAGAACAAGAGAAAGCACTTCAGGATTATGGTCGTTATTTAGGTACGGCTTTCCAGCTTATTGATGATTTGCTGGATTACAGCGCTGACGGGCAAACACTGGGTAAAAATGTTGGGGATGACCTTAACGAAGGCAAGCCAACTCTCCCACTGCTGCATGCGATGCGTAACGGTAACGCTGAGCAAGAAAAAATGATTCGTGAAGCCATTGAGCAGGGCAACGGTCGTCATTTGCTACAACCCGTTTTAGATGCGATGGCAGACTGCGGCTCTCTCGAATGGACTCAGTTACGCGCAGAGCAAGAAGCGGATAAAGCCATTGCTGCTTTAGAAATCCTGCCAGAAAGTGAGCACAAAGAAGCGTTAATTGCTCTTGCTCATATGTCAGTTCAGCGCGACCGCTAAACCTTTTAGCGCGCCGTTCAAATGGCGCGCTAAGTTTCCAATAAATTCATTTCTACTTTCCAATAAATTCGTTTCCACCCTCCAATAAACATCCCTATAGCAATCTGTTTTCATTGAATTTCATTCGCTTTGTGTTGATTGGCACAGATTTGCTTTTTTACGCTATTTATTGGAATCTTTTGACTTATTGTCATGTTATAAGTTTCTTTGAGTAAACCGGTAAAACGAAGCGGTTACAGGGAGAAACATGGAAAGTAAATATTCTGACTGGCACCCGGCAGACATCATCGCAGGGTTACGTAAGCGCGGAACATCACTGGCGGCTGAATCACGGAAAGCAGGTTTGAGCTCATCGACTCTGGCGAACGCGCTGACTCGACCCTGGCCAAAAGGTGAGTTGATCATCGCTGAGGCGTTGGAAACCTCGCCATGGATGATTTGGCCTTCTCGCTACTACGATCCACAAACAGATCAGTTTATTGATCGAGCGAGATTAATGCGTAAGCGATAAAAAAACCGGGCAAGCCCGGTTTTCTCATTCTGGAAACAGCCGCAAAATTTATTCGCCGCCACTGCCTTTTACACGTTCGATTTTCGCACCCAACGCTTGAAGTTTATCTTCAATGCGCTCGTAGCCACGATCAATGTGGTAAATGCGGTCAACGATGGTTGTACCTTCGGCAATACAGCCAGCCAATACGAGGCTTGCTGAAGCACGTAGATCGGTCGCCATCACTTGCGCACCAGACAGTTTCTCAACGCCGTGGCAAATTACAGTATTGCTCTCAATTTCTGCGTGCGCGCCCATACGAATTAACTCAGGAACGTGCATGAAGCGGTTTTCGAAGATAGTTTCAGTGATAACACCTGTCCCTTCGGCCACCAGGTTCAACAGGGTAAACTGAGCCTGCATATCCGTTGGGAAACCAGGATGCGGCGCGGTACGGATGGTCACGCCTTTCGGACGCTTACCATGCATATCCAGACTCACCCAGTCTTCGCCAACTTCAATATCAGCACCGGCTTCACGTAATTTCGCCAGCACCGCATCAAGTGTGTCCGGCTGAGCGTTACGGCAAACAATTTTGCCACCGGAAATCGCTGCAGCGACCAGGAAAGTGCCGGTTTCAATACGGTCAGGCACAACGCGGTAAACGCCGCCACCGAGGCGCTCAACGCCCTGGATAGTAATGCGATCGCTACCAGCACCCGTGATTTTCGCACCCAAAGTGTTCAGGAAGTTCGCGGTATCAACGATTTCCGGCTCACGGGCTGCGTTTTCGATGATAGTGGTGCCTTCAGCAAGCGTTGCAGCACTCATGATAGTCACAGTGGCACCCACGCTCACTTTATCCATCACGATGTGCGCGCCTTTCAGACGACCATTAACGGAAGCTTTAACGTAACCTTCTTCCAGTTTAATTTCCGCACCAAGCTGCTCAAGACCAGTAATGTGCAAATCGACCGGACGCGCACCGATGGCGCAACCACCAGGCAAAGAAACTTGCCCCTGGCCAAAGCGCGCAACCAGTGGGCCCAACGCCCAGATAGAAGCACGCATGGTTTTCACCAGGTCATACGGCGCACAGAAAATATTAACGTCACTGGCGTCAATCATGACCGAACCATTACGTTCAACTTTGGTACCCAACTGGCTCAGCAGCTTCATCGTGGTATCAATGTCTTTCAGTTTTGGAACGTTTTGAATCTCAACTGGTTCTTCAGCCAACAAAGCTGCGAAGAGGATCGGCAGCGCAGCATTCTTCGCCCCGGAGATCGTTACTTCACCACTCAGTCGGGTTGGCCCCTGAACTCGAAATTTATCCATTGCAACTGCTCTCTATTAAATTCAAATCGTTACAACCCGCCGCGGCGAATTGCTCAAAAACCATTTAGTTTACGATCGCGATCCCACTCTTGCGGAGTATAGGTCTTGATGGAAACCGCATGAATACGGTTATCAGCAATCAGCTCCATCAATGGCGCATAAACTGTTTGTTGCTTCTTCACGCGACTTAACTCGGCGAATAACTCACCCACCGCAATCACCTGAAAATGGCTGCCATCGCCTGAGACGTGGACTTCCTGGAGGGGCAGTGCATTCATCAGCACTGTCTGAATTTCATGATTTTCCATGGGATATAATTCGTCGGTTATGAAACAAGCCACACATCTTAGAGGAAAGTGGCGCTGGCTTAAATAAGCAAAAAGCCCCTGATCCAATTAGATCAGAGGCAATGATAGTAACGCTATGAAAACACTAGCCTGCAAATGCAGGTAGAACGTCTTCTGGTAGGTTATAAAGTTTGGTCAGCGTCTGTAGGTTATCAGTGGCACCTTGCAGCTCCACCTCAACATTTTTGCTGCGGGCGAACGCGACGAGATGAATCAGCAACGCTAAGCCAGAGGTATCAACACGCGACAAACCTGAAAGGTTAAGCACCTTGATACCCTTCATAATTTTATCGCGTTGATGCCACAACTGCCCCACGGTGTCGCTGTCCAACTCTCCTGTCAGATGCAAGGTTTCCGCTTCACACTGCCAGTTAAGCTCGCCTGCCATTACTTTTTATTTTCCAACGTAATCGGTAAACGAGAGATTGATTGCAACTGAGCCGTCAAACCGTCGATACCTTTAGTGCGCAGGATGTCACTCCACTCATTTTGCTTCGTGGTGATCATACTGACACCTTCCGCAATCATGTCGTACGCCTGCCAGTTGCCAGTCTGGCTATTCTTACGCCACTGGAAATCAAGACGCACTGGTGGGCGACCATTCGGGTCAATGATAGTCACACGGATAGCAATAATGGTGGCATCACCCAGCGGTTGCTCAGGGGCGATTTGGTAAGATTGCCCGTTATACATTGCAAGCGCCTGGCCATAGGCTTGTTTCAGGTACTCTTCAAATGCTTTGAAATAGGCGTCACGCTGTGCAGGTGTTGCGTCTTTGTAGTAACGACCTAATACCAGCGCACCTGCGTATTTAACCTGCACGTAAGGCAGAAGTTCCTGACCCACAACTTCGCGCAAATAATCAGGGTTCTGACGAATTTTGGGTTGTTCGTTTTTGAGACGATCAAATGTTTTTTGTGCCGCTTCGCCCATGAGTTTGTAAGGATTGCTTTGGTCCACAGCATGCGCTAGTGGTGCGATAACCAACATAGCAATCATAATAAGTCGTTTAAACATTACACTTTTCCTCTTGGATTAATGCGCCGTGCCGGGCTGCGGCTCTGCACTATTATTCTGTGAATCCTGCGATGGGGAATCCCCGGAATTGTTATCACCGTTGCCGCTCTTATACAGGAACTGACCAATCAGGTCTTCCAGTACCAGCGCCGATTTAGTGTCCTGGATTGTACCGCCTTCTTTAAGGATAGTTGACCCAAGCTCAGGATCATCAAAGCCGAGGTTCAGGGCAAGATATTGTTCCCCCAGCAAACCTGACGTGCGAATAGCCAGCGAACTGGTATCCGGGATATGATCGTAACGCTTTTCGATATCCAGAGTAACGCGAGGTAAATACGTTTTTGGATCAAGAGTAATATCATCAACGCGGCCAATTACCACGCCACCCAGGCGCAACGGAGAACCTGTTTTCAGGCTGCCAATGTTATCGAAAGTCGCATAGACCCGGTATGTTGGCTCGCTGCGCAATGAAGTGACATTTGCCACTTTCAGGCACAAGAAGACGATGGCTGCTAAAGCGATAATTAAAAAGGCGCCAACCCCAGTTTCAAATTTCTTAGTTTGCATGAACTTAATTCCCAAACATCAGTGCTGTGAGCACAAAATCCAGACCTAAAACGGCCAGTGAAGCGTGCACAACGGTTCGTGTTGTTGCCCGGCTAATCCCTGCGGACGTAGGAATAGCATCGTAGCCATTGAATAATGCAATCCAGGTAACGGTTATCGCGAACACCACGCTCTTAATGACACAATTAACCAGATCGGTACGCCAGTTGACGGCATTTTGCATCGCTGACCAGAAGAAACCGGCATCGATTCCCTTCCAGTTCACACCAACCAAAGCACCGCCCCAAATACCGACAGCGACAAAAATAAGTGTCAGCAAAGGCAATGAAATGACGCCAGCCCAAAATCGGGGCGAAACAACGCGGCGCACCGGGTCAACCGCCATCATTTCCATACTGGAAAGCTGTTCTGTCGCTTTCATGAGGCCGATTTCTGCGGTCAGTGCTGAACCTGCGCGTCCGGCGAACAAGAGTGCCGCCACAACGGGCCCCAGTTCACGCAACAGCGATAAAGCAACCAGCATGCCGAGGCTTGATTCCGCGCTGTATGTGGTCAGAACCAGATAACCTTGTAAGCCAAGAACCATGCCGATAAACAAACCAGACACAATGATAATCAGCAGTGACAAAACGCCAACATTATAAATTTGGCGAGCAAGCAATGGGGCGTGCTTGCGAAATTCCGGTTTCCCCACCACAGCATTAAAAAGCATTATCCCGGCCCGGCCAAATGATGCGCAGGTTTTCAGTCCCCGTCGCCCGAACGATGCCAGTGCATTAAAAAGCATGAGCAACTTAACTCCCTGTTTCTGATAATAAGTCATCCCGATAATCCGCTGCCGGATAGCGGAACGGTACAGGCCCATCGGCAATACCATCAAGGAACTGACGCACACGCGGGTCGCAATTTTCACGCAGAGCTGTCGGAGTGCCTTCAGCCACGATGTGCTGATCCGCTGCAATGTAGGCGTAATCGGCAATACTCAGCACTTCTGGCACGTCGTGCGAAACCACAATGCAAGTCACGCCCAAAGCGCTGTTTAGCTCCGAAATCAATTTTACCAGCACGCCCATAGTTATTGGGTCCTGGCCTACGAATGGCTCATCAAACATGATCAAATCAGGTTCGAGTGCGATGGCGCGAGCAAGCGCGGCTCGCCTTGCCATTCCGCCAGAGAGTTCGTTAGGCATCAGTTTAGCGGCCCCACGTAATCCCACCGCTTCGAGCTTCATCATCACGGTGCTATGCAGCAACTCTTCCGGCAAGCGGCGATGCTCACGCAATGGGTACGCTACGTTTTCAAAGACATTGAGGTCAGTAAATAGCGCGCCGGATTGAAACAGCATGCTCATGCGTTTACGGACGGTGTATAAACGCGAACGCGACATTGCCGGCACGTTTTCACCATCAAACAGGATTTCACCGCTGTCGGGTTGGATTTGACCACCAATCAGCCGCAATAATGTTGTTTTACCAATACCTGACGGCCCCATGATGGCGGTAATTTTACCACGCGGGACGTTCAGTGAAATGTTGTCAAAGATGCGCCGACTGCCGCGGGTAAAGCTCACACCGCGAATTTCGACCAGATTCGCCTGCGTCTGGCTCATCATCTTTCCTTTTATCAAGTTCTCGGACGAGGCATTGAGCGGAAACTCAGTTTCAACCCATCATTTTTACAGAATACTACCCGTCCAGATTAGCGAAAACTGGCATTTGTTTTACTTTTCTGCCACATAAAGTCAGAATTAGGAATTATGCGCGCTCCTACAGATCTGTACGCTCTGCTGGTACTTTTAAAGCACAAGACCGGCGATTATACCTGAATAAAGGATTTTGAATGCTGTTAGCTACAGCTCTGTTAATCATTGGTTTGCTTTTGGTCGTCTATGGTGCCGACCGGCTAGTGTTTGCCGCATCCATACTTTGCCGTAGTTTTGGGGTTCCACCGCTGCTCATTGGCTTAACCGTTGTCAGCATCGGGACTTCGTTACCTGAACTTATCGTCGCCAGTTCTGCCGCTCTGCATGGACAGCTAAATTTAGCAGTAGGTACGGCGTTAGGCTCGAATATTACCAATATCTTATTAATTCTCGGTTTAGCGGCGCTTTTGCACCCATTTACCGTGAATTCCGATATTCTTCGCCGCGAACTCCCCCTAATGTTAGTCGTCAGCGGAATTATCGGATGGCTACTTTTCGATAATCAGCTCAGCCGTTTTGATGGCGTGATTCTGATTGCAGTAGCGATAGCGTATCTGCTGTTTACGATTAAAATAGCACGCCTTGCAGGGCATGAAGGTGCAGATAACCTGACCCGCGAGCAATTGGCAGAGCTTCCGCGAGAAGGGAATCGCCCCGTTGCGTTCTTATGGCTGGCCGTCGCGTTAATCATCATGCCGATGGCGACACGCATGGTTATCGATAATGCCAGCGTAGTGGCGCACTATTTTGGCGTAAGCGAATTAGTGATTGGGCTAACGATTATTTCAGTCGGCACCAGCTTGCCAGAGCTCGCCACAACCATCGCCGGAGCCAGAAAAGGCGAAGATGATATTGCGATTGGTAATATCATTGGTTCGAATATCTTCAATATTGTGCTGGTTCTTGGCATCCCGGCATTAATTGCACCGGGTGAAATAGACCCCCTCGCCTTTGCGCGGGACTATTGGATGATGTTAATTGTCAGTGTCATTTTTGCGGTACTTTGCTGGCGCAAGCCTCGCTCTATCGGCAAGACGGCAGGTGCTCTGTTAACATGTAGTTTCTTCGTATGGATTGTGGTGCTGTGGTTTTTTGCATCACCTGTCGTCGGGTAAAGCGGAACGGAAATTATGTCACAGATAGATTTGCAACCGGGTTTTGACTTTCAGCAAGCAGGTAAAGAAGTCCTGAAGATCGAACGTGAAGGCCTGGATCAGCTTGGGCAGTACATCAACTCAGACTTCACACAAGCCTGTGAAAGAATGTTTTATTGCCAGGGTAAAGTCGTCGTTATGGGTATGGGTAAATCAGGCCATATCGGTAAAAAGATGGCTGCGACATTTGCCAGCACCGGCACACCCTCGTTTTTCGTCCACCCAGGTGAAGCCAGCCACGGTGACCTCGGCATGGTCAGTGCGCAAGACATCGTTATCGCGATTTCTAACTCGGGTGAATCAAACGAAATACTGGCTTTAATTCCGGTTCTTAAGCGCTTACAGGTGCCACTCATTTGCGTCACCAGCCGGCCGGAAAGTTCGATGGGAAAAGCCGCTGATGTCCATCTTTGCGTGAAAGTTCCGCAGGAAGCCTGCCCGCTAGGACTTGCTCCAACCTCCAGCACCACGGCTACGTTGGTCATGGGCGATGCGCTCGCTGTTGCGCTGCTCAAAGCTCGCGGCTTTACCGCAGAAGATTTTGCACTTTCTCACCCAGGCGGCGCATTGGGTCGTAAACTGTTATTACGTGTCAGCGACATCATGCACTGCGGCGACGAAATACCTCATGTCAGTAAAGAGGCGTCATTACGTGATGCGTTGCTGGAAATTACGCGTAAAAACATGGGGATGACCGTTATCTGTGACGATCTGATGAAAATCGAAGGGATCTTCACAGATGGTGATTTACGCCGTGTCTTTGATATGGGCGTTGATCTTCACACACTGAATATTGCAGATGTCATGACAGTCGGCGGAATTCGCGTTCGCCCCACCGTTTTGGCAGTAGATGCACTGAATTTGATGCAGTCCCGCCATATTACCTCGGTATTGGTTGCAGATGGCGACCAACTCCTCGGTGTGGTACATATGCACGACATGCTACGCGCAGGCGTGGTTTAACAAAGGATTAGCCTTAATGAGTAACCATGAAGCGACGCTTGCCACTTGTTATGGGCCAGTCAGTACGCGCGTGATGGAGCGGGCCGCAAACGTGCGCCTGCTCATTTTAGATGTTGACGGTGTGATGTCTGATGGCCTGATTTACATGGGTAATAGCGGCGAAGAGCTGAAAGCATTCAACGTACGTGATGGCTATGGCATTCGCTGTGCACTGACGTCTGATATCGAAGTTGCAATTATCACCGGCCGCAAAGCAAAATTGCTGGAAGATCGCTGTGAAACACTGGGGATCAGCCATCTTTATCAGGGGCAATCTGACAAGCTTGTGGCTTTTCAGGATCTTTTAGATAAGCTCGCGATCCCGGCAGAGCAAGTGGCTTATGTTGGCGATGATTTAATTGACTGGCCGGTAATGGCGAAAGTGGGTTTGAGCGTTGCAGTATCAGACGCGCATCCGTTGCTGATTCCTCGTGCCGATTACGTTACGCGTATTGCTGGCGGGCGTGGGGCCGTGCGTGAAGTCTGTGATCTTCTGTTACTGGCACAAGGTAAGCTTGATGAGGCCAAAGGGCTATCTATATGAGTAAGACCAGACGTTGGGTTATTATCCTGCTTTCATTGCTGGCGTTAGTATTGATCGGCGTGAATCTGGTCGATAAAGATACCGTTGCACCACCGACGGTGAACAGCAATGAACCAACCTATAAAAGTGAACATTCCACGACTCTCGCCTACAGTCCTGAAGGGGCGTTGAATTATCGTCTGGTCGCGGAACACGTTGAATATTTTTCCGAAACCGCTGTTTCGTGGTTCACCAACCCGGTGATGACACAATACGACGAAAACAAAGTTGCCACCTGGTCATTACGAGCAGATCGCGCCAAACTTACTAACGATCGGATGCTGTATCTGTATGGGAATGTGGTGCTTACCGCTCTGACACCAGATTCGCAGCTACGCAAAATTACCACGGACAATGCGCAGGTTAATTTAGTCACTCAGGATGTTGCCTCTGATGACCAGGTAACCTTGTACGGAACCAGCTTTAACTCCACCGGCCTCAAAATGCGTGGTAATTTACGCAGCAAAAATGCCGAGCTGATTGAAAAGGTTAGAACATCCTATGAAATCCAGAATAAACAAACTCAGCCGTAATTTAGTACTGACCAGTACGCTTTTAGCCGCCAGTTTTTCGGCTTTTGCGCTGACCGGTGATACCGATCAGCCGATTCACATTGAATCTGACCAACAGTCACTGGACATGCAGGGCAACGTCGTCACCTTCACCGGCAATGTGGTAGTAACGCAAGGCAGTATCAAAATTAATGCCGATAAAGTGGTTGTTACCCGTCCGGGCGGCGAACAAGGCAAAGAAGTGATTGATGGTTATGGTAATCCAGCCACTTTCTATCAGATGCAGGATAGCGGCAAACCTGTCAGTGGCCACTCCGCTACCATGCACTATGAACTGCAAAATGACTTTGTGGTGCTGACGGGTAATGCATATCTGGAACAGGTTGATAGCAATATCAAAGGCGACAAAATTACCTATCTGGTTAAAGAGCAGAAGATGCAGGCCTTTAGCGAAAAAGGTAAACGCGTCACCACCGTTCTGGTTCCTTCTCAGTTGCAGAAGAAAGACGGCAAAGCTGCTCCGGCCCCAGCACCCGCCCCGAAAAAGAGTAACTAATTCGTTATGGCTACTTTAATTGCAAAGAATCTCGCCAAAGCCTACAAAGGCCGTCGCGTTGTTGAAGATGTCAGCCTGACTGTAAAATCAGGTGAAATTGTCGGTTTGCTTGGCCCTAACGGTGCAGGGAAAACCACCACTTTCTATATGGTGGTCGGTATCGTACCGCGCGATGCGGGCAACATCATTATTGATGACGAAGACATCAGCCTTCTGCCACTTCATGCACGTGCCCGCCGTGGCATTGGGTACTTGCCGCAAGAAGCGTCTATTTTCCGCCGTTTAAGTGTGTTTGATAACTTAATGGCCGTGCTGCAAATCCGTGATGACCTGTCCGCCGAGCAGCGCGAAGACCGCGCCAACGAGCTGATGGAAGAGTTCCACATCGAACATTTGCGTAATAACCTCGGGCAGTCACTGTCTGGTGGTGAGCGCCGTCGTGTGGAAATCGCCCGCGCATTGGCTGCAAATCCAAAATTTATTCTTTTGGATGAACCTTTTGCAGGTGTTGACCCAATCTCCGTCATCGACATCAAGCGAATCATCGAGCATTTGCGCGACAGCGGGCTTGGTGTGCTGATTACTGACCACAACGTACGTGAAACGTTGGCGGTATGTGAACGTGCTTACATCGTAAGCCAGGGCTGTTTAATCGCCCATGGCACGCCAGCTGAAATCCTCGAAGATGAGCATGTTAAGCGCGTGTATCTGGGCGAAGAGTTCAGACTCTGATAGGGTAGGAATCATTAACGATTAGAACTGAGGACGTTGGCTCTGAATATGAAGCAAGGTTTGCAATTAAGGCTCAGCCAACAACTTGCTATGACTCCCCAGTTACAGCAGGCAATTCGTCTGTTGCAACTGTCGACGTTAGAGCTACAGCAAGAACTTCAGCAAGCACTGGAAAGTAACCCGCTGCTTGAGCAAACCGATCTGCATGAAGAAATTGAAACTCAGGAAGTTCGTGAAAATGAAGCGTTAGATACTCGCGAGGCCCTCGAACAAAAAGAGATGCCTGACGAGTTACCGTTGGACACCAGTTGGGATGAGATTTACACCGCTGGCACACCATCGGGAACCGGCTCAGATTACAGCGATGATGAACTGCCGGTTTATCAGGGAGAAACCACCCAGTCACTTCAGGATTACCTGATGTGGCAGGTCGATCTTACCCCGTTTTCTGATACCGACACGGCTATCGCCACGTCGATTGTCGATGCCGTCGACGAAATGGGCTATCTGACCGTTTCGCTGGAAGAAATTCTGGAAAGCATGGGTGATGATGAAATCACCATCGACGAAGTGGAAGCGGTTCTCAAACGCGTGCAGCGTTTCGATCCTGTGGGCGTTGCCGCTCGCGATCTTCGTGACTGCCTGCTGATTCAGCTTTCACAGTTCGCCCGTGAAACGCCGTGGCTGACTGAAGCTCGACTGATTGTCAGCGAACATCTCGATTTGCTCGCCAACCATGATTTCCGCAGCCTGATGCGCGTCACTCGCCTGAAAGAAGAAGTGCTAAAAGAGGCGATGTGTCTGATTCAATCTTTGGATCCACGCCCAGGGCAATCTATTCAGACCAGCGAACCAGAGTATGTGATTCCCGATATTCTGGTTAAAAAGACTCAGGGCCGTTGGACGGTAGAACTGAACGCCGACAGCATCCCACGTCTGAAAATAAATCAGCAGTACGCTGCCATGGGCACCAATGCCCGTAATGACAGCGACTCACAATTTATTCGCAGTAACCTGCAAGAAGCGAAGTGGCTGATCAAAAGCCTTGAAAGCCGGAATGATACGCTGCTGCGCGTTAGCCGTTGCATCGTTGAACAGCAGCAAGGCTTTTTTGAATACGGCGCAGAACATATGAAACCGATGGTTCTTGCAGATATCGCCCAAGTGGTTGAAATGCATGAATCCACTATTTCCCGTGTGACCACGCAAAAGTATCTGCACAGTCCACGCGGCATTTTTGAATTGAAGTATTTCTTCTCAAGCCATGTAAATACCGAAGGCGGCGGCGAAGCTTCCTCCACGGCGATTCGGGCATTGGTGAAGAAATTAATTGCTGCGGAAAACCCCGCGAAACCACTGAGTGATAGCAAGTTAACGACTATGCTATCGGATCAGGGGATCATGGTGGCACGCCGCACTGTTGCGAAGTACCGAGAGTCTTTATCCATACCACCGTCAAACCAGCGTAAACAACTGGTGTGACTTAACCGATAAGGAAGACACTATGCAGCTCAACATTACAGGACAAAACGTCGAAATCACTGACGCACTGCGCGAATTTGTGAGCACGAAGTTTGCCAAACTGGAGCAGTACTTCGATAGAATTAACCAAGTCTACATTGTGTTAAAAGTGGAAAAAGTCACGCATCTTGCCGACGCAACACTTCATATCAATGGTGGTGAAATACATGCCAGCGCTGAAGGCCAGGATATGTATGCGGCGATTGACGGTCTGATTGATAAACTGGCACGCCAGTTAACCAAACATAAAGATAAACTAAAACAACACTGATAATCCAGGCAACTGCTTTGGCATTCACGGCTCGTTACGCAAGTAACGGGCCGTTGCCACAACAGTGTGCTTAGGTGAACTTATGATGAACAACGATTCTGCTCTACAACTAAGTAATGTCCTGAACAAGGAATGTACGCGTAGCAATGTCCATTGCCAGAGTAAAAAACGCGCGCTGGAAATCATCAGTGAACTCGCGGCGAAACAACTCGGTCTGCCACCTCAAGTGGTTTTTGAGGCGGTGCTGACACGTGAACGTATGGGCAGTACCGGTATCGGTAATGGCATCGCCATTCCTCACGGAAAACTGGAAGAAGATACCACCCGCGCTGTTGGGGTGTTTATAAAACTGGAAACCCCAATCGCGTTTGACGCTATTGATAACCAACCGGTCGACCTGATGTTTGCCTTACTGGTTCCCGCTGACCAGACAAAAACGCATTTGCATACTTTGTCTCTGGTAGCAAAACGCCTGGCGGATAAAACCATTTGCCGACGTCTGCGTTCAGCACAGAGTGACGAAGAGCTTTATCAGATCATTACCGAAACCGAACAGGGTAGTGAAAGTGAATAATCTGGCTGCGGTCATGTGCGTGCCACAGCAAGAGAAGTTGGGGGAGTGATAAAATGGTGCTGATGATTGTCAGCGGCCGCTCAGGTTCAGGGAAGTCTGTAGCCTTGCGTGCACTAGAAGATATGGGATTCTACTGTGTAGATAACCTGCCAGTAGTGCTGTTGCCTGATCTTGCCAAAACTCTCGCAGAACGTCAGATTTCTGCGGCAGTCAGCATTGATGTGCGTAACATGCCGGAAAACCCGGAAATTTTTGAACAGGCGATGACTAATCTACCTGATTCATTTTCGCCACAATTATTATTCCTCGATGCCGATCGCAACACGCTGATTCGTCGTTATAGCGACACACGTCGTTTGCACCCGCTTTCAAGCAAAAATTTGTCGCTGGAAAGTGCGATTGATGAAGAAAGTGACCTGCTTGAACCGCTGAAATCCAGAGCCGATCTCATCATCGATACCTCTGAAATGTCGGTGCATGAACTCGCGGAAATGCTGCGTACTCGTTTGCTCGGCAAACGCGAACGTGAATTGACGATGGTGTTCGAATCCTTCGGCTTTAAGCACGGTATTCCGATCGATGCAG
Organism: Buttiauxella izardii; assembly: GCF_003601925.1. Lineage (GTDB taxonomy): Bacteria > Pseudomonadota > Gammaproteobacteria > Enterobacterales > Enterobacteriaceae > Buttiauxella > Buttiauxella izardii. The sequence goes on from NZ_QZWH01000018.1 coordinate 53,535, forward strand.
ATTACGTGTTTGACGTACGTTTCCTGCCAAACCCACACTGGGATCCCAAACTGCGCCCGATGACCGGTTTAGATCGCCCAGTTGCGGCCTTCCTCGACCGTCATACCGAAGTGCACAACTTTATCTACCAGACGCGTAGCTATCTTGAGCTTTGGTTACCGATGCTGGAAACCAACAACCGCAGCTATTTAACAGTGGCGATTGGCTGTACTGGCGGTAAACACCGTTCGGTTTATATTGCTGAGCAGTTGGCAGACTATTTCCGCTCACGTGGGAAAAACGTGCAGTCCCGTCACCGTACGCTGGAAAAACGTAAAACATGACCGTAAAACAGACCGTTGAGATTACCAACAAGCTGGGTATGCACGCGCGCCCAGCCATGAAACTGTTCGAACTGGTGCAGAGCTTTAACGCCGAGGTGATCCTGCGTAATGAAGCGGGTACTGAAGCTGAAGCCAATAGCGTGATTGCTTTATTAATGCTGGATTCAGCCAAAGGCGGCCACATTGAAATTGAAGTCACCGGCCCGGAAGAAGAACAGGCATTGAACGCAGTTATCGCGCTGTTCAATGCTGGTTTCGATGAAGACTAAATCACTTCAACTCATGCTGCGCCATAAATGATTCGCCACCGAGCTGGCGCATCTGGCGCAAAATCCACTGCTGACGTTGGCGAACATATCCGGAAGGCGCGTTCGCTTTAAAGCGGATTGGATTGGGTAATACCGCCGCGAGAAGTGCCGCTTCTGAGGCCGTCAAGCGGCTTGCAGGTTTATGGAAGTAACGCTGCGACGCTTCTTCCACGCCAAAAATCCCGTCACCAAATTCTGCGATATTCAGATACACCGTGAGAATGCGGCGTTTCGTCCACACGACCTCCATACCGAGTGTTAATCCCGCTTCCAGGCCTTTGCGAACATAGCTGCGCCCATCCCAAAGAAACAGGTTTTTAGCAGTTTGTTGGGAAAGCGTTGATGCGCCGCGAACGCGATTTTCATTACGTTCATTATGAGCGACGGCTTTTTCAATAGCGGCGATATCAAACCCCCAGTGGTCCGGGAATTTTTGATCTTCTGCGGCAATAACCGCCAGCCCCATCCACGGTGAGATTTCGTCCATGCTCACCCAATCAGAATGCGCCACGTAGCCAAAATCACCACTGAACCAGGCACTGAATTGCCGCTCGACCATCACCGCCGAACACGGAACAGGTAAAAAGCTAAACAGAATAATGCCTGCAAGCCAGATGCCGACCAGCCCCAACACACCACGGAATAACCAGCGCTTGAAGGTGCTTAAGAGCGCAACTCGCCCTTTCTTCATGCGGTCATATCCACAACACGCGCCACCAACTTTTCGATGCCCATAGCCGCTTCATCAATACGAGTCGCCAGCATATAAGCAGGCGTGGTAACCACTTTGTGTTCTTCATCCACTACGATGTCATCGACCGGACACGGAACATGTTCCGCTCCCATCTCTTCAACGAGCTCAGCAGTGTCGATATCCGTGCCAATGGTCAAACGTACCGGGACATCGAGAATTTTTGGCAGCATCACCGGGGCAATACAGATAAAGCCAAGCGGTTTACCCTGTGCATGGCAATCGCGGGCCAGACGACGTAAATCGCTATCCACCACGCAATCGCTGCCTTTGGTGGCAAAATTACACAGGTTTTTTGCCGCGCCAAAACCACCAGGAACGATCAGCGCGTCCAGTTCACTGGCATCGGCCTGAGCCAACGGTGTGATTGCGCCACGGGTAATTCTTGCGGCTTCAACAAGCACATTACGATGCTCAACAGACTCATTATTAGACAGGTGATTTATAACGTCTGCTTGAGGTTTGTCCGGTGCAAAGCAAACCGCTTGCGCACCTGAACGGGCGATCGCCAGCAGGGTAATGACCGCTTCCTGAATCTCGCTTCCGTCGTAGACCCCACAACCACTGAGCACCACACCAATCTTCTTCATTCAGCCATTCCCTCTAGTCCAGCGATGTTTATCATCAGTTATGATGATTTGATCGCTATGCTTCACACATTTTACTGATTCACGTAACAATCTATTTAAGATTTGCTATCTTAATGCCTGAGCAGCTCACGAGATAATCGGCTGTGCCATTTGGATAAAGACTTATAACTCAACGGCGCAGCCTTCTTTTTCCCTGGTGTTGGCGCAGAATTCGCGCACCCCGGTTTATCCGGGGTCATTTTTTGGGAGCGTTCGCCACCCAAGCCTTCAGAACATCAACATCGTGTTGCCATTCTTGCTTCAATTCTTCAATCCACTCACCCACATTTTCCGACCACGCAGGTAAATCCGGCGACTGAATTTGCTGAGCAACTTGCTGCAAATGACGCAGCCCAACAGAACCCGCAGCACCTTTAATTTTATGACCCTCTTCCACCACACCTTTTTGGTCGCGAGCCGTCATATTGGAGTCCAGCACACTCAGGTAGCCCGGCATCATTTTCTCAAACATTGCCAGCCCGTCGGTAATCAGTTTTGGCCCAACGAGATCCATATACTGCTCAAGCATCGGGATATCGAGCAATGCTTGCTGCTTCTCACTATTAACTTGAGGCACTTGAGACTCCTTCTTCGACTCAGACTGTTGGTTGTCCCAGAATTTTTGGATCATCGCCATCAACGCCGGAACAGAGAGGGGTTTGCTCAGCACATCGTCCATGCCAGCATTCAGATACTCTTTTTTATCTTTCAATACGTTAGCAGTCAATGCCACCAGCGGTGGTAAATCTTCACGCGCATAACGTGTCGTCAGCTCCCGGGAAATATCCAGACCCGTCATATCAGGCAACTGAATATCCAGCAGCACCAGGTCATATTCACCCGGAGTAAATTTCTCCAGCGCTTCTTTACCCGTCATCGCAACATCGACGCTGTTGCCGAGTTTCTCGAGCACCGAGCGTGCGACAATGACGTTGAGTTCGATATCTTCGACCAGCAAAACATGCAGTGCTGGCAGCGGCATTTCGTCATCTTCAAGAGTATCTTCGACTTCGTCCGCGACGCGAGGGGCCTGAATCGTCAGAGTAAACAGTGAACCTTCACCAGGCTTGCTACTCACGGTGATATCGCCGCCCATACTCTTAGCCAGACGGCGCGATACCGCAAGGCCGATGCCTGTGCCCGTTGCCGGTTTACCGCCGTGGCTACCTTTCACCTGGTAATACATGGCGAAGATTTTGTCCTGCTCGTCTTGCGGGATGCCAATACCGGAATCCTGCACTTCAAAGCGCAAAGTGTTTTCTTCTTCATAATGCACGCGCACCGAAACCAGCCCGCCCTTCGGCGTGAACTTCACGGCGTTGCTGATCAGATTCCACAGGATTTGGCGCAGACGCGTGCCATCCGTCACCACTTTATGCGGCAGCGGCAACGTCGGGTCCATCTCCAGCCTCAGCCCTTTTTGCTGCGCCTGCAAACCGGAAAGATTTTCTAGATCGGCCAGGAAACTGGTGAAATCAATCGGCTGGTTATCAAGCTGAACTTTGCGGCGCTCAAGCTTGTCCATATCGATAATATCGTTGAAAATATTCCCCAGCGTAATCGCCGAAACGTGAATCGTTTTAAGGTAATTGGTTTGTTCAGGATTGAGTTCGGTATCCAGCAGAATACGGCTTAAACCAACGATGCCATTGAGCGGCGTACGCAGTTCATGGCTGATAGTCGAAATGAAAGTGGTTTTGTCACGGCTGGCGCGTTCAAGTGCATCCTGATAACGCTTACGTTCGGTAATATCGCGGCCAAAGCCCATTAAACCGTGGCGCTTGCCGACGCGGTCGTAGTACGGCACTTTACGAATTTCAAAGCAGGCTTTGCGCCCGTCCGGGTAATCCAGCCATTGTTCATAAGTCAGCGACACATTATGGCGGAACACTTTTTCGTCGGTTTCGATAACCTTCTGCGCCGCTTCTGGCGAGTAAACATCTTCCGGTTTCAGGCTTATCAGCTGCTTTTCGCTTTTGCCGGTCAACAGTTCCATGGCACGGTTACAGCCTGAAAACTCTTTATCTTCGTTGCGATAGAAAACCAAATCTGGCGATGCATCGAGGAATGAACGTAAAAATGACGATTGTTGCTCGAGCTGGATTTGCGTCTCTTCGCGCTCCTGCATCTCAACTTTTAGCTGCTCAAGCATGGTCTGGCGTTCATCTTCTGCTTTTACGCGATCGGCAATTTCCTGGTTCAACTGCGCAATATTGTCTTTGAGTTGCACATTGAGTTTCAGGTCACGTTCACGCATCTCTTCAAGTTTTTGCACCAGCTTTGACAACCGCTGGCGCGACTCTTCGAGTTGCTCAACCACGACAGAAAGGAAATAGACGGCCCAGGGAGTAATTAACAGGCCAAAGAAGATGGAACGAACCACATCGATGCTTTCAACCTGGCCACGTAACAGCATCGTCACGGCCATTTGCACCACGATAGCCAACACCACCAGGGCGGAGGCCAGCAACAAAGAGAAGCGCACTAATCCGAGCTTCACCATCAAATCAACGTAATATTGTGCCAGTAACCGGATTTGCTTCATGGAACGTTTCCCTCGCCTTCAATCTGCTAAATATACCGCAAAATGATTTAACGCTCAGGAATTACAACAGAATTGTCGGGTTCCACGGAGTACCGAGGGCCGAACCTTGCGTTCCATGCTCAGTCAGATACTTGTCAATCGCCCCCATTCCGCTCCAGCGATTCTCACACCATAACGGTGCCAATAAGGTGGGACGCCGCGCATTGGCAGAAATGCGGTGGAAAACGACATCCAGCGGCGTATGGCGAATCATCTCTCCTGCAGTTGTCATATATTCATCCAGCTCAATGGCTTGCAAACGGCCCGCTTGCCAGCTTTTCGCCATCGTGCTGCCGCTGACGATATGTAACGGATGAAGTTTGAGGCCGTCCACGCCCGTCTCGACGACTTTCTCCAGTGTTTCCATGCAGTGTGATTGCTCTTCACCCGGCAGCCCGACAATCAAATGGCTGCAAACTTTCAGGCCTCGCGCACGGGCGCGACGAGTGGTTTCCTGGTAGCAGGCAAAATCATGCCCACGGTTGATGCGATGCAATGTTTTGTCATGAGCCGTTTGCAAGCCGAGCTCTAACCAGACTTCAAAACCTTTATCGTGATATTCGCTAAGCAAATCCAGCACGCTGTCCGGTACGCAATCCGGGCGCGTGCCAACGCATAAGCCGACAATGCTCGCCTGGCTGACCGCTTGTTGATACATCGAACGCAATACCTGAACTTCCGCCCACGTGCTGGTGTACGCCTGGAAATAGGCCAGATAGTGTTGAGCACGGTTCACCAGTTGCGACTGGCGCTCAAGTTGCTCAGCAATAGAATGGTTTTGCTGTGTCTCGTCGGCAAATGACGCGACGTTGCAGAAAGTACAGCCGCCACGGCCAATCGTACCGTCGCGGTTAGGGCAGCTAAACCCGCCGTGCAGCGTGAGTTTATGGACTTTATGACCATGCCGACGCTGAAGATCGCCACCAAACATATTGACTAATTTTTGTAACTGCATAATCTGATGGGCCGCCCTGTAAAAGGGACGTAGCCTGCCATTATCTGCCCAATTTAGCGATGACCTGGATCAATCGCTCTGGCGCAGCTTTATCTATTGAATATAAATTCACAATTAGTGCAATTTTACGCATCGAAAAGATGATTACTTTTCCTTATGTCGACGCTCTATTTTTAAAGAATATGTGACCTTGTGAAAAACAGTGTCATACAACACGCCAAACCGCGTTGTTAGCATAAGATCCTGCCATTAACACCATTACCAGCATGGTCTGGAATTTTGCAGCCTCTCATTCAGTGAGAGAGATCACATAACCCAGGGGATTCCCCTGCCGCTTAAATACGATAAAAATGATAATAAAATGTTTAATTTCATAATGTTAAATGTCATTTAGCACATAATCGTATAAATAAGAATGCCATTTGACCTGTGTGCGCTTTCCCGATAACTTGGAAATCCGCTGGAAGCTTTCTGGATGGGTTCTGTGCCCATCATATTTATGCAGTAATTAAGATTCCCTCTAAAGCAAGTCCTCAATACTTGTGCAATCGGATGCGTTAGACAAAAAGAGGGCGACACGCGAGGTAAGCGTAGAAACGCAAACCCCGTCGCCATGCCCTTGCTGCGTCTGGACGCAATCGGTATCGGGAATCACGTAGAGCCTGGGGAGGTTCACTGATATGTTGTACGATAAATCCCTTGAGAAGGATAACTGTGGTTTCGGCCTGATCGCCCACATAGAAGGCGAACCTAGCCACAAGGTAGTGCGTACTGCTATTCACGCACTGGCCCGAATGCAACACCGTGGAGCAATCCTCGCCGATGGTAAAACCGGTGACGGTTGTGGCCTGCTGTTGCAAAAGCCCGATCGTTTCTTCCGAATCGTTGCGGAAGAACGTGGCTGGCGTTTGGCAAAAAATTATGCCGTCGGCATGATTTTCTTAAATAAAGACGACGCGCTGGCTAAAGCAAGCCGCCGCATCGTTGAAGAAGAGTTGCAGAACGAGACCCTGTCGATTGTGGGCTGGCGCGAAGTGCCAACCAATGAAGACGTACTCGGTGAAATCGCCCTCTCCTCAAAGCCTCGCATCGAACAAATTTTTGTTAATGCCCCGGCTGGCTGGCGTCCACGTGATATGGAACGTCGCCTGTTTATCGCCCGTCGTCGCATTGAGAAACGTATTCAGGACAAAGACTTCTACGTTTGCAGTCTTTCCAACCTGGTCAACATCTATAAAGGTCTGTGTATGCCGGCAGATTTGCCGCGCTTTTACCTGGACCTGGCGGATTTACGCCTGGAATCAGCAATTTGCCTGTTCCACCAGCGTTTCTCCACCAACACCGTGCCGCGCTGGCCGCTGGCTCAGCCGTTCCGCTATCTGGCACACAACGGTGAAATCAACACCATCACCGGTAACCGTCAGTGGGCGCGAGCGCGTACTTATAAATTCCAGACCCCGCTAATCCCTGACTTGCATGATGCCGCGCCATTCGTTAACGAAACCGGTTCCGACTCAAGCTCGATGGATAACATGCTCGAGCTGCTGTTGGCAGGCGGCATGGATATCGTTCGTGCGATGCGTTTGCTGGTTCCGCCAGCCTGGCAGAACAACCCGAACATGGACCCGGAACTGCGCGCCTTCTTCGACTTTAACTCCATGCACATGGAGCCGTGGGATGGCCCGGCCGGTATCGTCATGTCCGATGGTCGCTATGCAGCCTGTAACCTGGACCGTAACGGTCTGCGTCCGGCACGCTACGTCATCACTAAAGACAAGCTGATCACCTGCGCTTCTGAAGTTGGGATCTGGGATTACCAGCCTGATGAAGTGGTTGAGAAAGGCCGCGTTGGCCCAGGCGAGTTGATGGTTATCGACACGCGTATTGGCCGCATTTTGCATTCCGCTGAAACGGATGCCGACCTGAAAAGCCGCCACCCGTATAAAGAGTGGATGGAAAACAACGTTCGTCGCCTGGTGCCGTTTGAAGATTTGCCAGACGAAGAAGTGGGCTCTCGCGAACTGGATGACGACACGCTCGCCAGTTTCCAGAAGCAGTTCAACTACAGCGTCGAAGAACTGGATTCAGTGATTCGTGTGCTGGGTGAGAATGGCCAGGAAGCGGTCGGTTCAATGGGTGACGATACCCCATTTGCCGTGCTTTCAAGCCAGCCACGTATTATTTACGACTACTTCCGCCAGCAGTTTGCGCAGGTGACAAACCCGCCAATCGATCCGCTGCGTGAAGCCCACGTGATGTCACTTGCCACCAGCATTGGCCGTGAAATGAACGTCTTCTGTGAAGCAGAAGGCCAGGCGCACCGCCTGAGCTTCAAATCACCAATTCTGTTGTGGTCTGATTTCCAGCAGTTGACCACGCTCGAAGAAGAGCATTATCGCGCCGATACGCTGGACATCACTTACGATGCCTCCGCTCATTCGCTGCATGAAACCGTTAATGCGCTGTGCGATGAAGCTGAACGCATGGTTCGCAACGGCACAGTTCTGCTGGTGCTGTCTGACCGTAACATTGCTAAAGACCGCCTGCCAGTTCCTGCACCAATGGCTGTGGGTGCGATTCAGACTCGCCTGGTTGAGAAAAACCTGCGCTGCGACGCCAACATCATCGTTGAAACGGCAAGTGCGCGTGACCCGCATCACTTCGCCGTGCTGCTTGGTTTTGGCGCAACGGCAATCTATCCATACCTCGCCTACGAAACGCTGGCGAAACTGGTGGATACCGGCGCGATTGAAAAATCTTACCGTACCGTGATGCAGAACTACCGCAACGGCATCAACAAAGGCCTGTACAAGATCATGTCCAAAATGGGCATCTCGACTATCGCCTCTTATCGTTGCTCGAAACTGTTTGAAGCGGTCGGCCTGCATAAAGAAGTTTCTGAGCTGTGCTTCCAGGGCGTTGTCAGCCGCATCGGTGGCGCAGGCTTTAACGACTTCCAGCAAGATTTGCTGAACCTGTCTAAGCGCGCATGGTTAGCTCGCAAGCCGCTTGATCAAGGTGGTCAGCTGAAATACGTCCACGGTGGCGAATATCACGCTTACAACCCTGACGTGGTTCAGACGCTGCAAAAAGCGGTAAACAGCGGCGAGTACAAAGATTATCAAGAGTACGCGAAGCTGGTGAACGAGCGCCCGGTGGCAACACTGCGCGATATGCTCGCACTCGATCCGCAAGGCGAAACCGTTCGTATTGAAGACGTTGAGCCAGCCACTGAACTGTACAAACGCTTTGATACCGCGGCGATGTCTATCGGTGCGTTAAGCCCGGAAGCGCACGAATCTTTGGCTGAAGCGATGAACAGCATCGGCGGCAATTCCAACTCCGGTGAAGGCGGTGAAGACCCTGCACGTTACGGCACCAACAGAGTGTCTCGTATCAAACAGGTCGCTTCGGGTCGCTTTGGTGTGACTCCGGCTTATCTGGTTAACGCTGATGTTATCCAGATTAAAGTCGCACAGGGTGCAAAACCGGGTGAAGGCGGTCAGTTACCGGGTGATAAAGTCACACCGTATATCGCCAAGCTGCGTTATTCCGTGCCTGGCGTTACGCTAATTTCACCTCCGCCGCACCACGATATCTATTCTATCGAAGACCTGGCGCAGCTGATTTTCGACCTTAAGCAGGTCAACCCGAAAGCGATGATTTCCGTCAAACTGGTTTCCGAACCGGGCGTTGGCACTATCGCGACCGGTGTGGCGAAAGCTTATGCCGACCTGATTACTATCGCCGGTTATGACGGTGGTACAGGCGCAAGCCCGCTGTCTTCTGTGAAATACGCTGGCTGCCCGTGGGAACTGGGCCTGGTGGAAACACAACAGGCGCTGGTGGCTAACGGTCTGCGTCATAAAATCCGTCTGCAAGTGGATGGCGGCCTGAAAACTGGCCTCGACATCATCAAAGCTGCGATTCTGGGCGCTGAAAGCTTTGGCTTCGGCACTGGCCCAATGGTGGCGCTGGGTTGTAAATACCTGCGTATTTGCCACCTGAACAACTGCGCAACGGGTGTGGCAACTCAGGACGAAAAACTGCGTAAGAACCACTATCACGGCCTGCCGTTCAAAGTGACTAACTACTTTGAATTCATCGCTCGTGAAACCCGTGAGTTGATGGCGCAGTTAGGCGTGAAGCGCCTGGTAGACCTGATTGGCCGTACTGACCTGCTCAAAGAGCTGGACGGTTTCACTGCCAAACAGCAAAACCTGGACTTGTCTAACTTACTGAAAACAGCCGAACCGATGCCGGGCAAAGCGGTGTTCTGCACCGAAACTAACCCGCCATTTGATAAAGGCGACCTTAACGCCCAACTGCTCGCTCAGGCGAAGCAATATGTGGACGACAAGCAGAGCAAAACGTTCTGGTTTGATATCCGCAACACTGACCGTTCAGTGGGTGCAACGTTGTCCGGTTATATCGCACAGCACAACGGCGACCAGGGTCTGGCAGCCGATCCGATTAAAGCGCACTTCAGCGGTACTGCTGGACAGAGCTTCGGTGTGTGGAATGCGGGTGGCGTTGAACTGCACCTGACCGGCGATGCCAACGATTACGTCGGCAAAGGCATGGCGGGCGGTTTGATTTCCCTGCGTCCTCCGGTTGGTTCAGCCTTCCGCAGCCACGAAGCGACCATCATCGGTAACACCTGTTTGTACGGTGCAACTGGCGGCAAGCTTTATGCCGCAGGCCGTGCGGGCGAGCGTTTCGCGGTGCGTAACTCCGGTGCTATCACCGTGGTAGAAGGCATTGGCGATAACGGTTGTGAATACATGACTGGCGGCATCGTCTGCATTATCGGCAAAACGGGTGTGAACTTCGGTGCAGGTATGACCGGTGGTTTCGCCTACGTGCTCGATGAAGACGGCGATTTCCGTAAACGCGTTAACCCTGAGCTGGTTGAACTGCTCAACGTTGATGAGCTGGCGATTCACGAAGAACACCTGCGCGGTATGATTACCGAGCACGTGCAACTGACGGGTTCCCAGCGCGGCGAAGAGATTCTGGCTAACTGGCCGGTATTTGCATCGAAATTCACGTTGGTTAAACCGAAGTCCAGTGATGTCAAAGCATTGTTGGGTCACCGTAGTCGTTCCGCAGCCGAGCTGCGGGTGCAGGCGCAGTAAGAGGTCACGATGAGTCAAAACGTATATCAATTTATCGACTTACAGCGCGTAGATCCGCCAAAGAAACCGCTCAAGATCCGTAAAATTGAATTTGTGGAAATTTACGAGCCGTTCTCAGAAGGCCAGGCCAAAGCACAGGCAGACCGCTGCCTGTCCTGCGGCAACCCATACTGCGAATGGAAATGCCCGGTTCATAACTACATTCCAAACTGGCTGAAGCTGGCTAACGAAGGGCGCATTATTGAAGCGGCTGAATTGTCTCACCAGACAAACAGCCTGCCAGAAGTGTGTGGTCGCGTTTGCCCGCAAGACCGTCTGTGCGAAGGTTCTTGTACGCTGAACGATGAGTTTGGTGCTGTCACCATCGGTAACATCGAGCGCTATATCAACGATAAAGCGATTGAGATGGGCTGGAAACCCAACCTGACCGGCGTGAAGCAAACTGGCAAACGTGTTGCGATTATCGGCGCTGGCCCTGCGGGCCTGGCGTGTGCCGATGTCCTGGCGCGTAACGGCGTGAAAGCGGTAGTTTATGACCGTCACCCTGAAATCGGTGGCCTGCTGACCTTCGGTATCCCGGCCTTTAAGCTGGAAAAAGAAGTGATGACCAAACGCCGTGAAATCTTCAGCGGCATGGGAATCGAGTTCAAACTGAATACCGAAGTTGGCCGTGACGTTCACATCGATGACCTGCTGAAAGAATATGATTCCGTATTCCTCGGCGTCGGGACTTACCAGTCAATGCGCGGTGGTTTAGAGAATGAAGATGCGACGGGAGTGTTCGATGCCCTGCCGTTCCTTATCGCTAATACCAAGAAAATTATGGGCTTCGGTGATTCACCAGAAGAGCCGTATGTGAATATGGAAGGCAAACGAGTCGTGGTGCTTGGCGGTGGTGATACCGCGATGGACTGCGTGCGTAGCTCAATTCGCCAGGGCGCAACGCACGTTATCTGTGCTTATCGTCGTGATGAAGAGAACATGCCGGGTTCTAAGCGCGAAGTTAAAAACGCGCGCGAAGAAGGTGTGGAATTCCAGTTCAACGTGCAGCCGCTGGGTGTGGAAGTGAATGGCAACGGTCGTGTATCAGGCGTGAAAGTTGCGCGTACCGAGCTAGGCGCGCCGGATGCAAATGGCCGTCGTCGCCCAGAAATCGTTGCCGGTTCCGAGCACGTGGTGCCTGCCGATGCAGTGATTATGGCATTTGGTTTCCGCCCGCATGCCATGCAGTGGCTGGAAAAACACAGCGTTGAGCTGGACAGCCAGGGCCGCATTCTGGCACCGGAAGGCAGCGATAATCCATTCCAGACCAGCAACCCGAAAATCTTTGCCGGTGGCGACGCCGTTCGTGGTTCTGACCTGGTAGTTACCGCTATCGCCGAAGGCCGTAAAGCCGCTGACGGGATCCTGAACTTCCTCGAAGTCTAACGGACTGAAATGCTAAAAAGCCCGGTGAGTTTAAACTCCCCGGGCTTTTTTATGTTTATAACTGACGACTCTATTTCACCGCTTTTTGCATCACCTGGCTCTTAGCAGACCCCATCTTAACCGCACCGCTAAATGGTTTACCGTCAATGGCATCATGCGTACGTATCGCTCCCGGATGAATCCAGCGCTGAACGCGGGATGGCATATCCAGACCAATCAGCAAAATAACGACAAAGGTCAGGCTGAAAGAGAGCGATGCTAGCGCGGTCCCTAAATCAAGACGTTGAGCGATAGTCGCGCCAATGACCGGAGCGAGAGCGCCACCCAATGCACCAACGTTATAGGTAAAACCAAGCCCTGCGGCACGCTGTTCAGTATCGAAGTATCCGCCAATCAGTTTTGGCAGAATCCCGGAAATCCCCTGCCCCAACATTTGCTGGAAGAACAACAGGAAACCCAGCACCCAGATATTTCCACCGCCGATCGCAAACACCGGAATGATCAGTAATTGAGAAACCAGCAGGCTACAAACATAGGCTTTGCGCGTACCTAACCAGTCGCCGAGGAAACCGCCCACACAGCAACCGACCGCCGCACCAAAGCCGCTAAAGAACAGCATATGGGCAACCATTTTAGGGTCGTAAGCCAATTCAGTTTTCAGGTAAGTTGGCAACAGCGCCTGGATTGGCCAGGAATAAAGGAAAGCGAAGAACACGACGACCATCAGCGTAACGCCCGTCGGCCAGCGTTTGCCACTGCTTTGAACCATGAAACTGATGAAGACCGCAGCGCAAATTAAACCTAATACTGCGATGAGTACCGCATTACCCAAATTGCCCGCAAAACAGAAGTACAGCGCCGTGGCGACGACGATCGTCAGGCCGATATTGATAAAACGGTGTTCACCACGATAAAGAATATCCACCATTGTTTTGGTTGGTTTTTTATCGGCGAACTTCTGTTCCCAGTCTTCCGCTTCGGGGATATTTTTACGCAGCCAGAGCGCGAAAATAATCGGTAAAATGCCGATGAAAAACAGCGCACGCCAACCCCATTCTGGGACCACGACGCTGTACACCTGAGCCGCAATCACTGCCCCGACAGAAAAACCTGAGATCAGAAAACCACTCGCTTTATTGCGCAGTTGCTTAGGCCAGCTTTCGATGACATAAGTGGCGCTGGAACCGTATTCACCTGCCATTCCCATGCCAATTAGCAATCGTGCCAGGAACATGGTGGTAAAACCGGGGGCGAAACCACACGCCAGTGTACCGACTGAGAACAGAACGATACTGGTGATCATGGCGAGTTTGCGGCCATACCGATCGCCCATTGCACCTAACACCAGCCCACCAAACCAGCGCGAGATAAACGCGGCGGAAATTAAGCTCGCAGCCTGCACCGTTGTCAGGCCAAATTCACTTTGAATTTCAGTCAGTACTAACGCTATCAGGACAAAATCAAAACCATCCAGCAAGTAGCCAATCCAGGCGGCTGAAAATGCTTTCCATTGCGGCTTAGTCAGATGGCGATACCACGGGATCTGTTGGGCAGTGTTATTCATAAAGCACTCCCGGTGCGAGTTCGTGAAAACTCGCCCTTTGGTTAGGTCTGATTAGACATGGTTTACGGCACCATGGTTTGTATAGGCTTTTCAGAGCGCGGCGCGTTCTTTCTGAAGCTGTGCGGCTAAGGCTTTAAGCTCAGGCAAATATTGCTCTTCAACTGGCGCAAAGGGTTTGCGGCAAAGTGGAACAGCCAGCACATCCATGTAATGTAAAATGGTTTTCAGGCCGCGGAACACGCCAACTTTAATCAGCAAATCGATGACCTTATTGCATTCACTTTGCAGCTGGCTGGCACGTTGCGTATTGCCTTCTTGCACGGCTTGTTTGATTGCCATATAACGCCAGCCCATCACGTTGTACGTACTGCCAATGCCACCATCAGCTCCCGCTAACAAACCTGAAGCGAAGATCTCGTCATAACCGTTATAAAGCACAAGATCCGGATGCGCGCGACGGATCTGCTCCATCTGGTAAAGATCGCCGGAGGTTTGTTTTAGCGCGCCGACGCCCGGTAAGTTGATCAACGTATCAATCTGCTCAAGCGAGAGTTTCACACCACTGAGTGCAGGAATGTTGTAAACCACCATTGGCAAGCCGCCAGACGAATCAATCACCGCACGGTAATGATCACAATGCTCATTGAAGCTGAACGGATAGTAAAATGGCGTAACGGCGGAGACGGCGTCGAACCCATAACGATGCGCGGCACTTGCCAGCGTCTGGCTCTCATGAGTGCTGATGCTGCCCACATGTGCAATTAACGTCACCTTCCCTTTAGCTTCTTCAGCGACAATTTCCAGAACCTGCTCACGCTCCTGCACACTCTGCAAAAATGCTTCGCCCGTTGAGCCACCGACATAAAGACCCTCGATACCCTGTTCAATATTGAAACGAACCAGACGGCGCAAACTGTCGGTGTCGATCTGCTGCTGCTGATTAAATGGAGTTAACAGTGCGGGCATGACTCCGCGAAGATTCTGTTTCATAAACGCCTCTTTGTGGTCTGGTTTCTAAATATAACGATATACCTTTATACCTGTTATACCAGATCAAAAAACAAACACCACATCACTAAGAAGTCAGAATGCGATCTGGCTCATATGAATTTATGATGGTTGATCGGGCATTACCCAGGAAGGCGCGAGAAGGATCTCAGAAAATGCAGGTTACTTTTTCGTTGGACGCTTGCGTGGTTCGGAGTAATAGGAGGCGAATACACTTTTCAGATGGGCCTTTAATGCCGCATCAGCCGCATCAGGATCGCGAGCCTGAATAGCATTGTAAATTTCAATATGCTGCTGATAACTCACATTATTGTGCGCATGCAAAACATCCTGCGCAACCGTTGGGCGGGCGGCAATTAACCAATCAAGCAAGGCAACGTGCACAGCCATAAAGATTGGGTTATCAGGGATCTCAGCCAGTTCACGGTGGAATTCGATATCGGATCGAATAAACAGGTCGTTATCATCCAGCGTCTGGCTGTTCATTTCCAGCGCTTTACCAAGACGGGCGATTTGCTCATCGGTAGCAAATTCAGCAGCGTAGCGAACCAGGCTGGATTCAAAAAACAGTCGCAGTTGCTCAAAATGAGCAATACCACCAGGGCGGGAGAGAAAATCCTTCGCCACGCCAGATAACTCGCCAATAATCGTATCGGCGGAAGGGCGTGATACGCGAGCGCGCTCGCCATTACTGATTTGCACCAAACCTTTTCGTTTCAGGGCCGCCAGGGCTTCGCGTACCGAAGGGCGTCCAACATTGAAAAATGCCATCAATTCACGTTCGGAGGGTAACTGCTCGCCTTCGGCAAACTCACGTCTGCGAATCATCTGCTCAAGTTCTTCTTCCACCATCTCCGAAAGCTTTTTACGTGCAAGCGGACGACGGCGCATCGTATGCCCGATGGTTTCAGTCGTCTCTGGGGGTTGCTCGTCAAATGTGCTCATAGCGTCAGAATCATGCCGTTTTATGGAAGAAGCATCGCAAATAATATCGTCGAATCATAACACAGCAAATCCTGGCTGACGTAAAGATGAGCCAGCAGGTTAATTAAGACAAGAAAAAGCCAGTCCTGAGACTGGCTTCGATTTGCTTTTTTACCGGCAAGCTACGCGATTATTTGTGTGAATTATTTCACTACGCGCAGCGCAGGACGACCACCACGTGGAGGGGGTTCATCGTCCGGATCGTTGTCATCTTCGTCGTGATCGGGGCGTGAGCCATCAATCACTTGCATGACCATTTCTGGTTCAGACGACAACGGCTCGTTATCATTATGACTTTCACCTTCTTCGTCATAACTGGCTTCCGGCTCGAACATCGTACCAGCACCATTTTCACGAGCATAAATAGCCAGAACCGCGGCCATAGGAACAAATACCTGGCGAGGCACACCACCGAAGCGCGCATTAAAACGCACATCGCCATTGGCCAACTCCAGGTTTCCTACTGCACGTGGTGCAATGTTCAGCACAATTTGCCCATCGCGCGCATATTCCATCGGAACATGTACGCCAGGCAATGTCACATCCACCACCAGATGCGGAGTGAGCTGGTTATCCAATAGCCACTCGTAAAAAGCACGGAGCAGATAAGGACGACGTGGTGACAATTGTGACGTATCCATCAATTAGCCCCGAGTTTGCAGACGCATTTCACGCTCAGGTTCGGTCAGAGAAGCGAGGAATGAATCACGCTCGAATACGCGAGTCATATAGCCTTTCATCTCTTTAGAACCTGCGCCTGTCAGCTCAATACCCATCTGCGGCAAACGCCACAGCAATGGCGCCAGGTAGCAATCTACCAGGCTGAACTCATCACTCAGGAAGAAAGGTTTCTGAGTAAATACAGGTGCGATAGCCAGCAATTCTTCACGTAATTGCTTGCGAGCAGCATCAGCTTCTTGAGCAGAACCGTTCATCACGATGTGCATCAGGGAGTACCAGTCTTTCTGGATACGATGCATGTACAGGCGACTTTCACCACGTGCAACCGGGTAAACCGGCATCAGTGGTGGGTGCGGGAAACGCTCATCAAGATATTCCATGATGATGCGGGATTCCCACAGGGTAAGTTCGCGGTCAACCAGGGTCGGTACGCTGTGATTTGGGTTGAGGTCAATCAGATCCTGAGGCAGGTTATCCGTTTCCACATGCTCAATTTCAACGCTAACACCTTTTTCAGCCAGCACGATACGTACCTGGTGGCTATAGATGTCAGTAGGACCGGAAAACAGCGTCATCACCGAACGTTTGTTGGCAGCGACAGCCATGAAAACCTCCAAGTTTATTCAGAAAATTACTGCTAATAGCCGCAGTAAGCGGCAACTAACCTGACCGTTTGATACCCAGATACGCCGGAGAACCACCAGTCGCCAAAAAAGAGGCGAAAACAACCGGATGCCGACCTTTGGGCAGAAAATTGGTTGATAGTTTACCAGATTTTACGGGTTTTGTGGGGAATGGATCTGGAATTTGCCTGAAAGGCTAGTTTTATCATTATGTTAGCGACGCTAAATATAATTTTCAGGCATAAAAAAACCCGGTACAAGACCGGGCTTTTTCGCAAATTGTATTCTGCAAAAGCAGAGGACAATTAACGTTTGGAGAACTGAGGACGACGACGTGCTTTACGCAGACCGACTTTCTTACGTTCAACTTCACGAGCATCACGAGTAACGAAGCCAGCTTTACGCAGTTCGCCACGCAGGGACTCGTCGTACTCCATCAGAGCGCGGGTGATACCGTGACGGATCGCACCAGCCTGACCAGAAGTACCACCACCTTTAACAGTGATGTACAGATCGAATTTCTCAACCATATCAACCAGTTCCAGCGGCTGACGAACTACCATGCGGGCAGTTTCACGACCGAAGTACTGTTCCAGAGAACGTTGGTTGATGATGATTTTGCCGCTGCCCGGTTTGATAAACACGCGAGCTGCGGAACTTTTGCGGCGACCAGTGCCGTAGTATTGATTTTCAGCCATTGCCATAATCCCGATTAAATGTCCAGAACTTGCGGTTGCTGTGCCGCGTGGTTGTGCTCGGTGCCCGCGTAAACTTTCAGTTTACGGAACATAGCACGGCCCAGCGGGCCCTTTGGCAGCATGCCTTTAACCGCGATTTCAATCACACGCTCAGGACGGCGG
Source organism: Buttiauxella izardii (assembly GCF_003601925.1). GTDB lineage: Bacteria > Pseudomonadota > Gammaproteobacteria > Enterobacterales > Enterobacteriaceae > Buttiauxella > Buttiauxella izardii. The sequence continues at coordinate 71,371 of NZ_QZWH01000018.1, forward strand.
GCAATCATCTCTTCAAAGGTCGCTTGTTTGATACCACCGATGTGGCCGGTGTGATGGTAATACACTTTGTCAGTACGCTTGTTGCCGGTTACAGCAACTTTTTCTGCGTTCAGAACGATGATGTAATCACCAGTATCAACGTGCGGAGTGTATTCCGCTTTGTGCTTACCGCGCAGACGGCGAGCCAATTCAGTAGCCAGGCGACCTAAGGTCTTACCGTCAGCGTCAACAACGAACCAGTCGCGCTGTACGGTTTCTGGTTTAGCTGTAAAAGTTTTCATTAAAAGCTTACCCAATATATAGTTACACGTAGGTGTTCACCCAAACGTTTAAAATCAGTTCAAGGTTCACACGACAAAGTCCGGCAAACCTACCCCTTCGAATAGCCAATGCCAGCACGACCAAGTTTTGGGAAAAAAACTATGGTTGTAACGTGGGGTCGCAAGATTATAGGGAAGTCGCCCCCAAAGGTCGAACCTTTTTGTAGTTTTTGTCACAGTTTATAGCCAGCGCTGCATACAAAATGAAGTTCACGGCATATGCGGCAAGCGTAAATACTCTTCACTTTGCATTTCTTGCAGGCGCGACAAGCATCGCTGGAATTCAAAGCGCAATCTTTCCCCCTGATAAATCTCAAAAAGCGGCACCTGCGCTGAAACCACCAGCTTGACGTGACGCTCGTAAAACTCATCCACCAGCGCAATAAAGCGCCGCGCTTCATTTTCGTTACGCGTGTTCATTACTGGCACATTAAACAGCATCACGGTATGAAACAGGCGCGAAAGCGCGATGTAATCATGCTGGCTGCGGGCGTCAACGCACAACGTATTGAAATCTACTGCCAGCGTCTGGTTCGCCAGCCCAAGCGTGGCTAACGGGCGATGGTTAATTTCCAGCACCGGTTCCCCTGTCCGCGCCGTGCCAGCTAGCGCGGTATACAGTTTTTCCATTTGCTGCGCAGTTTCGTTATTCAACGGGGAAAGCCACAAGTGGGCCTGAGTCAGCGTTCGCAAGCGGTAATCAATGCCCGCATCGACGTTCATGACTTCGCAATGTCGCTTTATCGCATCGATCGCGGGCAGGAAACGAGGGCGTTGTAAGCCGTTACGATACAGTTCATCAGGTGGAATGTTGGATGTTGCCACCAATGTGATTCCCCGTGCGAACAAAGCTTGCATCAGCGTGCCGAGCAACATGGCATCGGTAATGTCCGAGACAAAAAATTCATCAAAACAAAGCACATCAGTTTCAGCTTTGAAACGGTCAGCAATCACTTCGAGAGGATCGGTTTGCCCTTGCAATTCGGCCAGTTCTTCGTGGACGCGCAGCATAAAACGGTGGAAGTGCAGCCTTAACTTGCGCTCGCCAGGTAGACTCTGAAAAAACATATCCATCAACCAGGTTTTCCCGCGCCCCACTCCGCCCCACATATACAGCCCGCGAACAGGTTCCTGGCTGGCAGTCACATTGCGTTTACCAAAGAGTTTGCCAAAGAAACTATGGCTGGTTGCGACAGTCGGCGTTTGGCTGTTCAACGCTTGCCAGATAGCATTCAGCCGGGTTACGGCCTGAAGTTGGACATCATCGGGTTGGTAGCTGCCCTCGCTGAGGGCTTGTTGGTAGCGCGATGCAGGGGAGTGATTTTGCATGGTATTATGGTATTCCCTTAAAAATCGGATTGCCGTTTACTAATTGCTCAAAACAGGACGGTTGTCGAAAAAAAGGCCGTTCTACCCTAAGCGATGCTGCGTCAGGATTCCACTTCTCTTAGGTTAACGGTTATAGTGGCTACATTACCCTACGGAAACACAAGACAACGGGAGAAGTTCATGACCTGGGAATATGCGCTAATTGGGTTAGTTGTTGGCATCATCGTTGGTGCAGTTGCTATGCGTTTTGGCAACCGCAAGCTGCGTCAGCAGCAAGCAATGCAGTATGAGATTGAGAAAAACAAAGCAGAACTTGAAGAGTATCGTGAAGAGTTAGTCAGCCATTTTGCGCGTAGCGCAGAGTTGCTGGACAACATGGCACATGATTATCGCCAGCTTTATCAGCACATGGCAAAAAGCTCCAGCAGCCTGTTGCCTGAGATGTCGGCCGAAGCGAACCCGTTCCGTAATCGCCTTGCTGAGTCAGAAGCCAGCAACGATCAGGCACCGGTGCAGATGCCGCGTGACTACTCTGATGGCGCATCCGGTTTGCTGCGTACTGAACGCGCAAAACGCGATTAATCACAAATCCAGAATATTTTTCCGGGGTACGGCTTTCGTACCCCAATCTCTCTCCAGCACAGCTATCATTTACTTGTATCACTTCACTCTATAACAACATTGTTACCCGGCTGATATTTCAATAACATCGGAGTGTTACGGGTTTTCCTTTTCCAGGTTACGAGAGCAAACCATCAATGAAGAAACAAACACTGTTGTTGAGTGCCTTAGCGTTAAGCGTCGGACTAACGTTCGGTGTGACATCTCAGGTGAATGCGGCATTGCCAGCACAAATTCCGGGTCAACCGGCTTTGCCAAGCCTTGCACCGATGCTGGAAAAAGTATTACCCGCCGTGGTGAGTGTGCAGGTTGAAGGCACCGCCGCCGCCCCAACACAGAAAGTCCCGGAAGAATTTAAGAAGTTCTTTGGCGATGATATGCCGCCTTCTGAAGCTCAACCTTTTGAAGGTTTAGGTTCTGGCGTCATCATTAATGCTGAGAAAGGTTATGTGCTGACCAACAATCACGTCATTAATCATGCCGAGAAAATCAGCGTGCAGCTTAATGACGGCCGTGAATTTGATGCCAAACTCATTGGTGGCGATGACCAGAGTGATATCGCGCTGATTCAGCTCCAGAATGCGACCGGTTTGACGCAAATCACCGTGGCTGATTCCGACAAACTTCGCGTTGGCGATTTTGCGGTTGCCGTCGGTAACCCGTTCGGCCTGGGGCAAACGGCAACGTCTGGGATTGTATCGGCTTTGGGTCGTAGCGGCCTGAATCTGGAAGGGTTGGAAAACTTTATCCAGACCGATGCCTCCATTAACCGTGGCAACTCCGGTGGCGCATTGCTGAACCTGAACGGCGAGCTTATCGGTATTAACACCGCGATTCTTGCGCCAAGCGGCGGCAGCGTCGGTATCGGCTTTGCGATCCCAAGTAATATGGCGCAAACCCTGGCCAAACAGCTGATGCAGTTTGGTGAAATTAAACGTGGTTTGCTTGGTATTAAAGGTACGGAGATGAGTGCTGATATCGCCAAAGCATTCAATCTGACCACACAACGCGGCGCGTTTGTCAGCGAAGTCTTACCGCAATCGGGTTCAGCCAAAGCGGGCGTAAAAGCAGGTGATGTGATTACCAGCCTGAATGGTAAAACCATCAGCAGCTTTGCAGAACTGCGCGCAAAAATTGCCACCACCGAACCTGGAACCGTCGTGAAGCTTGGCTTGCTGCGCGATGGCAAACCACTGGAAGTGAGCGTGACGCTTGATAAGAGCACCGCTTCATCTGCAAATGCTGAGCTGATTATGCCAGCCTTGCAGGGCGCGACGTTAAGCGATGGTCAGATGAAAGATGGCACCAAAGGGGTGAAACTCGACAGCGTTGAGAAAGGCACACCAGCGGCGCAGGCCGGGCTGCACAAAGACGATTTCATCATTGGTGTAAACCGCGAAAAAATCTCCACCATTGCTGAGATGCGTAAGGTGCTGGAGTCCAAACCAGACGTTATTGCACTGCATGTGGCTCGCGGCGAAGAAAGTATCTATCTGTTAGTCCGATAATCTGCTTAGTAATCGGACATCTCTGTACGATGTCCGATTAACTCATGCTATTCTGCTTCCGGCTTATTATTAACTAATACAAATCCATGTTTCTGAAGATATTACGCTCGGTGGTGATTGGCCTGATTGTGGCTGGCATATTGTTGGTATCCTTACCTTCGCTTCGCCAGAAAATCATTCCTCTGGCCCCCTCGAAATTTGACAGTGCCGATGAAACTCCGCTGAGCTATAACACCGCGGTGCGACGCGCTGCGCCTGCTGTGGTCAACGTTTACAACCGCAGTGTCGGCAATAACACGCAAAATCAGCTAGAAATTAAAACCCTCGGTTCCGGCGTCATCATGGACGAACGCGGCTACATCATTACCAACAAACACGTTATTAATGATGCCGAGCAAATTATCGTTGCCCTGCAGGATGGCCGAGTTTTTGAAGCGCTGTTGGTTGGTTCCGATAGCCTGACTGATTTAGCCGTGCTGAAAATTAATGCCACAAACCTTCCCGTCATCCCAATCAACAATAAGCGCATGCCACATATTGGTGATGTCGTGATGGCGATTGGTAACCCGTATAACCTTGGGCAAACCATAACCCAGGGGATTATCAGTGCCACGGGGCGCATCGGCCTTAGCCCTTCTGGCCGCCAGTCATTCCTGCAAACGGATGCCTCCATTAACCACGGCAACTCCGGTGGCGCGCTGGTTAACTCGCTTGGCGAACTGATGGGCATCAACACCTTGTCGTTTGATAAAAGCAACGATGGTGAAACGCCTGAAGGCATTGGCTTTGCGATCCCGACTCAGCTTTCGACAAAAATCATGGATAAGCTTATCCGTGATGGACGTGTGATTCGTGGTTACATTGGTATTGGCGGGCGTGAGATTACCCCATTGCATGGCCCGGCGACGGGCATCGATCAGATTCAAGGGATCATCGTTAACGAAGTTTCCCCTGACGGCCCGGCAGCAAAAGCAGGCCTTCTGGTTAATGACGTGATTATTTCGGTGAACCATAAACCGGCTATTTCCGCATTGGGCACCATGGACCAGGTGGCAGAAATTCGCCCAGGTTCAGTCATTCCGGTTGAAGTCATGCGTGATGATAAGAAGCTGACGTTGCAAGTGACGATTCAGGAATATCCTGCAACCAACTAATCACTCGTGAATGGCAGGCAATAAAAAACCGGAATCTAAGTTCCGGTTTTTTTTCGCTTAAACGCAGGGTTTATTTATTAACAAACTCTTCGCCAAGGGTAATGTCTTTCTGCAAAGTATCCAGCATACCTTCCAGCGCCTGGTGCTCGAAGGCACTCAGTTTGCCGTAGGATTTGATCTCTGCAATACCGTTTTTACCCAGCAGCAGCGGCTGAGAGAAGAAACGAGTGTGCTCGCCGTTTCCTTCAACATACGCACATTCAACCACATTGCTTTCGCCTTGCAGTGCACGTACCAGAGACAGACCAAAGCGCGCAGCAGCCTGGCCCATTGAAAGAGTTGCAGATCCGCCACCCGCCTTCGCTTCTACAACTTCAGTACCCGCATTCTGGATACGCTTAGTCAGGTCAGCAACTTCTTGCTCGGTAAAGCTCACGCCTGGGATCTGGGACAGCAATGGCAGAATAGTCACGCCAGAGTGGCCGCCGATGACCGGGACTTCGATATCAGTTGGCTGTTTGCCTTTCAGTTCCGCAACAAAGGTGTTGGAGCGGATGATGTCCAGCGTGGTCACGCCAAACAGTTTGTTCTTGTCGTACACGCCGGCTTTTTTCAGCACTTCTGCTGCGATAGCAACAGTGGTATTCACAGGGTTCGTGATAATACCGATACAGGCTTTCGGGCATGTTTTCGCAATCTGTTGAACCAGATTTTTCACAATTCCCGCGTTGACGTTAAACAGGTCAGAACGATCCATACCTGGCTTACGAGCGACACCGGCAGAGATCAACACCACATCAGCACCCACCAGCGCTGGCGTAGCATCTTCACCGCAGAAACCTTTAATTTTCACATCAGTAGGGATATGACTCAGATCGACTGCAACACCTGGGGTTACCGGTGCAATATCATACAGAGAGAGTTCTGAACCTGAAGGCAGTTGGGTCTTGAGTAGAAGGGCAAGCGCCTGGCCGATTCCGCCTGCTGCGCCGAGGACTGCAACTTTCATCCTAAACTCCTTATTATGGTTAGCAAAAATGTGCCGTAACTCCATGCGGTGGCGACCATAATCCAGAGAAGGGGTAATTACAATATTCTCGCTTAAGGTTTGCGAAGTTACGCATTCCTGAAGCGTTACTGCTGCATTTACTCGCCGGGTGGAAACGACGCCTGAGCGCCCGGTCACAACCTGATGTTGTCACATCAACGGCGGTTACATTACCCCTCCCCACGCAGCAAAACAACATCATTTTGATAACATTTGATTTACTTACCCACATATTTTCGAGTCGTGACGGAGGCATGTTCCTGGATAACAAAATTTGATAAAATCCGCCTCTTTCATAACATTATTTCAGGCTAACAGCCCACCATTGATTTGCATAAAAATTCATTTAAATGCATAATAATGTTATCTTTGCTGACCTGTAAATGGGTGACCTATGCGTGTTTCCTCAAAACAAGAAGAATTAGTCAAAGCATTTAAAGCACTACTGAAAGAAGAAAAATTCAGTTCTCAAGGTGAGATCGTTCACGCTTTGCAAAACGACGGCTTTGAAAATATTAATCAGTCCAAAGTTTCTCGCATGCTGACCAAGTTTGGTGCGGTGCGTACTCGTAACGCGAAAATGGAAATGGTGTACTGCTTACCGGCAGAGCTTGGCGTGCCAACAACATCCAGCCCGCTGAAGAACCTGGTGCTGGATATTGATTATAACGATGCCGTTGTTGTGATTCACACAAGCCCAGGTGCAGCACAGCTCATCGCGCGTCTGTTGGATTCTTTAGGTAAAGCCGAAGGCATTCTGGGGACGATTGCTGGGGATGACACTATCTTTACTACGCCTGCAAAAAACTTCACCGTGAAAGAATTGTATGAAGCCATTCTGATCTTGTTTGAACAAGAACTGTAAGCGCTAATCCCCTGGTCCCGTTGTCTTTGCACAACGGGAGCAACACATCCTTAACAACTCCTGCTGGTTCCACAATTCATCTTTAAAACCGAACACAAACACTTCACCCCGCCTAAACCCCCTGACATCAGCTTGTTATGTGATAAACCGCACAAAAAATCAAAGTCTGACATCTCATTGTTTTTACTTATATTTAACACAAAAATAGCAATATACATCCCTTTTTAATAACTTTACGTAATAACCAAAGCCTCTATTATTGTAAAGTTTCATAGGGAATAGTTAGCAGGGTATTAATTTTTCGCGTGACTAGTGTATACTTGATTTTGTGATGAGGGTCACGAAACGAAGACCCCAATAAAAGAATACGACGAGGTAAAAATTATGAACATGAAATCAACTGTAGTAGCCGCTAGCCTGCTTTCAATGCTGTCATTTGGTGCTTTTGCCGCCACTTCTATTAACGCAGAACAAGCGCAGAACCTGCAACCAATGGGTTCAGTTTCTGTCAGCCAGGTAGGCAGTGCGCCAATGGATATGCACCAGATGCTGAGTAAAAAAGCTGAAGAACAAGGTGCTTCTTCTTATCGCATCACCGAAGCACGTTCTGGCGATGCATGGCATGCGACTGCTGAGCTGTATAAATAACAGCCGTTAGCCATAAGCAAAATTGATACAACATTTAGTTAAAGTGACGACCCCAAGAACAATAAATGCAGTTAAGCCCTTCCGGTCGTTAAGAAAATCATTCAGGAGTAGACATCATGAAAACCAAATTAACCATCGCAGGTCTTAGCCTTTTATCTGTTATCTCTTTCGGTGCCAACGCAGCCGCGCATCAGGTAACAACTGAACAAGCTCAAAACTTGCAATCCATGGGTAGCATTTCAGTCAGCCAGGTGGGTAGTGCACCAATGGATATGCGTCATGAATTATCACAGAAAGCGACCCAGGAAGGGGCATCAGCCTATCGCATTACCGAAGCACGTTCGGGCGATACCTGGCACGCCACCGCTGAACTGTATAAATAAACCCTCGTCGTCAAATATGGCGACTTTGCCCCCGCTCGCGGGGGCTTTTTTATACCTGCAAATTTGGTTATCCACGCACGTTAAAACGCAGTTGCCCTTCAAGCTCTTCTTCTGCCTCATCAAAAAGCAAAATCAACGCGCCGTAACGCCGCCTTTGCATTTCTGGCAGATGAACAAATTCAATCTCTACAGGGAGCGGTAAAATGTCTCCGACAACCACGTCCCATAAACTATCGAGATCGTGAACCTGCTTTTTATCGAGTTGAAAAACCTGGATAAAGTGGCGATAGAATCCCGGTTGATCTTCTATCTGACTAAAATCAAAGGTGTATTTTTTCATCGATTGTCACCTTAACCCGTACGCGATGTGGTGACTACAGCCCGCCAATATGCAGGGTTTTCACTTCCAGAAACTCATCCAGACCCAACACCGAACCTTCACGTCCCAGGCCTGACTCTTTCACGCCGCCAAACGGCCCCAACTCAGTCGAAACGGCACACTCGTTGATCCCAATCATCCCGCTTTCAAGCGCTTGAGAGACACGGAACACGCGCGCCAGATTCTGAGTATAGAAGTAAGCAGCCAAACCAAATGGCGTGTTATTCGCCCGCTCAATGACTTCCTCTTCCGTCTTGAAGCTAAAGCAGGCCGCCAGCGGGCCAAAGGTTTCTTCCTGCGCCAGTTTCATGTCGTCGTTAGCATCAACAATCACCGTTGGCTGCCAGAAGTTGCCACCCAATTCATGGCTGTTGCCGCCCACCAGCACTTTTCCGCCTTTCGCCTGCGCATCTTCCACATGTTCACGCACTTTATCGACCGCTGATTTTTCAATTAATGGCCCGACAACCACGCCCTCTTCCAGGCCATTACCCACTTTCAGGGCTTTGACGGCGTCCGCCAGTTTATTCACGAACTGGTCGTAGACCTTTTCCTGAATGAAGAAACGGTTCACGCTGACGCACACTTGCCCGGCATTACGGAATTTATTCGCTATCGCCCCTTTTACCGCTTCGTCGATATCAGCATCGTCAAAAACGATATACGGCGCGTTCCCACCCAGTTCCATTGATACCTTTTTCATGGTTTCAGCCGCATTACGCACCAGCGTTTTGCCGACTGCAGTGGAACCAGTGAATGAAATTTTGCGCACATCGTGGCTGGCCATAATCGCATCGCTAATTTCTTGCGTATTCCCGGCCACGGCATTGAGTACGCCATCAGGGACTCCCGCTTTTTTCGCCAGCGCTAACAAAGCAAATGCGGAGAGCGGCGTGTTATTCGCCGGTTTAATCACGCCAGTACAACCCGCGGCAAGCGCCGGGCCGAGTTTGCGAGTCAGCATCGCCATCGGGAAATTCCACGGCGTGATAGCGGCGACAACGCCCATCGGCTCACGGGTGGCGAGAATGCGCGAACCCGGTTTTACCGGAGGAATGATTTCACCGTTTGCCCGCTTAGCTTGCTCAGCAAACCACTGAATAAAACTCGCGGCATATTCGACTTCGCCTTCCGCCTCTTTCAACGGTTTGCCTTGTTCGGTGGTCATTAAGCGCCCGAGCCAGGCTTTGTTCTCAATAATTAACTGGAACCAGCGATAGAGAATGGTTGAGCGTTCTTTGGCGGTTTTTGCACGCCACGCCGGGAATGCTTTGGCAGCGGCGGCAATCGCTTCTTCGGTTTCCTTTTTACCCGCCTTCGCCACTTTAGCGACTACTTCGCCAGTGGCTGGATTGAGCACATCGAAAGTTGCGCTGAGTTTGCGCCATTCTCCATCAACCAGATAACCGGTGTTAAATAATTCACTGTCCTGGAGTGCCTGATTTGTCATAGTTTTTCTCCTGTTATGAATTGGGCATCTGATATACCCAAAATAATTCGAGTTGCAGACAGGCGGCAAGCGAGTGAATCCCGATGAGCTTACTCTGGTAAGTGATTCGGGTGAGCAAACGCAGCCAACGCATCTGCAAATTGAAGTATGAAGGGTATAAGTATAGATACAAAAAAGCCGACGCATTGCGTCGGCTCGGGTCAGGCAGTAATGAAAGCTTGCTGGTATTTATGCAATACCTCCGCTAGCCGTTTCACCGGTTCGGTGACTTGCAGCGGCGCCTCCCAGATTCGCAACTTCTCCTGGTAAACATCTAACTCTTCCAGTAATTGATTGAAGTAACGCCGCTTTTTATCGTCACTGGACGCTGATGTCACTTTATCTGCGGTTTTGCGCAGCTGGCGATGGTATGCCGAGAGATCGTCATTCACCGGTATGGGTGCATCACGCAGACGCTGATGAGCAATAATTAAGGTCAGCGCCAGGCGGTAACGCGGAATGTCGCCAGGGAACATGTTCAGCAGTAAGAAAAGTTGCTGATAAAGGGCCGGTAAATGGTTTTCTTTGCGACGCGCTTTATTGGTTGTCAGCGCGGAAACTGCGGCGGAAACAAACTGGTTCAGTAAGGTACGCCCGGTACGTTCTTTGGAATTATCGCGAATTAGCAATATCACCATCATGGCCAGGAAGCAGCCCACGAGCTGCCCGAGGGCGCTGTCGAGGAAAGAGCTGAAGTGGAACGTCATTGGGTTGTCTAGCACGATGACGTTGATGGTTCCCGCCAGGACACTCATTGAACCCAACCGCCGTTTCTGCACTTCAATACCAATAAAGAACGCCAGCAGCGCGAGGCTAATGGAGAGCAACACCATGCTTTGTTGGGTGTTCGGCAGAATCACCAGGAAATAGAAAGCGCCGATCGGCAAAGCGGCAATCATGCCATAGAGAAAATCAATCGCGACCATACGCGGGTTTGGCAAACGCATGGCAAGCGATGTGACAACAGCAATCATCACCATTGCGCCACTGCCGGAAGTCCAGCCCGTCCATAACCAAAATAAACTTCCCAATGCGCAGGATATCGTGGTGCGCCAGAAGTTAATCATCGCGTGATGGCCTTCGGCAGATTGCACTTTTACCACCACTTCCTGGTTTAAAATCTCTTCTTCAATCGCGCTAATACGGGTATTGCTGATCACGCCACGTTTCAAAACTAAATAGCGCGTCGCTTCATTGACCCAACTACGAATAGTCACCGGGGTGTATTTTTCACCGGAAAACGACATCACTTTTCGGATAAGTTTTAGCTGTTGATGCACATCCGCAGCGGTTTCTACCGGAGCGTCGAATAACTCGCGAAATTCTGGCGTGACAAATTCAGGGCGCGTGTTTTGGATAAGGAAGGTTTCGCACGCCTGGGTAATTAATGCCAGAGAAACAGTGTTAAGTCCTTTGAGACGGCGGTTCGCCCGGCTCCAACGCGCTGATTCAATCTTCAGATTGTTACGCATGCCTTCCAGCACCGTGGTGCGCTGCACCAGGCTTGCCCAGGCTTTATCCACCTCGTCTTTATCACCATGCGCAATACACAACTGCATCAAGCGATAGTGATCCACCAACAGGCTATCGAGTTGCCTGTCGATTTCTTTCTTGATGGAACGTGGTGAGAAAAGTAAGTCAGCAATGATAGCGCAGACAATACCGATGACAATTTCACTACAACGCTCGACGGCAAATTGAGGAGCAACCAGCGGATTGGCCTGAATGGTGACGATAATAATCAGCGCCGTATAACCTGCAAGGCCCCAGGCGTAAGAGTTTTCGACTTTAACCAGCGAGGAAATCCAGGTGCAAAAACCCGCCCAGATACAGCACACCAACAGCATAACGGCCGGTGCACGGATAAACGTGGTGATAATGAATAACGCGGCAAAACAGCCAATAAATGTCCCGACAATTCGCAGCATGCCGCGATAACGAATCGCGCCAGAATACGGCTCGCCACCTGCCGCAAAAGCAGGGCCAGCGGCGACCAACACTGAAGTCAGCACCGCCCAGCGCGGGGTTTCAAGCTCAAAATGGAAACCGACCCACAGCGCCAACACAATGGCAAAAGCCAGTTTGAAGGCGAAGCGTAAATGTAACCGCGAAATATAATACATATCGACCTACGCTTAACCGAACTCACGCAGGCGATGCATGAGTTTAATAAATACCGATTCGTGGTCAGTATCTCTGTCTTTTTCCCCTGTCACCACGACGGTTGCCGTTGTCCCGGCGGGATAAAGATTAGCTTGTTGTTCATCAAGATGAATTCGCACCGGCACACGCTGCGCCAGACGCACCCATTCCAGATTGGAATCGACGGTCGCCATCCCTTTGCTGTCTCGGGTACTGCTGGCGTTCGTCACACCTGCAGAAAGGCTGTCGACGGTTCCACGCAAGACACGATTGCTGCCAAGCGGCGTGATTTGCACCCGGTAGCCTGGACGAATACCGTCGAGCTTGGTTTCTTCCATATAGGCCAGGATGTAAAACGTACCGCGTTTGACCAACGCAACGGCGGTTGAGCCACGGGTAATAAATTCACCGGTATAGACATTCAGGTTAGTCACCCAACCTTCTGCGGGGGCTCGAATAACGGTACGTTGCAGATCCAGTTGAGCTAAATCACGCGTCGCTTCCGCTTTTGCTAACTGATGCAAAACGGTCTGGAGCACATTGTTGGACTGATCAATCTCTTCACGCGACATCGCCTGCGTGCCTAACGAATTACGGCGACCCGCTTCACGACGTTTTTCCCCAGCTAAAGCCTGGTAATAAGAGACATCGGCCTGAGCTTGTTCTAACGCTTTTTGATAACGAGGCTGGTCGATGGTGAATAGAATCTGATCTTTCTTCACCAGTTGGTTGTCATGCACCTTCACGTCGGTGATCAAACCGGACACGTCTGGCGCAATCGCAACCACATCAGCGGTAAAGCGAGCGTCACGCGTCCACGGGGATTCGGTATAAAACACCCAGGCACGGTAGATAGCGATGAAAGCCAGCAGCACCAGAATTAGCGTGATGGCAGTGCGGATCATTTTTGTTGTAAGTGCTTTCACATCAACCTCAAACAAACAGGCGCGAGATCAGATAAAACAGGCAGCAATAAAGCGCTGTGTTAAATAATGCCGGGTGCCAGACAAAATCATAAATTCCCGTCGGAGTCAGCAGACGGCGAACCAACCAGAACAGCGCCAGCGATAAAATTAGCTCGAAGAATATCGGCGGAAAAGAAAGACCGAATATCACGATAACGGGAAATAGACTCATGTTAACCTTGCAGAAAATACAGGAGACACAAACCCTGGTTCAGCCAGAAACGTTGAACTAACGAGTGATACGGGTTGTGTTGTTAATAATATATTACCGCAATAGTTAGCCGGTTATCTATAATATGTGATCTAAATCACTTTTAAGCCAGAGTGAACAATGGAAAGACTTAAACGCATGTCAGTTTTTGCCAAAGTTGTCGAACTTGGCTCCTTTACCGCCGCTGCCAGACAGCTAGAAATGAGCGTGTCGTCGATCAGCCAAACCGTTTCCAAATTAGAAGACGAGTTACAGGTCAAGCTGCTAAACCGCAGCACACGCAGCATTGGGTTGACTGAAGCCGGTAAAATTTACTATCTGGGCTGCCGCAAAATGCTGCACGAAGCAAAAGAGGTGCATGAGCAACTTTATGCTTTTAACAACACGCCCATTGGCACACTACGAATCGGCAGTTCTTCAACTATGGCACAAAATGTCCTCGCGTCCATGACGGCTGACATGCTCAAAGAATACCCGGAGTTGACGGTAAACCTGGTGACAGGCATCCCGGCCCCGGACTTGATTGCCGATGGTCTGGACGTGGTGATTCGTGTCGGCGCTTTGCAGGATTCCAGCCTGTTCTCAACGCGCCTCGGTTCCATGCCGATGGTGATTTGCGCTGCGAAAAGTTACCTGCAACAAAACGGGACACCAGAAAAACCTGCCGATCTTGCCAGCCATTCCTGGCTTGAATACAGCATTCGCCCGCACAATGAATTTGAATTGATCGCCCCGGAAGGCCTTACCACGCGCATGATCCCGCAAGGTCGTTTCGTCACCAACGATCCCATGACATTAAGCCGTTGGTTAAAAGTAGGCGCCGGGATCGCGTATGTGCCACTGATGTGGGTGATCGATGAGATCAACGATGGAACGCTTGAGATCTTAATGCCGAGCTATCAATCCGATCCACGCCCGGTGTACGCGCTGTATACCGAAAAAGACAAATTGCCGTTGAAAGTGCAGGTTTGTATTAACTACCTGACCGAGTATTTCGTGAAGGTTTCGCATCTTTATCAGGGTGTACGCGAGAGCAAAGGACGTGGAAAAGAAGCGAGGTAGAAAGTGAGGGATAAAAAATAAAACAGCCGGGATTAACCCGGCTGTTTGCATGTAGAAATGAGCTATTAAGCTGTGCCGCCAACCGTCAGATTGTCGACCTTAAGCGTTGGCTGGCCGACACCGACTGGCAAACTCTGCCCTTCTTTGCCGCAAACACCTACGCCGTTATCCAGCGCCAGATCGTTGCCCACCATCGAAACCTGCTGCATGGTTTCGATGCCAGAACCGATAAGCGTTGCGCCTTTCACTGGCGTCGTGACTTTGCCATTTTCGATGAGATACGCTTCGGATGTTGAGAACACAAACTTACCGGATGTGATATCAACCTGCCCGCCGCCGAAGTTCGGGGCGTAAATACCGTATTCCACAGATTCAATAATCTCTTGCGGCGTAGACTTACCGGCCAGCATGTAGGTGTTGGTCATACGTGGCATTGGCAAGTGCGCATAAGATTCGCGACGGCCATTGCCCGTTGGCGCAACGCCCATCAGGCGAGCATTGAGTTTGTCCTGCATGTAGCCTTTCAGCACGCCGTTTTCAATCAACACGTTGTATTGGCCCGGAACGCCTTCATCATCGATGGAAATGGAGCCACGGCGGTTTGCCATGGTGCCGTCATCGACAATCGTACAGAGTTCAGAAGCGACTAACTGGCCCATCTGACCACTGAATACCGACGTCCCGCGACGGTTAAAATCGCCTTCTAAACCGTGGCCGACAGCTTCATGAAGCAGAACGCCAGGCCAGCCCGCGCCCAGCACCACCGGGAACGTACCGGCTGGAGCGGCAACGGCAGAAAGCGTTACCAGCGCCATACGCACGGCTTCTTTTGCCCAGGCGTCCGCGCGAACTTCGCCGCCAACGGTTTCGAGGAAATATTCATAACCAAAACGACCGCCGCCGCCGCTTGAGCCACGCTCGCGTTTGCCGTTGTCTTCAACCTGAACGCTGACAGAAAGACGAACTAATGGGCGAACATCTGCCGCCAGGGTGCCGTCAGTCGCCGCCACCAGAATCAATTCATAAACACCGGTCAGGCTGGCGCTAACTTCCTGAACACGCTTATCTGCCGCACGGGCAACGCTATCGACGCGCTTCAGAATGTCGAGTTTCTCTTCACGCGTCATACTTTGCAGCGGATCGGCACTGGTATAAAGCGCGCTATGCTGCACCGCGCCTAACGTCTGAACGCGGCCATTGCCTTTTTCCTGCACAATGCTGCGCGCCGCATGAGCACTTTGTTCCAGCGCCAGCAAACTGACCTGGTCGGCATAAGCAAAACCGGTTTTCTCACCGCTGACCGCACGCACGCCAACACCTTGATCGATGTTATAAGAGCCATCTTTAATGATGCGGTCTTCGAGCACCCAGGATTCGTGATAACTGGACTGGAAATAGAGATCCCCATAGTCGAGTCGGCGCTCGGATAATTGCCCCAAAATGGAAAACAGATCTTGATGGGTTAAGCCATTCGCAGACAGCAACTGCTCACTTACCAGGTTCAGACTCATCGTTTCGCTACTCTTAATTGTCTATCGATTGGAGATATCTATTGAGCTTGAGGTAATTCAAGACTCCCGTCAAATCACTTAGCGTCGTTAACTCTCGGCTGACGAAGCACTTCGTTGATTTGTGGTTGATCGACTGGCCCGGTGATGTGGTAGCGCAATACAGAGATTTTGCTCCACAGCGGCCCTAACACTTTGCTGGCCGCAAACACAGCGGCACCAATAATGGGGTTAACCACAAAGGCGGTGGCAACACCGACAGTCGCGGAAATTTCAGGGGCGATAACCGCTTCAACATCGACGCGGCGTTTAACCAAATCGACAGAACCTTTCAAGCCGATATCGGCTTCCAGGCCATCCACCAGCGTATCGTCGCTATGCAGCTGACCGTCTTTAATCCACGCGGTGCTGCGAATGGAGTCAAAATAGAAGCCTTCGCCGAAGGTATCGCTAAAGTCGAATCGCAGTTTACGCATCAACGCATCGACACTCACCAGGCGCAGTAATTGCCCGGCGTGACCGGTGCCCAGGTCAGAAATCTGGCCTTTGCCTAACTTGGTATGCAGGATGCCATTTAATGAAGCCACATCCGGCTGCCACGGTTTATCGCGCCAGTGCAAATCATAATCCACGTCAAACGACGAGCCTTGAATTGGCGTTTTAACCCCGAAGAAGTTGGTCGCTGCATCAAGCTTGTTGCCGTGAAGCTTACCCTTTATGGACGTGCGTTCTTCCGCTGGGCTGTTAACCCATTGCCCCGAACCGGTAAGCCTGGCAAACCCGGTGTCCACTAAGCCATTTTCTAATTCCAGCGTGTTGCCTTTGAAGGCAATATCAGCTTCCATTCGGCCAAATTTTTGCCCCATCAACCAGCATTCAGCGCAACGTAGTTGCACATCAGGCCAGGAGCGGAAATCAACAGAACCGCGCTCATTAAGCAGAGGACGACTCGCTGATTGAGTCGAGTTGCTACTCAAATCCGGGTTTAAATAGAGATACTTGATGGCCGCCCGCCACGGGGCATTATCTTGCATCGTCAGCGAGCCGTTAACTTCGCGCCCTTGCGCTTCAACGCGCGTGCCGCCGGGGATTGCGTGGGAAACCAGACTCAGGTTGTTCCATTGCTGCCCGGCCAGCGTCAGAGAAGGCGTTCGCAATGTGATATTTGAAGGGAATGAGGTTGAACTCCCCACGCTATCAGCCGCGCCCTGACTGAACAGCGCCAGCCACTGCGCACCGTTCATCGCCGGAAGATCGAGTTCCAGCCCTGAGTTATCAGGCAGCGGTGGCGTGGTTTGGCTATTTGAAGCCCAGATAGCGCGATCGAGCGTAAGCTTTTTATTCAGCAACCAGCGGCTGGAGAAATGATTTTTCGCCCCCGCGCTGCCCGTCAGATTGAAACTGTTCAGGTCGCCTTTCACTGCAACTTTCAATGGCTGAGGCTGACCAGCCGCTTTATCGACAGGTGCAGGTAAGTGACTACTTACATTTTTCAGATCCGCATCCACATTGACCTGATAAGTCGCCTGGCCACGATAAGGCAGTTTTATCGCCACATCGCCTTTCCACGGAATATTCCCGCTCAACTCTTTATTGATTGGCTCAGGCAAAATACCCATTTTTGTCGGCTGCCAGTCGCCCAGTAAATTGACACCAATCTGGTAATCCTTTTCGCCAGTTTTGGTATTGAAATCAATAGTTACAGGCTGCTTAAACCACGTCGCTTTCAGCGGTTCGCTGGTCAAATCCCCATTTACAAAGCTGAACTTACCCGTCAGGTTGCTCAGCGTGCTGGAGAGCGGTTTGATCAACAAAGTATTGTTGTTGAGTTGAACATCCCCTTTCGCTGTCGTCATCGTGCCGTCGAGCGGGATATCCAGATGTAAGCGAGCATTCACATCGCCGCCAATCTGGAGCTCATCAAGGGCCGCAGACAAGGAATCTTTAAGCGGCGTGTCTTTGAAATACGGGCCAACCGCGCTGCCGGGGCCGCTTATATCAGAATCAATCAGCAGCTTTTCTTTTGAGTAATCCGGAATAATTGCCGTGAGATTTTTCGCCGTCACACCGCCGAGTTTCACTGCATCAGATTTCATCCACAGACCGTCATTGATGAAATCGAGAGTAATGTTCAGGTTTTCTAACGCTGGCCAGTCTGGCTGGAAGGCAAATTTCGCATTTCGCAGCGGGACGTAGACTTCAAACTGGCCTTCGTTGTGCAGGTATGGGAAAAGATGCGGATTACCACCATAAACCAGAGTTGCGTTATCAGCTTCACCGCCCTGAATCGCACCGCTGAGATAATCCACCAGCTCTTTGCCCATCAGGTTTTCAGGGAAATAACGCCAGGCATCAGCGCCGTTATGGGTACTGATTCCGGCTAAAATGCCCAACCATGGATCGCCGTCAGTCGGCTGGAAATAGCGGAAATCGCCCGTCGCCCAAACTGAGCGAGCTTTAACATCCAGGTTTTTGCCATCAAGTTGGAAACCCTGAGCATTCTTTTGCCATGCAAGGGTTGCGACGCCTCGTTCGACTTCCAGCGGAGCACGGAACACGCCTTCGTATGGCATTTTGGCATCAAGAACTTGCACATTCAGTTGCCCGTGCCCAACGCTTCCTGTCACCGAACCAGAGAAATGCTCAACGCCTGGTAACATCTTCCACTGATTCCAGGTCACATCTTTCCAGCGCCCTTGCATACGGGTGTTTTCGGTTTGCTGAAGAGGAATATCCACCGCCAGTACGTCAATATGCCCGCGCGGTTTCAGAGTGGTCCAAATCTCGCCCAGGTCAGGAGAAATTTTCTCGGCAATGGGCAGCAAGCCGGTGAAACTTTCCAGTTCCATGTTCGTGGCGCGCACGCGCAATTCGTCACTGCGGGTACTTTCTTTCCCGCCGACATCCTGCGGAGCAATCCACGCCAGGGCGAGTGAACCTTTTGGCCAGGTTTTGCCATCAAGCGTGATATTGGTGGAGGGAACAGCAAGGTTCCAGCCCGCGTCAGAACGATTAACGTGGGCCATTAAATTATCAACAGACAACTGATGCGAAGTGCTTTTCCCCGCCCAGCTCGCGCCGCCTTGTTTCAGCCAGACGTTGCCACCGGAAATGTCGCCCTCTTTGACATCCATCCAGGCTTCAAGCGTGAATTCAGCAGTTTGCAAATCGACATTATCTTTCATCCAGCGGCCTAGCCACGGTTTCACGTCAACGTTGTCCGCCTGCAGCCAGACTTTGCCAATATTCAGCAAACCATTTTCGTCACGCAAGTCCATACGCACTTTTGCCAGCCCGTGTTGGCCAGTAAAGCTCGACAAGCTGACAAGCCCTTCTGCGCGGTGGCGATTGTTGGTGTTAAGCCAGGTAAGTTGTGGAATAGCGAGTTCGGCGCGTTGGCCGGAAAGGGTCAGGAAACTCAGCGAGCTGTCGCGCAGATCAAAGTGATCGAACTGGCGTAAAAAGAGATCGTTAATTTTGCCGGGTTCGAATTTACTGTCGCTTTTGTTCTGGCTCAGCGGCGTGTTGGTGTGCAACTGCAACTGATAAAAAGTGAGATCGCGGAATTGCCAGCGAGCGTGTAAGAGGCTTTGCCAGAGATCGAGCGCGAGCGTGACGCGTTTTACGCTGAGTTCGCCACCGTCTTTCAGACCGGCTTTGATATCACGGACATCCAACGTCGGGCCGTAATTTTCCCAGCTTGCTTTTATCTGGCTGGCATCGACGGGCGTGCCCGTCATGGCTTCGATTTTTTCGAGCAGCGCTGGCCGCCAGGCATCGAGATGCGGCAAAACCAGCCGCAAACCACTCACCAGCAGTGCGACGATAACGATAAGCGTTGCGCCAGTGAGTAGCAGAATGCCGGGCAGTCGCCTCACGAATATCTCCTTGTTTACCGCTGGAGCGGAACTCAAATCTGCACTATCTGTGCCGTGAACAGCGCAGCGAGTTACATCATAACGACGTCGAACTGCTCCTGATTATAGAGCGGCTCGATCTGCACTTTGACTTGTTTACCGACAAAAATTTCCACTTCCGCCAGAGAATGAGACTCTTCGCTTTTCAGCGCTTCGCCTACGGCTGGAGAGGCGTAAACCAGGAAACGATCGGAATCATAAGCATGATGCACGCGCACGATTTCACGCATGATTTCGTAGCACACCGTCTCGACTGTTTTGACAGTGCCACGACCATGGCAAGTTGGACAGTCGTTGCAAAGCACATGTTCCACGCTTTCACGGGTGCGTTTACGCGTCATTTCAACTAAGCCGAGCTGCGAGAAACCGTTAATGCTGGTTTTCACACGGTCTTTACTCAGCGCCTGCTCGAGGGAATGCAGCACCCGTCGGCGATGGTCTTCATTACTCATATCAATGAAATCAATAATGATAATGCCGCCCAGGTTACGCAAACGTAACTGGCGGGCAATCGCTTGAGTCGCTTCGATGTTGGTGTTGAAAATTGTATCGTCAAGATTGCGGTGGCCGACAAACGCACCGGTGTTGATATCAACGGTCGTCATCGCTTCAGTTTGATCGATAACTAAATAGCCGCCGGATTTCAGCTCAACTTTGCGTTCCAGCGCGCGCTGAATTTCGTTCTCAACGTCGAACAAATCGAAGATAGGCTGACGACCGCTGTAGTGTTCGATTTTTTCATGCATTTCCGGCATGTATTCTGCGGTGAATTCCAGCAGCATGTCGTAAGTCAGACGGGAGTCGACACGAATACGGTCGAGTGCCGCATCGGCAAAATCACGCAGCACGCGTTGTGCCAGCGCTAATTCACCGTACAGTTGGCAGCGAGTTTTATTACGCTTTTTGCGCTCACTGACTTTCGTCCAGACGCGTTTGAGATAGGCCGCATCTGACGCTAAATCGTCTTCGCAGACGCCTTCAGCGGCGGTACGAATAATGAATCCACCTTGTTCGTCGCAATAGGCGTTAACGACGCGTTTGAGGCGATCACGTTCGGCTTCACTTTCAATACGCTGAGAGACACCAACATGCGAAGCGCCTGGCATAAACACCAAATAACGGGATGGCAGCGTGATATCTGTCGTCAGACGCGCACCTTTAGTGCCGAGCGGGTCTTTCACCACTTGCACCATTAAGTCTTGCCCCTGGCGTACCAGTTCGGAAATATCGCGTACTGTGAAGTTTTTGCGCTCCTCACCCGCCACACATTCGGTATGCGGCATGATGTCAGAAGCGTGAAGAAACGCTGCCTTATCAAGGCCAATATCTACAAATGCCGCCTGCATCCCCGGAAGAACCCGGCTAACACGACCTTTGTAGATATTTCCTACGATCCCGCGACGAGCCTCGCGTTCAATATGAATCTCTTGCAGTATTCCACCATCAATGTAAGCCACCCGAGTTTCCGATGGGGTCACATTGACTAATAATTCAGCCGTCATGTTTTCCTCGTCCATCACGCAATGCGTGAAAATTACTCAGCAATTCATAGGTTTCAACTAGTGGTAAACCGACTACTGCATGATAGCTGCCATTAATCTTCCTGACAAAACAGCCACCAAGCCCTTGAATACCGTATGCACCTGCTTTATCCATAGGTTCACCGCTGGCAACGTAACCGGCGATATCTTGTTCTGATAATGCACGAAATGTCACTTCTGTCGTCACCAGGCAATCCAGCAACGATTCACTATCTGCCAGCGCTACTGCGGTCATGACCTGATGCTGGTTGCCAGACAACATGCGCAGCATCTCAACCGCATGTTGTTCATCTTTTGGTTTTTCCAGCACATTGCCGTTGTAGATAACAATAGTATCTGCACCGAGAACCGGTAAATCCCGTGGAGCGGCAGCAACGCCAGCCCGGGCTTTATCACGCGCCAGACGCACAACATATTGCTGTGCACTTTCATGGCTAAGACGCTGTTCTTCAACATCGGTAATGATGCGCTCAAACGACACGCCCAACTGAGTCAGAAGCTCCTGACGACGCGGGGAACCCGATGCAAGATACAAAGATGTCATGTTAAATCCTATTGCACAGCAAATTGTTGGCGAATTTTACGCATCAACAAGAAAATCCATGGCCAGAGCACGCCATTAACCACGCTGCTCCAGAAGATTTCCGGACGGAAAGAGACGTTGATGACTAAAAATTCAGACCAAAAAACAATGACATCCGTCATCAGTGACAACAGCATAACAACAAGAGCTTGTTGCCACAGCGCAAGATTACGGAATAGCTGATATTTCAACGCCACCAGATAAGCCACGATGCTCAGAGACAACGCCCGCACACCCAGGGTTGAACCGCTGATCAGATCCAGTATGGCACCCACAATAAAACCTGTGCCCACATTTACGCGATGTGGCAATGCCAGAATCCAGTACAACAGGATCAGTAAAACCCAGTCCGGACGATAAACTTTCAAATCGTCAGGCCAGGGCATTACTTGTAATAACAAGGCGATAAGGAAAGAAAGCCAGATTACCCAACGCCCCTGGCTACGATAACTTCCCACTACTGCCCTCCCTGGGTCGCAGGGGCAGGAGAACCGGAGTTCACCGCAGGAGTCTGAACCATTCCCGTTGCCGGAGGTGGAACAGGAGCCGGGGCTGGCGGGCCAACAGAATCAGCCGGCGGTAAAACCTGCGGCATCATTTGCATCAAACGCTCATTGGCAACACGGTGGACTTCTTCCGGCGGCATCGGGGTTTTACCCTCGCGATCCGCTCCCCACAACAGCAGCAAATAACGCAGACGTTGTAAGCCAGCAGTCGGACGCGCCTGAATCACGGTGTAGGCACGCTGAGTGTCCAGTTTCACAGAAGAAACGACACCAACAGGATAACCTTCCGGGAAGCGACCACCCAGACCTGATGTCACCAACACATCGCCGACGCGGATGTCAGTGTTTGCAGGCAAGTGTTCCAGTTGCAGATCGTCAGTGCAGCCGTTACCCGCCGCAATAATGCGAATATCGTTACGCAGAACCTGAATCGGCAGTGCATGGGTCGCATCGCAAATCAGCAAAACACGGCTAGTGAGTTTCGCCACCGCGACAACCTGACCGACAACGCCTTTATCACTAATGACAGGCTGGCCTTCGTAGACCCCGTTCACGCTGCCTTTATCAATAACCACCTGGTCACTGTAAGGATCGTTAACGGTTGAGATAACCTGGGTCACCATTTTTTGCTCATCCTGACGCAACGGTGAGCCAAGCAGTTCACGCAGGCGTGCGTTTTCCTGACGATATTGACCCATCATCAGTAATTCGCTGTTTTTCAGGATCAGTTCCTGACGCAGTGCACGATTTTCGAGTTCTAGCTGATCGCGTGATGCCAGTGTTTGCGAGACGCTGTCGAGCAATTCACGGGGACCATTTGAGACAAAATAGAAAGGGCTGACGGCAGTATCCATATACGTTCTGACCTGGCTGAACGTACCGAGACGGCTATCGGCAATAATGACACCAATCGCCACCAGCACCGCCAGAATCAGGCGAAACTGCAACGAAGGTCCACGGCTAAAAATTGGCTTCATAGGCTATGCGTATTCCAGGGCCATCAAGAAAAGGCAGTGATGAACACTGCCTTTACGTGTGGCTGATTACTCTTCGCTGAACAAGTCGCCGCCGTGCATGTCGATCATTTCCAGTGCCTTGCCACCGCCACGGGCTACGCAAGTCAATGGATCTTCTGCAACTACTACCGGAATGCCTGTTTCTTCCATCAGCAGACGGTCGAGGTTACGCAGCAATGCGCCACCGCCGGTCAGAACCATACCGCGCTCAGAAATATCAGAAGCCAGTTCTGGTGGGCACTGTTCCAGAGCAACCATAACCGCACTCACGATGCCAGTTAATGGCTCTTGCAGTGCTTCAAGGATTTCGTTGGAGTTCAGGGTGAAGCCGCGTGGAACACCTTCAGCCAGGTTACGGCCACGCACTTCGATTTCAAGCACTTCGTCGCCTGGGTAAGCAGAACCGATACCGTGTTTGATACGTTCAGCCGTTGCTTCACCAATCAGTGAACCGTAGTTACGGCGCACATAATTAATGATGGCCTCATCGAAGCGGTCACCACCGATACGGACAGAAGAAGAGTAAACCACGCCATTCAGAGAGATAACGGCAACTTCAGTGGTACCACCGCCGATATCCACAACCATAGAACCGGTTGCTTCAGAAACTGGCAGGCCAGCACCGATAGCCGCAGCCATTGGTTCTTCAATCAAGAAGACTTCACGAGCCCCTGCGCCTTGCGCAGATTCACGGATGGCACGACGTTCAACCTGAGTTGCGCCAACCGGCACACAAACCAGCACGCGCGGGCTTGGGCGCATAAAGCTGTTGCTATGCACTTGCTTAATGAAGTGCTGCAGCATTTTTTCGGTCACGAAGAAGTCGGCGATAACGCCGTCTTTCATTGGACGAATAGCTGCGATGTTGCCAGGGGTACGACCCAGCATCTGTTTAGCGTCATGACCTACGGCCGCAACACTTTTAGGTGAACCGGCACGATCCTGGCGAATGGCCACGACCGATGGCTCATTCAGTACGATGCCTTGTCCTTTTACATAAATCAGGGTATTCGCGGTACCCAGGTCAATGGACAGGTCATTGGAAAACATGCCACGAAATTTTTTCAACATACTAAGGGATAATCCTGAAAGCTGGGGCGGAAACAAAATCCGCTTACTTTACCAACCACTCATTGCAGCGACAAGGCGCATAAATGTTCTGCAATGGTGAAAAATTGTGCAGTTTACTACGACCGTTACACTTTCGACACGTTCATCCTCAAACGCAGAGGAAATAAACAAACGCTGTAGGTTAAACGAACAGTGCAAGGAAGCAAACTGGGTTCATTAGTGCTTTAACAATCTGGTCAGCAGGCGTACTCGCCCCCTTGAGATGCAGCGCGCGTTATTCTACGTGAAATATTTATAAACGGCAGGTTAAACCGAGTATCTTTGCGAATATTTTTTCACGTTGCTGTCGAGTGGTTGAGAGGCCGCAAAAAAATCCCCCTGAGCACCCGCCACGCCTTTCTCCACCAGTGTCTGCCATTCGCCGCGAGTTCTAACACCGACCGCAAAAACTTGTGTTTGAGTCCCGTTACATGCCTCAACCAGGCTTTGAACAAACAGCTGATTTTCGGTTCGTTTCTCTATGTTTCGCACAAGTCCTGGGTGCAGTTTTATCAACTCGACATCCAACTCTTTAATATAAGAGGTGCCTACGACAGTCAAACCCGCCTGGGAAACCGCGACTCTGGCACCCAGCGCTTTAATCAAACGAACCACAGGTTGTAAACGGCTGATGTGTTGACAAACATCTGCCTCTGCAAGTTCAAAAAGAATACGTCGTCGCAAAGATTTTTCAGATTGCATCAGTGCATCACGCAGCCAACGCTGAAAAGGCACGCGGATTAATGATTCAACAGATACCTGAATTGCCAGCGTTTCTTCTGGCCAGAAACCAACTAACGCTAACAAACGCGCAATAGTTTGTCGGTCGTATTGCTCTGATAAACCAAACTGCTTCACCATCGGCAAGTATTCCGCCGCCAGCACTTCTTGCTCACCGTCGAAAATCCGACACATTATTTCCCGATGGTGCACATAACCATCACGCTTCACCGACGGTTTTTGGTAAAAACGCGGGCCGCCACGCTGCAAGACTTGCTCAATTAGCGTACGCCATTTAACGTTGCCGCGCCCTTTTTCCGGCAAACTATCGTCATATACCGACCAGGCGTTGGTTCCCTGCAAAGAAGCGTTTCGAGTCGCGACCTCCGCATTCTCCATCACTTGCTCTTTAGTTTGCCCACTACGCCAGGCACAAATCCCGATGTGCATCATGTCATTGCGGTCGAGCATCCGCGTTGGCGGCAATGAATCAACGGCTTTTAACAACTGGCCTGCGATGCTGTCGGCTTCTTTTAATGTGCGATGCGGCAACAGAACGGCAAAATCGCTGCGGAAGTAGCGTGCCAGTAAAGCCCCCGGATAGCGCATCACGAATGTCGATAACATATTAATAATGGTAAACAGATACTCTTCTACGGCACTTCTACCCCATGTTTCATGCAGGGTGTCGAAATCAGGCAGACGAATGATCATCACCACGCCGTGCGCGCCAACTTGTTCTTGTTCATCAAGTAACGTGGCTAACTGGTTATCAAAGAACAGGCGATTATTGAGGCCAGTTTTCGCATCTTGCGCAGCAAAGGCACGAATAAGCGTATCCATTCTGCTGCGTTGATCGCTGGCGTTTTGCAGGTCGGAGAGCAGCAAATCAAGCGCGCTGCTGGCTTGAGGCGGCCACTCCAGCACCGAACCACGCGCCCCAACGCCACGCTCGCCATTGAGAATACGGCGCGCTCTGTCTTCAAGTAATTCTTGCCCGGCAAGTTGCTTTTTCATCCAGCGAATAGCAAAGAACAGCACGATAAGCATCAAGCCGACCGTGATTGAAAGCGGCACCGTCGTAAATAAAGAGTTGTAGTAATTCGCCACCGGATCGCGATACGTCAGGCTCAGAAACATCCCCGGATGCTTCATTAATTCAACGCTGACGGTGCGAAAGCTGTAGCTGTTTCCCAACAAGCGATAAGTTTGAGTCAGTTGGTGCTGATAAACCGTTTTATCGCCAATTTTAAAATCGACTTCAGTGATATCTATGGGAACCATGACTTCGTTGAGGCGTTTGATTAAAGCCTCTGGGGAATTTGAAACCAGTTCATTATCAATGATGGTGGCAACCGCAGCCACGCGTTGATGCACTTTATAATGCATCGCATTAAAGAAGCTTAATGAGCACCCCACCAGCGTCACAAAAATCGCGAGGCCGGTTAGCAGCGTCATAAAAGCAGAAAGTTTCGTCGTTAATCGCATCCTTGTGTTAACTCCGTCTGGTGAAAAAAACCCGCCATAACACCCTAAGGCCTGACCTGATGCGGCATTACATAGTAAAAGCGCTAGCCTGGCAAACGCAGTGAACAGATATTCACCCTTTGTTGCACACGGCATGCTTTACACATCAGATTTCAAGTATAGCCTTCAACCCTCTTTTTCCCATGTATGCGGATTCAGCGCTTCCAGGGAATGTCTAATTTTCAATTTTTTGTGACATATTCGCAGGCTCGTGCGTTCTCCGTCATGCTTAACTTAATAAAGAAACGCTGGAGAATAAGATGAAAAAAGTCACGCGCTTAACTGAAGCCGATGTCACAGCTGAATCCGTTTTCATGATGAAACGCCGCCAGGTGCTCAAAGCACTGGGCATAAGTGCGGCGGCTCTCTCCCTTCCTCAAACTGCACATGCGGATATTCTCTCCTGGTTTAAAGGAAACGACAGGCCACCCGCTCTGTCGGGAAAACCGCTGCAATTCAGCCAACCTGAGCAATGGCAGGCCAAGCTCGCCATGACGCCGGAAGATAAAGTCACCGGATACAACAATTTCTACGAGTTCGGCCTCGACAAAGCCGACCCTGCGGCCAACGCCGGTAGCCTCAAAACCGATCCGTGGAAAGTCACGATTAGTGGTGAAGTTGCCAAACCCATGACGCTGGATTTGGACGATCTCTACAAAAAACTCACCCTTGAGGAACGCATCTATCGCATGCGCTGCGTCGAAGCGTGGTCGATGGTGGTGCCGTGGATTGGTTTCCCACTTAGCAAATTACTGGCGATGGTTGAACCCACCAGCAATGCGAAGTATGTCGCATTCGAAACGCTTTACGATCCGGAACAAATGCCAGGGCAAAAAGACCGTTTTATTGGCGGCGGGTTGAAATATCCCTATGTCGAAGGTCTGCGCCTGGATGAAGCGATGAATCCGCTGACTCTATTGACCGTTGGCGTGTATGGCAAAGCGCTGCCGCCACAAAACGGGGCGCCGATTCGCCTCACCGTGCCGTGGAAATATGGATTTAAAGGGATTAAGTCGATTGTCAGTATCAAACTGGTGAGCGAGTTACCGCCGACAACCTGGAATATGATCGCGCCCAACGAATATGGTTTTTATGCCAACGTTAATCCAAACGTCGATCACCCGCGCTGGTCGCAGGCCAGTGAACGATTCATCGGTTCAGGTGGCGTGTTAGACGTTAAACGCCAGCCAACGCTGCTGTTTAACGGGTATGCCGATCAGGTCGCTTCATTGTATCGCGGCTTAAATCTGAAGGAGAATTTCTAAGGTGAGATTAACGGCGAAGCAAATTACGTGGCTTAAAGTGGTGCTGCATCTCGCCGCCTTCTTGCCTTTCATGTGGCTTTTTTATGCGGCGAGCCAGGGGCTTTTGAGCGCTGACCCGGCAAAAGACATTCAGCATTTTACCGGCAGGATGGCGCTGAAATTATTGCTGGCAACGCTTTTGGTCACACCGCTGGCCCGCTACGGTAAACAGCCGCTGCTGATTCGTACCCGCCGTCTGTTGGGATTATGGTGCTTTGCCTGGGCGACGCTTCATTTAACCAGCTACGCGATGCTCGAGTTGGGCATCAACAATCTTGGACTGCTTGGCCGGGAGCTGGTGACGCGTCCCTATTTAACTTTAGGAATAATATGCTGGCTGGTGCTGTTATTATTGGCCGCAACATCGACCCAGGCTTTACAACGAAAATTGGGGCCGCGTTGGCAAAAGCTGCACAACTTCGTCTATCTTGTCGCCATCCTCGCACCTGTTCATTATCTTTGGTCGGTGAAGGTGATTTCCCCGCAGCCACTGCTCTATACTTTGGGTGCTATCGTCCTGCTGGCCTTGCGCTACAAGAAATTTAAGCTGTGGCTGCGTTAATAACTGAAACGTGCTCCTGCCTGCAAAAAGTGATCAACTCGCCGCTTAAAAAGGATATGAGTTGATCATCTTCCCTGATAAGACCAGTATTTAGCTGCCAAATGCTACGAAATCGTTATAATGTGCGACTTTGGTTTTTCTGACAGGCCATTTTCTGGCTCTGAAGGTGACAACCGAGCAACTTAGGTATATTTTGTAAAATACCTACAAATTGCAGGAGATGGCAGCACGATGTCGGCTAACTTTCACATTTTGCTTTTGAACGGTCCGAACCTTAACATGCTGGGAACACGCGAGCCTGAGAAGTACGGCACGCTGACTTTAGCGCAAATTGTTAACTCGCTCGAAGAAGAAGCGAAAACGTTAAATGTCTCGTTCAGCCACCTGCAATCAAATGCGGAATATGAGTTGATCGACCGAATTCATCAGGCTAAAGACACTGTCGATTTTATTCTGATTAATCCGGCCGCGTTTACCCATACCAGTGTTGCGTTGCGTGACGCCTTGTTGGCCGTGGATATCCCGTTTATCGAGATCCACCTCAGCAATGTTCATGCGCGTGAGCCGTTCCGCCATCATTCATATCTTTCTGATAAAGCGGTTGGTGTCATCTGCGGATTAGGCGCTGACGGCTATTCATATGCACTACAGACGGCGGTAAAACGCTTGTCAAAATCCATCTAAACAAGAGTACGGAACCCACTCATGGATATTCGTAAGATTAAAAAACTGATCGAGCTGGTTGAAGAATCAGGCATCTCCGAACTGGAAATTTCTGAAGGCGAAGAGTCTGTTCGTATCAGTCGTGCACCGGCAAACGCTGGTTACCCGATGATGCAACAGGCTTATGCAGCTCCAATGTACCAGCCGCAGCCAAGCCTGGCTGGCGCTGTTGCTCCTGCCGCATCACCGGTAATGGAAGCGCCAGCGGCTGCTGAAGTCAGTGGTCACATCGTGCGTTCCCCAATGGTCGGTACTTTCTACCGCACACCAAGCCCGGATGCTAAGTCATTTGTTGAAGTTGGCCAGAAAGTGAACGTTGGCGACACTCTTTGCATCGTTGAAGCGATGAAAATGATGAACCAGATCGAAGCTGACAAAGCCGGTGTGGTGAAAGCCATCCTGGTTGAAAACGGTCAACCGGTTGAATTTGACGAGCCGCTGGTCGTCATCGAGTAACGAGGCGAACATGCTGGATAAAATTGTCATCGCAAACCGTGGCGAGATTGCTCTGCGTATTCTTCGTGCCTGTAAAGAACTGGGCATCAAGACTGTCGCTGTGCACTCCACCGCGGACCGCGATTTAAAACACGTTTTGCTGGCGGATGAGACTGTTTGTATCGGTCCTGCTCCGTCCGTAAAAAGCTATCTGAATATCCCGGCTATCATCTCTGCGGCAGAAATTACTGGCGCGGTGGCGATTCACCCGGGTTACGGCTTCCTGTCTGAAAACGCCAACTTTGCTGAGCAAGTTGAGCGTTCAGGCTTTATCTTCATCGGCCCACGTGCTGAAACTATTCGCCTGATGGGCGATAAAGTTTCTGCAATCAATGCCATGAAGAAAGCTGGCGTACCTTGCGTACCAGGTTCTGACGGCCCACTGGACGGCGATATGGATAAAAACCGTGCCCATGCGAAACGCATCGGTTATCCGGTTATTATCAAAGCGTCTGGCGGCGGCGGCGGTCGTGGTATGCGCGTTGTACGTGGCGATGCAGACCTGGAACAATCCATTAATATGACCCGTGCGGAAGCAAAAGCTGCTTTCAACAACGACATGGTCTATATGGAGAAGTACCTCGAAAACCCACGTCACATCGAGATTCAAGTTCTTGCTGATGGCCAGGGTAAAGCGATTTATCTGGCGGAACGTGACTGCTCT
This sequence comes from Buttiauxella izardii, assembly GCF_003601925.1. Taxonomy (GTDB): domain Bacteria; phylum Pseudomonadota; class Gammaproteobacteria; order Enterobacterales; family Enterobacteriaceae; genus Buttiauxella; species Buttiauxella izardii. Next base: position 101,671 of record NZ_QZWH01000018.1, read on the forward strand.
ATGCAGCGTCGTCACCAGAAAGTTGTTGAAGAAGCGCCAGCACCAGGCATCACGCCTGAACTGCGTAAATTCATCGGTGAACGCTGCTCTAAAGCGTGTATCGACATCAACTATCGCGGCGCGGGTACTTTCGAGTTCCTGTTCGAAAACGGTGAGTTCTACTTCATTGAGATGAACACCCGTATTCAGGTTGAGCACCCGGTAACAGAAATGATCACCGGCGTTGACTTGATCAAAGAACAACTTCGCATTGCAGCTGGGCAGCCACTGTCTATCAAGCAAGAAGACGTTCAGGTTCGTGGCCATGCGGTTGAATGCCGTATCAACGCCGAAGACCCGAATACCTTCCTGCCAAGCCCTGGTAAAATTACTCGCTGCCATGTGCCGGGTGGTTTTGGTGTACGTTGGGAATCGCATATTTATTCCGGCTACACCGTTCCTCCATACTACGATTCAATGATCGCGAAGCTCATCTGTTACGGTGAAACTCGTGAAGTGGCAATCGCTCGTATGAAGAACGCCCTGGCGGAACTGATCATCGATGGCATCAAAACCAACGTTGATTTGCAGACTCGCATCATGAACGATGAAAACTTCCAGCACGGTGGGACTAACATCCACTATCTGGAGAAGAAACTGGGTCTTCAGGACTAAGTTTCCGCAGTCAACATCGCTAAAAGGCCGGATATCCGGCCTTTTTCTTTTTTGGCTATGCGTTACAATCGCCGCTTTCCGCCAACTCAAGGGACAACAATGGACGCGCGTTTTGTTCAGGCCCATAAAGAAGCCCGCTGGGCACTTTGGCTCACCCTTCTCTATCTTGCAGCATGGTTAGTGGCTGCTTACTTACCTGGTAACGAAATCGGCCTAACCGGTCTCCCGCACTGGTTTGAAATGGCGTGCCTGTTAGTGCCTCTGCTTTTCATTCTGCTGTGCTGGGCGATGGTAAAACTCATCTTCCGTGATATTCCGCTGGAGGATGATCATGCAGCTTGAAGTCATTTTGCCGCTGGTGGCGTATTTATTAGTGGTTTTTGGCATTTCGATGTATGCCATGAAGCGACGCACCACGGGTAACTTCCTCAACGAATATTTCCTCGGCAGTCGTTCAATGGGCGGGTTCGTGTTAGCGATGACGCTCACCGCGACCTACATTAGCGCCAGTTCGTTTATTGGCGGCCCTGGCGCGGCCTATAAATATGGCCTCGGCTGGGTTTTGCTGGCGATGATCCAGCTTCCAGCGGTGTGGTTGTCACTGGGAATTCTGGGTAAGAAGTTCGCTATTTTGGCTCGCCGTTATAACGCCGTGACCCTGAACGACATGCTTTACGCGCGTTATCAAAGCCGCCTGCTCGTCTGGCTCGCCAGTATTAGCCTGTTAGTGGCTTTTGTCGGTGCCATGACCGTGCAGTTCATCGGCGGTGCCCGCCTGCTGGAAACCGCAGCCGGTATTCCTTACGAAACAGGCTTGCTGATTTTTGGCATCAGTATCGCGCTTTACACCGCTTTTGGCGGCTTCCGTGCCAGCGTGCTTAATGACGCAATGCAAGGCATGGTGATGCTGGTCGGCACGATTTTACTGTTAGTGGGCATCGTTCACGCTGCGGGTGGTTTGCACAACGCGGTAGATACGCTCCAGCATATTGACCCTAAACTCGTTTCACCGCAGGGCGCAGACGACATTCTTTCACCAACGTTTATGACGTCGTTCTGGGTTCTGGTTTGTTTCGGGGTGATTGGCCTGCCGCACACGGCGGTGCGTTGCATCTCTTATAAAGACAGCAAAGCCGTACACCGTGGCATTATTCTCGGCACCATTGTGGTGGCGATTCTGATGTTTGGTATGCATCTGGCGGGCGCTTTAGGCCGCGCAGTCATACCCGATTTGAAAGTGCCGGATCTGGTTATCCCAACGTTGATGGTGACTGTGTTACCACCCTTCGCCGCCGGGATCTTCCTTGCTGCACCGATGGCTGCGATCATGTCGACAATTAACGCCCAATTGCTGCAATCATCGGCTACGATCGTTAAAGATCTGTATTTGAATATGCATCCGGAACAGATCCACAACGAGACGCGCCTGAAAAGAATGTCATCGGTTATCACGCTGATTCTGGGTGCGCTGTTGCTGCTTGCCGCATGGCGTCCACCAGAGATGATCATCTGGCTGAATTTACTGGCGTTCGGTGGACTCGAAGCCGTGTTCCTGTGGCCGTTAGTATTGGGCTTGTATTGGGAGCGTGCCAATGCGGCAGGCGCACTGAGCGCAATGATTGTCGGTGGCGGCCTGTACGCAGTGCTGGCGAGCTTCAAAATCCAGCTATTTGGCTTCCACCCGATTGTGCCATCGTTATTACTAAGTTTGCTGGCGTTCCTGGTGGGCAACCGTTTCGGTCAGCCCGTTCCTGTTCCAGCACTCGTTTCAACTACTGATAAATAAAGAGTTTCGCTATGCCATGGATTCAACTGAAAATTAATACCTCGGGCGGGAACGCTGAAGAACTCGGCGATGCGCTGATTGAAAGCGGCGCGGTTTCCGTGACCTTTCAGGATACTCATGACACGCCAGTATTCGAGCCATTACCAGGCGAAACCCGTTTGTGGGGCGATACCGATGTGATTGGCCTGTACGACGCTGAATCAGACATGAAAGAAGTGGTGGCAATTCTAGAGAACTGCCCGCTGCTGAGTGTCGGTTTCCCACATAAAATCGAGCAACTTGAAGACAAAGACTGGGAACGTGAATGGATGGATAACTTCCACCCGATGCGTTTTGGCCAGCGTCTGTGGATTTGCCCGAGCTGGCGCGATGTGCCAGACCCTAACGCCGTGAACGTGATGCTCGACCCGGGTCTGGCGTTTGGTACTGGCACGCATCCGACCACATCGCTGTGTCTTGAGTGGCTTGATAGTTTAGATTTGGCAGGCAAAACCATCATTGATTTCGGTTGCGGCTCCGGCATCCTCGCCATCGCTGCATTGAAATTGGGTGCGGCTAATGCCATTGGTATCGATATCGACCCGCAAGCGATTCAAGCCAGCCGTGATAATGCAGAGCGCAACGGTGTTTCTGACCGCCTGGAGCTGTATTTACCGCAAGACCAGCCAGAAGCCATGAGCGCCGATGTCGTGGTCGCTAACATCCTGGCAGGCCCATTACGTGAGTTAGCGCCATTAATCAGCGTGCTGCCGGTTCAGGGCGGTTTCCTGGGGCTTTCTGGCATTCTGGCGAGCCAGGCTGAGAGCGTTTGCGAAGCGTATCAGGACAAATTCACTTTAGATCCGGTCGCTGAAAAAGAAGAATGGTGCCGCATCACAGGCTTCAAACGTTAAATATTTCCTCTAAAGTGGCCATCTGGCCACTTTTCTAAACGCTGTTCGGAAGGTGTCCGTTGGCTGGTGATGAAACACCCTGTAACCCTGTCTGAGCAACAATTGAAACAATTCACCTCAGTTATGCATCACGATAATAACCGCCCTGTACAGCCGTTACATGGCCGCGTTGTTGTTGAATAAATAGTCTACTGACGGGGTTTCGACCCCGTTTTCATTTGGACTCAGCCCATTACATGTTAGCTATTCGTTGCAGAAAAATGAGATTCCACTCACACAAAAATGCATAAATAGATGAACAAAGCAGCAGTTTATAGGGTGACAGTCGCTTGAATTGGTGCACTTCGCTTCTCAGTTTTACAAAATTCAAAAAGAGCATAAATAAACCAAAACCACCTAACATAATGATAATTATAATTAATTTTAATTGGTCACTATTATGTATGCGGATTCATTGATCTACGACAGCTGATTGTTCAAAGTTTGGCCTTTCATCTGAGGTCAAAAATGCGTAATATACGCCGCCTTGCAGGCAAGTATGGTCATTTCTTAACTCATGCGCATTGGACAACACCAGCTCAGAAATCGACTGATTGCAGCACCTATGGCTGGCATCACTGACAGACCATTCAGAACGCTGTGTTACGAGATGGGGGCCGGGCTAACCGTTTCCGAGATGATGTCCTCTAACCCTGAAGTTTGGGCGAGTGATAAGTCACGTTTACGGATGGTTCACGTGAATGAACCAGGTATTCGCACCGTGCAAATTGCCGGTAGTGACCCTGACGAGATGGCAGAGGCCGCACGCATTAACGTGGCTAATGGCGCCCAGATTATTGATATCAATATGGGATGCCCAGCAAAGAAAGTGAATCGTAAGCTTGCGGGTTCCGCTCTTCTGCAATACCCGAGTCTGGTGAAGTCTATCCTGACAACGGTTATTAACGCAGTTGATGTTCCTGTCACACTGAAGATTCGCACTGGCTGGGATACGGCGCACCGTAACTGTGAAGAGATTGCCCAACTGGCTGAAGACTGTGGCATTCAGGCTCTGACAATTCATGGACGCACCCGCGCCTGTTTATTTCAGGGAGATGCTGAATACGACAGCATTCGGGCAGTTAAGCAGAAAGTTTCCATTCCGGTAATCGCGAATGGTGACATTACTGACCCGCTTAAAGCCAGAGCTGTGCTGGACTACACAGGGGCTGATGCTCTTATGATAGGACGCGCGGCTCAGGGAAGACCCTGGATCTTTCGGGAAATCCAGTATTATCTGGACACTGGAGAGCTGCTTCCTCCACTGCCTCTGGCAGAGGTGAAGCGCTTACTTTGCGGGCACATTCGCGAACTTCATGACTTTTATGGTCATGCAAAGGGATACCGAATTGCTCGTAAACACGTCTCCTGGTACTTACAGGAACACGCTCCAAATGACCAGTTTCGGCGCACATTCAACGCCATTGAGGATGCAAGCGAACAGCTTGAGGCGTTGGAGGCATACTTCGAAAATCTTGCGTAATTAGAAATAAAGAGCTGACAGAACTATGTTCGAACAACGCGTAAATTCTGACGTACTAACCGTTTCAACCGTTAACTCACAAGATCAGGTTACCCAAAAACCTCTGCGTGACTCTGTGAAACAGGCACTGAAGAACTATTTTGCTCAACTGAATGGTCAAGATGTTAGTGATCTGTATGAGCTGGTATTGGCTGAAGTAGAGCAGCCATTGTTGGACATGGTGATGCAATACACCCGTGGCAACCAAACCCGCGCTGCCCTGATGATGGGCATCAACCGTGGCACGCTGCGTAAAAAATTGAAAAAATACGGCATGAACTGATACTAATCAGTTAACTTGTTGTTTAAAAAGGCGCTACTCGGCATGGGGAAGCGCCTTTTTTAATGCTCGTGATATACCGAGTGATAAACTTAGACCAGCTCTCGGAGCTGTTCCTTCATGTAAGAAGAAAAGTATTCAGGGTTTTTTATTACTATACGGTTACCGGACTCAATTTTTTCAGCCCACCCAGCAACTTTTGCTGTAAATTCAGGGCTCCATCCCTCCTGCGCCCCTCTTTCCTTAACATAGGTTGCGCTGGCTGGTACCCCTAACTCTTTCAGATACTTAAACATTCCCTTAACTGTACTTTCGTCCATCGGTTGTGGCGTTGAAGCGGAGGTATTCATACCGCTAATGTAGTCCAATGCTTTTTCAATAACAGCTGGCATATTCTTATCCTTAAAATTAACCCTGTATTAAACGAGTCTGTACTACACACTGACACCCTCAGTTAACCATGTGATTTGAAAGCTTACCATTCCTGGAAAAGTACCCTTTTCATAGTTGTGATGTACCGAACACTTCCTGAGGTATTGGATGCCTTTGAATACGAAGGATGTGCTTTTTTTAAGCGTTTAATTCCAGAAAATGATCAACGCCTGACTTCATTATCTCTCCATATTTTTGATGCTTTCGCTCCCTTTTCTCCACTTTGTTTACACAGCACATGAATTGCAATTATTCCCTTCTCCTCGCAAAGCATGCAGCGGTGATAAAATCACCACATTCACTCTGGTTCAGGTTTGTAGATATCCCGTAGCCTTCGGGCGCGAGTTATCCCTCACCGGGGTTTGCTTCAATGAGGTTCCAAATGAAAAAGTTAATTGCTGCTGCGTTGCTTTCAACACTTCTGGCGGGTTGTGCAACCGAGTCACCTTGTGTACCTGTTTATGACGATCAGGGCCGTCTGGTGCACACTAATACCTGCATGAAAGGGACAACGCAGGATAACTGGGAAACCGCAGGCGCAATCGCCGGTGGTGCCGCTGCGATTGCTGGTTTGACGCTGGGTATCGTTGCGTTAACCAAATAAGCATTCCATTCGATTTAGAAAAAGCGCGCCTTTGAAAGGTGCGCTTTTTTATTGGGAATGATTTGGCTGCATCGTTTGAGTGCAAACACTTCATTTTTTAGTCTCACCCTCTGCTTTTGAAGCGTGAAACAAATCACTCAGTTTCATGTTCTTTTGTTTTATTGCATCACGCGCCGTGATGCTTCTCACATCCCAGCACCAATAGCACCCTCGCTAATATTAACGTCAGAAATTACTAATTTTCATATGATCTAAAACTGAAACTTTTTTGTGCCGAAATGTGGCGTAGGTTTCATTTTTGCACCGTTTCAGGGCGCTGCGAGCGATTTTTCCTGTCTACACTCTGCTAACTGCGACGCGTGGTACACGCATATCACGACTCGCAATCTTGGCACTCCCTTTGCTTTATCCAGACTGGCAGATGCCACAGACAGGAAAACGGTGCCACGCAAGCACCAATACTTATAACGATAATTTCGCCACACAGGATGCATTATGAAAAAGACAATACTCTCCACTCTGGTCGCAGCCGGTGCATTATTCGCGATCGTCGGCCAAGCTCACGCTGGTACCTCGTTTGAAGCGGTTAAAAAGAAAGGTTTTGTGCAATGCGGAATCAGCGATGGCCTGCCTGGGTTTTCCTATGCTGATGCCAATGGCAAGTTTACCGGCATTGATGTGGACGTTTGTCGCGGTGTTGCGGCTGCGGTATTTGGTGATGCATCGAAAGTTAAATACACCCCGCTGACCGCCAAAGAGCGCTTTACTGCACTGCAATCTGGCGAAGTGGACATTCTGTCGCGTAACACCACATGGACCTCCTCGCGTGATGCGGGCATGGGCATGATGTTTACTGGCGTCACTTATTACGACGGCATCGGCTTCCTGACGCACAATAAAGCAGGCCTGAAGAGCGCGAAAGAACTCGATGGCGCAACGGTATGTATTCAGGCAGGTACGGATACTGAATTGAACGTCGCGGACTACTTCAAAGCGAACAATATGAAGTATACCCCGGTCACATTTGACCGCTCTGATGAATCCGCTAAAGCGCTGGAATCAGGCCGCTGCGATACCCTGGCTTCTGACCAGTCCCAGCTTTATGCCCTGCGCATCAAATTAAGCACGCCTGGCGAGTGGATCGTTCTTCCTGAAGTGATTTCCAAAGAACCGCTGGGTCCGGTCGTGCGCCGTGGTGATGAAGAGTGGTTCTCAATTGTGCGCTGGACGCTGTTTGCAATGCTGAACGCCGAAGAAATGGGCGTGGATTCTAAAAACGTCGATCAGATGGCTGCCAACCCGACAACGCCGGATATGGCGCACTTGTTAGGTAAAGAAGGTGATTTCGGTAAGGACCTGAAGCTCGATAATAAATGGGCATACAACATCGTTAAACAGGTGGGTAACTACGCTGAAATCTTTGAACACAACGTGGGTTCTGATAGCCCGTTGAAGATCAAACGTGGGCAAAATAATCTGTGGAACAAAGGTGGCATTCAGTACGCACCACCGGTTCGCTAAGCGAGACGTCAAAATGGGCACTACTGCGGTAGTGCCCAGGGTTTGAGTTTATGTTATTGAGGTTCGCTTATGTCCCATCGCCGCCCACTCGTAAAAGGGGATATCTCCTTTTCAAATCCTGCGGTTCGTGCGTGGCTGTACCAGATTATCGCGGTCATCATCGTCGCGGGCATCGCTATTTATCTGGTACACAACACCGTCACCAACCTTAGCAACCGTGGCATTACCTCCGGTTTTGCATTTCTTGATCGCAGCGCAGGCTTCGGTATCGTTCAGCATCTTATTGATTATGAGCAGGGTGATACCTATGGACGGGTGTTTGTTGTCGGCTTGCTGAACACGCTGTTGGTTTCCGCGTTGTGCATAGTATTTGCTTCATTTCTCGGTTTCTTTCTCGGGTTAGCCAGGCTTTCCGATAACTGGCTGCTGCGCAAGCTTTCGACTTTTTATATCGAGACGTTCCGTAATATCCCGCCATTGTTGCAGATTTTCTTCTGGTATTTTGCGGTGCTGCGTAACTTACCAGGTCCTCGTCAGGCGGTTAACGCATTCGATTTACTCTTTCTGAGTAACCGTGGGCTTTATATTCCGTCGCCACAAATTGGTGAAGGTGCTCTGGCCTTTATTGCTGCTATTGCGGCTGCCTTGATCCTTTCTGCATGTCTCTATCGCTATAACAAAATGCACCAGATTAAAACCGGGCAGTTGCGCCGTACATGGCCTATTGCTTTGGGTTTGTTGGTACTGCTGCCGCTTATTGCTCAATGGCTCTTCGGCGCAGCGCTACATTGGGACGTTCCGGCTTTGCGCGGTTTTAATTTCCGTGGCGGGATGGTGCTCATTCCTGAGCTTGCAGCATTAACCCTGGCATTATCTGTTTATACATCAGCGTTTATTGCCGAGATCATTCGTGCCGGGATTCAGTCTGTGCCATATGGCCAGCATGAAGCAGCACGCTCGTTAGGGATCCCAAACCCGGTCACATTACGCCAGGTCATCATTCCTCAGGCAATGCGCGTGATCATTCCACCGCTGACCAGCCAGTATCTCAACATCGTGAAAAACTCATCGCTGGCAGCCGCTATTGGCTATCCGGATATGGTTTCTTTATTTGCCGGAACGGTGCTCAACCAGACTGGCCAGGCCATTGAAACCATTGCTATAACGATGTCGGTTTACCTGATTATCAGCCTGACGATTTCACTTCTGATGAATATCTATAACCGGCGAATTGCCCTGATTGAGCGCTAAGGAATCATGATGACTAAAGCATTAACGTCACATCACACGCGCCCAGTAGCCGTTCGTTCTGGGGCAGTGCAATGGGCTCGTAAAAATCTATTTTCCAGCTGGTCTAATAGCTTATTGACCATTTTCTGTTTGTGGATGATGTGGGAGCTGATCCCACCATTGTTAAACTGGACGATTTTCCAGGCAAACTGGGTCGGTGATAGCCGAGCTGATTGCACCAAAGAAGGCGCTTGCTGGGTGTTTATCCATGCACGTTTTGGGCAATTTATGTATGGGCTTTATCCGCACGATCAGCGCTGGCGCATTAATCTGGCGCTGCTGATTGGCCTGGCTTCCATTGTTCCGATGTTCTGGAATGCAATGCCACGCAGGGGGCGATATATCGCGGTATGGGCAGTCGTCTATCCGTTGGTTGTCTGGGGATTATTGTACGGTGGTTTTTTGGGGCTGGATCGTGTCGAAACACGCCAGTGGGGCGGGTTAACGCTAACGTTGATCATTGCCTCCGTTGGGATAGCCGGAGCATTACCGCTGGGGATCTTATTGGCATTAGGGCGTCGTTCAACAATGCCCGTCGTCAGAATTTTGTCAGTCGTATTTATTGAGTTCTGGCGCGGTGTGCCGCTCATTACCGTGTTGTTTATGTCATCCGTCATGCTGCCGCTGTTTCTATCAGAAGGAACAAGCATCGACAAACTCATCCGTGCATTGGTTGGCGTGATTTTGTTCCAGTCAGCTTATGTCGCAGAAGTGGTACGTGGCGGCTTACAGGCACTTCCAAAAGGGCAATATGAAGCAGCTGAATCTCTGGCGCTGGGATACTGGAAAACTCAGGGATTGGTGATCCTTCCGCAGGCATTAAAGATGGTCATTCCAGGTTTGGTTAACACCATCATTGCTCTCTTTAAAGACACCAGCCTGGTGATCATTATTGGCCTGTTTGATCTATTCAGCAGCGTGCAACAAGCCACCGTGGATCCCGCATGGCTAGGCATGTCGACCGAAGGGTATGTTTTTGCCGCACTTATCTACTGGATTTTCTGTTTCAGCATGTCGCGCTACAGCCAGCATCTTGAAAAACGTTTTAACACCGGAAGAACACCGCATTGAGGATGAATAAATGAGTCAAATTACTATGCAACCCGCTGATGCGATGATCATGCTGGAGAATGTGAATAAATGGTACGGGCAGTTTCACGTACTGAAAGATATCAATCTTAAGGTCAAGCAAGGAGAACGCATTGTTCTGTGCGGCCCTTCCGGTTCAGGTAAATCAACAACGATTCGCTGCATTAACCATCTGGAAGAGCATCAACAGGGACGTATTGTCGTTGATGGAACCGAGTTGAACGATGACTTACGCAATATAGAAAAGGTGCGGACGGAAGTTGGGATGGTGTTTCAGCACTTTAATCTTTTCCCACATCTGACCGTTTTGCAAAACTGCACATTGGCTCCGATTTGGGTACGAAAGATGCCTAAGAAAGAAGCTGAAGCGTTAGCTATGCATTATCTGGAAAGAGTACGTATTGCTGAGCATGCTCATAAATTCCCTGGGCAAATATCCGGTGGTCAACAGCAACGCGTGGCGATTGCACGTTCCCTATGCATGAAACCTAAGATCATGCTGTTTGACGAACCGACTTCGGCACTTGACCCAGAGATGGTTAAAGAAGTGCTGGATACGATGATTGGGCTGGCTGAATCGGGTATGACGATGTTGTGCGTCACGCACGAAATGGGCTTTGCTAGAACCGTGGCCGACAGGGTTATCTTTATGGATCGTGGCGAAATTGTTGAACAAGCTCCACCGGATGAGTTCTTTGCTCACCCGAAATCAGAACGTACACGAGCTTTCTTATCGCAGGTTATTCATTGATATTAAAAGCTAAAGGCCACTTGAGTGGCCTTATTTTTCTGACAAAAATCCATAACAAAAAGGCCATCCTTGCGGATGGCCTTTTTGTTTATTTGAAGCCTGGCAGTTCCCTACTCTCGCATGGGGAGACCCCACACTACCATCGGCGCTACGGCGTTTCACTTCTGAGTTCGGCATGGGGTCAGGTGGGACCACCGCGCTACTGCCGCCAGGCAAATTCTTTATCAAGCCGCCGAACATTAACCTAAAAACTGGTGCTGATACCCAGAGTCGAACTGGGGACCTCACCCTTACCAAGGGTGCGCTCTACCAACTGAGCCATATCAGCACACTTTAATTTGGAGCCTGGCAGTTCC
>NZ_QZWH01000019.1 GCF_003601925.1 Buttiauxella izardii
CGCCTCCATCGACACGGAACATGTGAACAACATCACAGAGTAACGGCGGCGATGAGAGTCAAATATCCTGAAATTAAGGGTTGACTCTGAAAGAGGAAAGCGTAATATACGCCACCTCGAGTTAGCAAGCGAAAGCGCGTAACTCACTGCTCTTTAACAATTTATCAGACAATCTGTGTGGGCACTCGCAGGATTGATATCTCAGATACCTTCGGGTATCAAAAAAATATCAAGTCTTGAAGAGTGACCAAGCAGTAATTCATTTAGTTGAATTATTACGAAAGTTAATTTTTGAGCACCGCTTCACGAGTTGAAGCAAATCAAGCTTTTAATTGAAGAGTTTGATCATGGCTCAGATTGAACGCTGGCGGCAGGCCTAACACATGCAAGTCGAGCGGTAGCACAGGGAGCTTGCTCCTGGGTGACGAGCGGCGGACGGGTGAGTAATGTCTGGGAAACTGCCTGATGGAGGGGGATAACTACTGGAAACGGTAGCTAATACCGCATAACGTCTTCGGACCAAAGAGGGGGACCTTCGGGCCTCTTGCCATCAGATGTGCCCAGATGGGATTAGCTAGTAGGTGGGGTAATGGCTCACCTAGGCGACGATCCCTAGCTGGTCTGAGAGGATGACCAGCCACACTGGAACTGAGACACGGTCCAGACTCCTACGGGAGGCAGCAGTGGGGAATATTGCACAATGGGCGCAAGCCTGATGCAGCCATGCCGCGTGTATGAAGAAGGCCTTCGGGTTGTAAAGTACTTTCAGCGAGGAGGAAGGCATTGTGGTTAATAACCACAGTGATTGACGTTACTCGCAGAAGAAGCACCGGCTAACTCCGTGCCAGCAGCCGCGGTAATACGGAGGGTGCAAGCGTTAATCGGAATTACTGGGCGTAAAGCGCACGCAGGCGGTCTGTCAAGTCGGATGTGAAATCCCCGGGCTCAACCTGGGAACTGCATTCGAAACTGGCAGGCTAGAGTCTTGTAGAGGGGGGTAGAATTCCAGGTGTAGCGGTGAAATGCGTAGAGATCTGGAGGAATACCGGTGGCGAAGGCGGCCCCCTGGACAAAGACTGACGCTCAGGTGCGAAAGCGTGGGGAGCAAACAGGATTAGATACCCTGGTAGTCCACGCCGTAAACGATGTCGACTTGGAGGTTGTTCCCTTGAGGAGTGGCTTCCGGAGCTAACGCGTTAAGTCGACCGCCTGGGGAGTACGGCCGCAAGGTTAAAACTCAAATGAATTGACGGGGGCCCGCACAAGCGGTGGAGCATGTGGTTTAATTCGATGCAACGCGAAGAACCTTACCTACTCTTGACATCCACGGAATTTGGCAGAGATGCCTTAGTGCCTTCGGGAACCGTGAGACAGGTGCTGCATGGCTGTCGTCAGCTCGTGTTGTGAAATGTTGGGTTAAGTCCCGCAACGAGCGCAACCCTTATCCTTTGTTGCCAGCGGTTCGGCCGGGAACTCAAAGGAGACTGCCAGTGATAAACTGGAGGAAGGTGGGGATGACGTCAAGTCATCATGGCCCTTACGAGTAGGGCTACACACGTGCTACAATGGCGCATACAAAGAGAAGCGACCTCGCGAGAGCAAGCGGACCTCATAAAGTGCGTCGTAGTCCGGATCGGAGTCTGCAACTCGACTCCGTGAAGTCGGAATCGCTAGTAATCGTAGATCAGAATGCTACGGTGAATACGTTCCCGGGCCTTGTACACACCGCCCGTCACACCATGGGAGTGGGTTGCAAAAGAAGTAGGTAGCTTAACCTTCGGGAGGGCGCTTACCACTTTGTGATTCATGACTGGGGTGAAGTCGTAACAAGGTAACCGTAGGGGAACCTGCGGTTGGATCACCTCCTTACCTGAAAGATACGAACTTGCGTAGTGCTCACACAGATTGTCTGATGATAGTAAATGAGCAAGCGATATCCTGTTATCAGGATTATTCGTGTCCCCATCGTCTAGAGGCCTAGGACACTGCCCTTTCACGGCTGTAACAGGGGTTCGAATCCCCTTGGGGACGCCATCTCCGATAATGTGTGAAAGACATTATCACCGAATATTTCAAAACTGACTTTCGAGTCACGTTTGAGATATTGCTCTTTAAAAATCCGGAACAAGCTGAAAATTGAAACGACACACTGTTTCCTTTCTCCGTAATAAGAAAGGAAGTTAGGTGTGTTCGAGTCTCTCAAATTTTCGCAATCACGATGGCGTCTTACGAGACATCTTCGGGTTGTGAGGTTAAGCGACTAAGCGTACACGGTGGATGCCCTGGCAGTCAGAGGCGATGAAGGACGTGCTAATCTGCGATAAGCGTCGGTAAGGTGATATGAACCGTTATAACCGACGATTTCCGAATGGGGAAACCCAGTGCAATTCGTTGCACTATCGTTAAGTGAATACATAGCTTAACGAAGCGAACCGGGGGAACTGAAACATCTAAGTACCCCGAGGAAAAGAAATCAACCGAGATTCCCCCAGTAGCGGCGAGCGAACGGGGAGCAGCCCAGAGTCTGAATCAGTTTGTGTATTAGTGGAAGCGTCTGGAAAGTCGCAGGGTACAGGGTGATACTCCCGTACACAAAAATACACATACTGTGAACTCGAAGAGTAGGGCGGGACACGTGGTATCCTGTCTGAATATGGGGGGACCATCCTCCAAGGCTAAATACTCCTGACTGACCGATAGTGAACCAGTACCGTGAGGGAAAGGCGAAAAGAACCCCGGCGAGGGGAGTGAAACAGAACCTGAAACCGTGTACGTACAAGCAGTGGGAGCCTCTTTTATGGGGTGACTGCGTACCTTTTGTATAATGGGTCAGCGACTTATATTCTGTAGCAAGGTTAACCGTATAGGGGAGCCGCAGGGAAACCGAGTCTTAACTGGGCGTTAAGTTGCAGGGTATAGACCCGAAACCCGGTGATCTAGCCATGGGCAGGTTGAAGGTTGGGTAACACTAACTGGAGGACCGAACCGACTAATGTTGAAAAATTAGCGGATGACTTGTGGCTGGGGGTGAAAGGCCAATCAAACCGGGAGATAGCTGGTTCTCCCCGAAAGCTATTTAGGTAGCGCCTCGTGAACTCATCTTCGGGGGTAGAGCACTGTTTCGGCTAGGGGGCCATCCCGGCTTACCAACCCGATGCAAACTCCGAATACCGAAGAATGTTATCACGGGAGACACACGGCGGGTGCTAACGTCCGTCGTGAAGAGGGAAACAACCCAGACCGCCAGCTAAGGTCCCAAAGTCATGGTTAAGTGGGAAACGATGTGGGAAGGCACAGACAGCCAGGATGTTGGCTTAGAAGCAGCCATCATTTAAAGAAAGCGTAATAGCTCACTGGTCGAGTCGGCCTGCGCGGAAGATGTAACGGGGCTAAACCATGCACCGAAGCTGCGGCAGCGACGCTTATGCGTTGTTGGGTAGGGGAGCGTTCTGTAAGCCGTTGAAGCTGGACTGTGAGGTCTGGTGGAGGTATCAGAAGTGCGAATGCTGACATAAGTAACGATAAAGCGGGTGAAAAACCCGCTCGCCGGAAGACCAAGGGTTCCTGTCCAACGTTAATCGGGGCAGGGTGAGTCGACCCCTAAGGCGAGGCCGAAAGGCGTAGTCGATGGGAAACAGGTTAATATTCCTGTACTTGGTGTTACTGCGAAGGGGGGACGGAGAGGGCTATGTTAGCCGGGCGACGGTTGTCCCGGTTTAAGCATGTAGGCGGAGAGTTTAGGTAAATCCGGACTCTTATCTAACGCTGAGGTGTGATGACGAGGCACTACGGTGCTGAAGTAACAAATGCCGCACTTCCAGGAAAAGCCTCTAAGCATCAGGTAACATTAAATCGTACCCCAAACCGACACAGGTGGTCAGGTAGAGAATACCAAGGCGCTTGAGAGAACTCGGGTGAAGGAACTAGGCAAAATGGTGCCGTAACTTCGGGAGAAGGCACGCTGTCGGTAGGTGAAGTCCCTCGCGGATGGAGCTGAAGGCAGTCGAAGATACCAGCTGGCTGCAACTGTTTATTAAAAACACAGCACTGTGCAAACACGAAAGTGGACGTATACGGTGTGACGCCTGCCCGGTGCCGGAAGGTTAATTGATGGGGTTATCCGCAAGGAGAAGCTCTTGATCGAAGCCCCGGTAAACGGCGGCCGTAACTATAACGGTCCTAAGGTAGCGAAATTCCTTGTCGGGTAAGTTCCGACCTGCACGAATGGCGTAATGATGGCCAGGCTGTCTCCACCCGAGACTCAGTGAAATTGAAATCGCTGTGAAGATGCAGTGTACCCGCGGCAAGACGGAAAGACCCCGTGAACCTTTACTATAGCTTGACACTGAACATTGAGCCTTGATGTGTAGGATAGGTGGGAGGCTTTGAAGCGTGGACGCCAGTCTGCGTGGAGCCAACCTTGAAATACCACCCTTTAATGTTTGATGTTCTAACGTAGACCCGTAATCCGGGTTGCGGACAGTGTCTGGTGGGTAGTTTGACTGGGGCGGTCTCCTCCTAAAGCGTAACGGAGGAGCACGAAGGTTAGCTAATCACGGTCGGACATCGTGAGGTTAGTGCAAAGGCATAAGCTAGCTTGACTGCGAGAGTGACGGCTCGAGCAGGTGCGAAAGCAGGTCTTAGTGATCCGGTGGTTCTGAATGGAAGGGCCATCGCTCAACGGATAAAAGGTACTCCGGGGATAACAGGCTGATACCGCCCAAGAGTTCATATCGACGGCGGTGTTTGGCACCTCGATGTCGGCTCATCACATCCTGGGGCTGAAGTAGGTCCCAAGGGTATGGCTGTTCGCCATTTAAAGTGGTACGCGAGCTGGGTTTAGAACGTCGTGAGACAGTTCGGTCCCTATCTGCCGTGGGCGCTGGAGAATTGAGGGGGGCTGCTCCTAGTACGAGAGGACCGGAGTGGACGCATCACTGGTGTTCGGGTTGTCATGCCAATGGCATTGCCCGGTAGCTAAATGCGGAAAAGATAAGCGCTGAAAGCATCTAAGCGCGAAACTTGCCCCGAGATGAGTTCTCCCTGACTCCTTGAGAGTCCTGAAGGAACGTTGAAGACTACGACGTTGATAGGCTGGGTGTGTAAGCGTAGCGATACGTTGAGCTAACCAGTACTAATGAACCGTGAGGCTTAACCTTACAACACCGAAGGTGTTTTGGTTGAGAGACTAAGATTTTGATTTTCAGCTTGAACCGAGATTTTAAGTTAATGGTTACAGATAAGACTGTGACGGTTGATGAAACAGAATATGCCTGGCGGCACTAGCGCGGTGGTCCCACCTGACCCCATGCCGAACTCAGA
>NZ_QZWH01000020.1 GCF_003601925.1 Buttiauxella izardii
CTCCCGGCGATCGCACCCTCCAGCCGTTCCCGACGGCTGGCCCCGGCCACCAGGAGTCAAAATGGAGGCGATTGAAGCCGGAACCAGAGGTCAACGTCAAAAGCTAAGGTCAAAAACCAAACCGGTTTTGACCTTGTTCCCGGTATAAATTGCCCCAGTGTTCCCCATAAGTCAGGGTTGAGCTGCCGGGAGCAGCGAAAGAGAGCGATCGTCGGGAACGAGTCGCGAACGACCCTGATGTTGGGGATAAGCTGGGGTTTACCGCGCAGCGGCAATTTAATCACCGGGCGACGGGGTCGCCAGGGGGATGTCGTTATCCCACTGGCACGTTCACCGTTTGCGGGCAGTAAAGAGATAACTGAACGCACGGGTGAACGGAAAATCAGCGAAGCTTAAAGATTTCACCCTGACAAATTTTCCGGGGCGAGGACGCTATGAACTGACCGGCCAAAACTCCTTACAGCATGCAATCCACGCCTGTGCACTCTGGGAAATATAAACCCCTTCACGCCAAATCATCGCTAGTTGCCACGTTAAATCACTATTTAACGGCAGCCACATCAACGTGTTTTTATCCAGCTTCTGGCAAATTGTTTCGGGCAAAATCGCAATCCCGACACCGGCCTGAACCATTGCTGCGAGGAAATCCCACTGCCCGCTGCGCACCGCAATTTTTGGCGTAAAACCGTGTTCGTGGAAAAGCTGAATTAACTGGCGGCTCAGGGCGAAATCTTCGTTATAAATCAGCAGCGGATGGGCGGCGAGTTCAATGGGATCGATGCTTTCGCGTTTCATCCACGGCCCGGAGCGCGGCACCAGAACACACAACGGATTATGAAGCAGCGGGAGCGAAGAAAACGTGTGCTCGTCCTCGACAGGAAGCGCGGTCATAGCCAAATCCAGCTCGCCATTCAGCACCGCTTGTTGCACCGTCAAACCGCCAAACTCAGAAATCTTCAGCTCAACGCCGGGGTAGCGTTGGCGATACAGGCTGATTGGCCCGGCCATCAGCATGCCTACCATCGGCGGAATACCGAGGCGTAACACGCCTTTGTTCAGATGGTTAATGTCGCCAAGTTCGGCTTCAAGCTGGCGAAATTCCGCCAAAATCGCCAAACCGCGCTGATAAACCGCTTCACCGGTATCCGTCAGCAAGAGCTTGCGTCCATTACGAATCAGCAACGTGCAACCGAGTTCATCCTCGAGGTTGCGCAGCATCTTGCTGATAGTCGGCTGAGTGACAAACATCTTCTCGGCAGCGCGGGTAAAGCTTTGCTGGCGAACCACTTCAACAAAATAACGCAGCGTCCTGATGTCCATAATCATTCCTGTTGGCTATACCTTTGATGATTTTAATTCATTTCAATCATTGTGGAGAGCTAACTATAATCGCAACCTCATAATTTTTTGGAAGCCGCTCTCATGGCCGTGGCGTTGCGTCGTTTTACGCCAGTTTTGATTAGCCGTATTCAAGTCCCGGTACAAGTTGCGCTGTACGTCGGGCTGTTTCTTTTTGCGCAATGGCTGGTTGAAGTGTGGAACTTGCCGCTGCCAGCAAACCTGGTCGGAATGCTGATGATGCTGGCATTGATTGTCTGCCGCGTTATTCCGCTGAAATGGGTGCGAGCCGGTTCACGCTGGTTGTTAGCTGAAATGCTGCTGTTCTTTGTGCCAGCGGTCGTCGCGGTGGTGAATTACGCCCAATTATTAATGGTCGATGGCTGGCGTATTTTCCTGGTGATTGCTATCAGCACCTCGCTGGTTCTGGGAGCAACGGCGCTGGTTGTCGACAAAGTTTATCGCTATGAACTGGCGCGTGAAGCAGGCAGGCGCGTGGTGAGTAACTTTCAACTCAGTATTCTGTGCCTGCTGATCACACTCGGGCTGTACTACGCCAATAAAAAACTCTACCGCCGCTTTCGTAAACTGCCTTTAATGCCGCTGCTGCTAACCCCCATTTTATTGGTGGCGATGCTGGTTTTCGGCCATATCTCTTATCAAAATTATATGGGCGAAGCGCACTGGTTATTGTGGCTGCTTGGCCCGGCGACCATCGCGTTTGCGGTGCCGGTTTATGACAATCTCAATGTGATTAAGCGCCACTGGATGTCGCTGTCCGCGGGCGTTATTACCGCCACCGTGGTTGCCGTCACCAGTTCCGTCTGGCTGGCGCGTCTGTTTACTTTGTCTGATGAAATTCAGCGCAGCCTGGCGGTGCGCTCAATCACCACGCCTTTCGCGCTGGCAGCCGCCAAACCCCTCGGCGGGCAACCTGAGCTGGTGGCGTTATTTGTTGTTGTCACGGGCGTATTCGGTATGGCGATTGGCGATGTGCTTTTTTTGCGCCTCGCGATCCGCGAAGGAATGGCGAAAGGCGCGGGTTTTGGTGCCGGTTCACACGGCGCAGGCACCGCACGTTCCTACGAACTTGGTCCGCAGGAAGGTGTGGTTGCCAGCCTGGTGATGATGTTTTCAGGTATTTTGATGGTGCTGCTGGCACCGGTTGTTAAGTGGTTGATGTTTTAACAGAAACGGTGGACCACCCTACAAAACCGTTATTCGTAGGTCGGATAAGCGAAGCGTCATCCGACATTTTCCAGTAATTCAACCCAACCTGGTAAGCACTCACTTACCTTTCAACCGTGCCACCAACTCAAACTCCTTAAACTGCACCGGGCGCTGCTGCTGCATAGAAATATTCCCGGCGATACCGGTCAAAATCGACATCGCCCCGGCGCGGTGATCGGCTGCGCGTTTTAGTGGGTCGTTACCTGGCTCGCCAAATAAATCAGCCAACATCGCGTTATCGCCGCCGCCGTGGCCGCCTGCTCCAATACTGAAATCGGCTTTATAAGGCGCGGCAAACATCGGGAACACGGTGATATCGCAGCTTTCCAGGCTGCCTTCGTTTTCGCGATCGCCCCCGGCATTCACATACGACATTTCCACCAGTTTCATCTCGAGCCGCCCACGACTGCCGTTGAACACCACATTTAGCCCTTCCCACGGCAAATACGCATTCAGCGAGTAAGTCATCTGTACCTGGTTTTGGTATTTCACCAGCACTGACAGCGTATCTTCGATAGTGATTCCGTCGCTGAAAACGCTCTGATCGCGGTAATAGTTATCTTCGTGTTCCGCATCCAGATACAGCTCTTTGAGCTGCTCGTTGTCTTCCATATGCAGCGCGAACGGGTCGTCTTTTGCAGCGGCATAACCGTGAGCGCGTGGGTAAAACTGCGAGACGCCTCGCTTTTCGGCATTCTCTTTGCCATAAAAACGCAGCCCACCTTCCGCGTAAACACGTTCCGGATAACTGCCCAGCCAGAAGTTCATCAGGTCGAAATGGTGGGTGGATTTATGCACCAGCAGGCCGCCGCTGTTGCGTTTTTCGCGGTGCCAGCGACGGAAATAATCCGCGCCATGTTCGATATTGAGCAGCCACTCGAAATGGACGGAAAATACTTCGCCGATGGTGTCGTTCATCAGCAGTTCGCGGATTTTGCTGTGATGCGGCGCGTAACGGTAATTAAACGCGACACGCACCTGACGGCCAGTTTCTTCGATGGCATCGAGAATGCGCAGTGCGCGCTTTTCATCAATGGTCATCGGCTTTTCGGTAATTACATCGCAACCGGCGTGCAGCGCTCGCACAATATAATCGTCATGCGTGCGGTCCATGGTGGTGACGATGACAATATCCGGGCGGGTTTCGTGGAGCATGATTTCAAATTCGGCGGCTTTCCATGTTGATGCCGGAGCCGCACCCGCCTTGCTCAAGAGCTTATTGGCAACCTTCATGCGCGTCTGGTTGGTGTCGCAAAATGCGACCAACTGCGCATTATCTTTCCATTTCCCACTGATGGCTTCAATATATAATCCGGCACGTCCGCCAGTACCCACTAATGCATATTTTTTCATAATGTCCTCATTCATGAAGTCATGGTATTTTTTAGAAATTCGTTATTTTCGGTAATACAGATGAAACTGGTTCCGCATCAATTAATGGAGTTAAACAGCCCGTTTATTTGGCACTGGCCGTGGTTAGTTTCCTGCGTGAATACCGCCAAAATTCACGGATTCACGGGCATTATTCTTCATCAGCAGGAATTACTTTCACTGCTGGCTACACCGTCGCCGCTCAGTTATCGCCACGATGTTGAAAACCTTATTCATCAGCAAAAAAACGCCCTGCAATATTTAAAAAAAGTCAGCGTTTATTTGCAGGAAAATAACCTTAGTTTCTGGTTACAAGGCGAAGCCGCGCCAACAGATGACATCATCAGACGTAAATTCCCTGAATTTTCTTTTGATGAACGCAGCACGCCGGATTTCTGGCAGCCGTTTTACTCGTCGATATTGGCTCAGTTACTGCCGTTATTGCCGCATCTCGGCGGCCTGATATTCAGCCTGACCACTCCGCAGTTTCAGACTGACGGCTGGCAACAAAGCCTGCATCACGTCTGGAGCCTGTTACGCGCCCAGGGTAAAAAACTCATCCTGCGTGATTTCATTGATACCAGTTGGCCGCGCCAACAGCTTTCTCGCGTGTTATCGGGCCTGCCGGATGACGTTCGCGCTTCGATTAAAGCCACCGAACTCGACTACCATCCAGGTTTTGCTAATCACCCTAATATCGTTTCGCTCAGCGGGCGAAAAAAGTGGATCGAATATGATCTGTGGGGCACCGGTTACGGCTGGACGATCCTGCCCTGTTATCTGGGTGATGAAATCCAGGGGCGGCTCAGTTGGGCGACGAGCCTTGCCGACCACAATATCGAAACCATTACCTCGCGCGTTTCATGGCAATGGTTGCCCGACGGTCTGACGATGGATTCTGCCAACGCCATCAATCTTATTGGCCTGAGCAATGCCAACCAGATTCAGCCTGCAAACACTCTCGATATCTGGATAGAGCAGCAAAATCTCGGCTTTCGCAGCAAATCAGACCGCCAGCGTTTTAGTGCGCTATATGCATCGAGTTATGAGTGGCTGTGCAAAACACCGAATCTGTTAGGGCGGCGAATGCACTACCAAAGCCAAATCCCGGAAAGCTATGCGCAGGCGCAGCAACTGCTGCATACCGACATTCGCAGTGCCAACTGGGCGCAGGCATTCCAGCCACTTTTCCCGACCGACGACCCCGCACTCGGTGTTGAACAGCGCCAGCTTATTCAGCTCGAGAAAGAGAGCGCTCAATTTCTCGCAACCTCGGCACTCCGACAGTTGCGGGAGCTGCGCATCACTTGCCATAACGACACGATCGAGCGCCTTGAAGCCGCCTGGCGTAACGCCGAAATGTACGGTCAGCTTTTCTCGCGAGTTGCGTTTGCCGTCAGCGACAGGCAAATGAGCGAACACTATGGCGATACGGCACTGGTCGCGAAAACTGCCGTACATCATCGCGAAGAACTACTGCGTTTTGCCGATACGCTCGAACGTTGGGCTGATTTACCGCCGTCGGCCTGCCCAAACTATGTCTCGCTGTTATTGAACGCTGAACGTTTAGGCAAATTCGCGGATAGCCTGTTGAGATAATCATAAGAAGACGGGGAGGCGCTGTCAGGCTGGAAGTTGCGGATAAAACGGC
Source organism: Buttiauxella izardii (assembly GCF_003601925.1). Taxonomy (GTDB): domain Bacteria; phylum Pseudomonadota; class Gammaproteobacteria; order Enterobacterales; family Enterobacteriaceae; genus Buttiauxella; species Buttiauxella izardii. The sequence goes on from NZ_QZWH01000020.1 coordinate 5,591, forward strand.
ATGGGAGTGGGCAATGGCAAATCTCGCGATCAGGCTCGCAAAAAGCTAAAAAACACTGTGAAACGAATCACATTTTGTGGTCGGGAAACCGTGAGGAACGACACGATGAGCGTGGAAAAGTGTGAGGTTTAAGCAGAATAAACTTCCCGGCTCAGAGCGAGCCGGGAAGTGTTGTAGTTAATTAATGCGCACGACCTTGTTCAATGCCAATCCCGGTCTGGGAACGGATGAACTGAGCACGGAATTTCTCACGTTCGAGATTGCCTTCCGGGCTGTTATCGGTTGCCGAGAACACCCAAATCCCCACGAACGCCACCAGAATCGAGAACAGCGCCGGATATTCGTACGGGAAGATGGCTGTGGCGTGACCCAGAACCTGCACCCAAACCGTTGGGCCGAGGATCATCAGAATCACCGCCGTCAGCAGGCCGAGCCAGCCGCCAATCATCGCGCCACGCGTGGTCAGTTTCGACCAGTACATCGAGAGCAGAATAATCGGGAAGTTACAGCTCGCCGCGATGGAGAACGCCAGGCCAACCATGAAGGCGATGTTTTGTTTCTCGAACAAAATCCCCAGCAGGATTGCCACCACGCCCAGTATCACAACGGTGATTTTCGACACTCTTAACTCGTCACGCTCAGACGCGCCTTTACGGAACACGTTGGCGTAAAGGTCATGCGAAACCGCTGACGCACCCGCGAGTGTCAAACCGGCAACCACCGCAAGAATGGTGGCGAAGGCAACCGCCGAGATAAAGCCTAAGAACAGGCTGCCGCCAACCGCATCGGCCAGGTGAACCGCCGCCATGTTATTGCCGCCAATCAACGCGCCCGCCGCATCTTTAAAGGCTGGGTTTGCACCTACCAACATGATCGCGCCAAAGCCGATGATAAAGGTCAGGATGTAGAAATAGCCCATGAACCCGGTGGCAAACAGCACGCTTTTACGCGCTTCGCGGGCATCGCTGACCGTGAAGAAACGCATCAGAATATGTGGTAAACCGGCAGTACCAAACATCAATCCTAATCCGAGAGAAAGCGCCGATATCGGGTCTTTCACTAATCCGCCAGGGCTCATAATCGCGACACCTTTTGGATGCACCACAATCGCTTCGGCGAACAAATTATTGAAGCTAAAGCCGACGTGTTTCATCACCATAAAGGCCATGAAACTTGCGCCGAACAGCAGCAATACGGCCTTGATGATTTGCACCCAGGTGGTGGCTAACATGCCGCCGAACAGCACGTACATCACCATCAACACGCCGACCAGCACCACCGCGACGTGGTAGTTCAGGCCGAACAGCAGCTCGATAAGTTTGCCCGCACCCACCATCTGGGCAATCAGGTAAAGCGCCACAACCACCAGAGAACCACAGGCCGACAGAATACGGATTGGCCCCTGTTTTAAGCGATAAGAGGCGACGTCTGCAAAGGTGTATTTGCCGAGGTTACGCAGGCGTTCGGCAATCAGGAACAGGATAATCGGCCAGCCGACCAAAAAGCCCAGCGAGTAAATCAGGCCGTCGTAGCCGGAAGTAAACACCAGCGCCGAAATACCGAGGAACGAGGCGGCAGACATATAGTCGCCCGCAATCGCCAGGCCGTTCTGGAAGCCGGTAATATTGCCGCCCGCGGTGTAGTAATCGCTGCGGGTGCGGGTACGTTTCGACGCCCAATACGTGATGCCAAGGGTGAAGGCGACGAAGACGATAAACATGATAATCGCCTGCCAGTTAGTTGGCTGGCGCTGAACGGCTCCGGTAATGGCGTCTGCGGCAAACGCGGATGCCGACAGGCCGAGGAGTGGGGCGGCAGCGAGGCCGAGAAGACGTTTCATGATACCTTCACCTCGCGCAGCACGGCGTTATTCAGACGGTCAAACTCACCGTTGGCCCGCCAGACATAAACGCCCGTCAGGAAGAATGAAACCAGAATCACACCAACCCCAATCGGAATGCCGCGCGTGACGGTGGTGCCTGCGTGTAAAGGCGTGCCCAGCCAGCCGGGCGCAAAGGCAATCAGCAAAATAAAGCTGATATAAATCACCAGCATGATGATCGACAAAATGGTGGCAAACCGTTGCCGTTTAGCGACTAACTCCCTGAAATGCGCACTGTCTTCTATCCGTTGATAAAGTTGTTCACTCATCACAGATCTCCAGAGTAGGGGTTGAGGTTTTTATTGTTTTGACTCCCTCTCCCAAAGGGAGAGGGGGGAAAGATTAAGGCATGGTAATTGATTGTTTTTCTTCCAGTAACTTCTCGACAACGCCCGGATCGGCAAGCGTTGAAGTATCACCAAAGTTGCTGGTGTCACCGGCGGCGATTTTGCGCAAAATGCGGCGCATAATTTTGCCGGAACGGGTTTTCGGCAGCGAATCTGTCCAGTGCAGAATATCCGGCGTGGCAAGCGGGCCAATCTCTTTACGCACCCAATTACGCACTTCGGTATACAGCTCTGGCGTCGGTTCTTCGCCGTGGTTTAACGTCACGTAGGCATAAATCGCCTGGCCTTTAATGTTATGTGGAATGCCCACGACGGCGGCTTCAGCGACTTTCGGGTGCGACACCAGCGCCGACTCGATTTCTGCGGTGCCCAGACGGTGGCCGGAAACGTTCAGCACGTCATCGACACGCCCGGTGATCCAGTAGTAACCGTCTTCGTCACGGCGTGCGCCGTCACCACTGAAATACATGTTTTTGAAGGTTGAGAAATAGGTTTGCTCAAAACGTTCGTGGTCGCCAAACAGCGTGCGCGCCTGGCCCGGCCAGGAATCGGTGATCACCAGGTTGCCCTCGGTCGCCCCCTGTTGCGGATTGCCTTCGTTATCCACCAGTGCAGGCTGCACGCCGAAGAACGGACGCGTAGCAGAACCGGCTTTCAGCTCGGTCGCACCTGGGATTGGAGTGATCATGAAACCGCCGGTTTCGGTCTGCCACCAGGTGTCGACCACCGGGCATTTTTCGTTACCGATTTTCTTCCAGTACCATTCCCACGCTTCCGGGTTAATCGGCTCGCCGACTGAACCCAGAATACGCAGCGACGAACGGTCGGTGTTTTCAATCGCTTTATCGCCTTCCGCCATCAAAGCGCGAATCGCGGTTGGCGCGGTATAGAGAATATTTACTTTATGCTTATCAACCACCTGCGCCATACGGTTTGGTGCCGGCCAGTTTGGCACGCCTTCAAACATCAGCGTGATCGCACCACACGCCAGCGGGCCATACAGCAAATAGCTGTGTCCAGTGACCCATCCCACATCGGCGGTGCACCAGTACACGTCGCCCTGATGGTAATCAAACACGTATTTGAAGGTGGTTGCGGCGTAAACCAGATACCCGCCGGTGGTGTGCAGCACGCCTTTCGGCTTACCGGTTGAACCGGAGGTATAAAGGATAAACAGCGGATCTTCGGCATTCACTTCCACCGGCTGGTGGTGCGCACTGGCTTTCTCAACCAGTTCGTTCCACCACAGGTCACGGCCTTCATGCCATTCGATATTCCCGCCGGTACGTTTCAGAACCACAACGTGTTCGACAGTTTTGACGCCAGGGTTTTTCAGCGCGTCATCGACGTTTTTCTTCAGCGGAATCGAGCGCCCGGCACGAATGCCTTCGTCGGCGGTGATCACCAGTTTTGAGCTGGAGTCGATGATGCGCCCGGCAACCGCTTCCGGTGAGAAGCCACCGAAAATCACCGAATGCACTGCCCCAATGCGCGCGCAGGCCAGCATCGCCACGGCGGCTTCCGGCACCATCGGCATATAAATCGCCACTACATCGCCTTTCTTGATGCCCAGTTCCACCAGCGTGTTGGCGAAACGGCACACTTCACGATGCAGTTCACGGTAAGTAATGGTTTTGCTCTGAGTGGCGTCGTCGCCTTCCCAGATGATCGCGGTTTGATCGCCGCGCTCTTTTAGATGTCGGTCCAGGCAGTTGGCGGCGAGGTTTAGCGTGCCGTCTTCATACCACTTGATAGACACGTTTCCAGGGGAGAAAGAGGTATTTTTCACCTTCTGGTAAGGCTTGATCCAGTCAAGGATCTTACCTTGCTCACCCCAAAATGCGTCAGGGTCATGCACCGAGTGTTGGTACATGGATTGATATTGCTCCGGATTTATCAGGCAGTTGTCCGCAATATTTGCGGGAATGGCGTGTTTGTGTATTTGGCTCATGCTTTTTTTCTCCTTTTAGGATGTTAATAATATGTCACGCAAACGTTAATGATAGGGGCCGCTGGGAGCTTTGTTTACTTTTTGGGCGACAGATCACGCATTAATTAAATTGTTGAAAATCTAATCAATAGATCCTGTGAGGCGAGGGGCAAAAGGCAAAAAAAAGAGCTGCCGATTGGCAGCTCTCAGGCGTGTTTCCTGGGGAATATTAACCCGCTGCGCTCTCGCGCAAACTGGCTTTTAACTTGCTGTATTCGTCAATCACATACTGCTCAGCAGCTTTCTGATCGGCGATTGGCTCGACGCGCACGGCGCAGTACTTGTACTCCGGCGTTTTGGTAATCGGGCTGAGGTTTTCAGTCACCAGCTCGTTACACGCGCCAATCCACCACTGGTACGTCATATAAACGGCACCCTTATTCGGGCGTTCGCTTACGTTCGCACGTGTGATGACGCGGCCTTTGCGTGAATTTACCCACACCAGCGCTTCATCTTCGATACCCAAACGCGCGGCATCGTCGATGTGAATTTGCGCATAGCCAGGTTCATCCGCCAGCGCTGCCAGTGCCGCACAGTTGCCGGTCATCGAACGGCAAGAGTAGTGGCCGACTTCGCGCACCGTTGAAAGCACCATCGGGTACTCTTCGGTGACTTTGTCGATTGGCGGCGCCCAGTCGCAAGTAAAGAACTCGCCCAGTCCGTTGGCACGGTCAAACTTGCCGTCGTACAAGAACGAGGTTCCCTGGTCGCTTTCAGCAACATCGCGGCAAGGCCACTGGATATAACCCAGTTCGCCCATTTTTTCGTAAGTGGCACCGTAGAAATCAGGGCACAGACCACGCAACTCATCCCAAATTTCCTGGGTGTTGTTGTAGTGCATCGGATAACCCATGCGGGTGGCGATTTCACTGATAATCTGCCAGTCCGTTTTCAGATCCCACTTCGGTTCTACCGCTTTAAAGAAGCGCTGGAAACCACGGTCAGCGGCGGTATAAACGCCTTCATGTTCGCCCCACGAAGTGGACGGCAAAATCACATCGGCGGCAGCCGCGGTTTTGGTCATGAAGATGTCTTGCACAATCACCAGCTCAAGCTCTTCAAACGCCTTACGCACGGCTGAAAGCTCCGCGTCAGTTTGAAGAGGATCTTCACCCATGATGTACGCCGCGTGCACTTCGCCATGCGCCACACGGTGCGGCAGCTCGCTGATGCGATAGCCGGTGTGAGCTGGCAGGGAAGGCACGCCCCACGCTTTGGCGAACTTCTCGCGACTCACTTCGTCTTTCACATACTGGTAGCCTGGATAAGTATCCGGCAATGCGCCCATATCGCAGGCGCCCTGAACGTTGTTCTGACCGCGAACCGGGTTAACACCAACGTTCGGTTTACCCAGGTTGCCGGTCATCAGCGCAAGGCTGGTCAGCGAGCGAACGGTTTCCACGCCCTGATAGAACTGGGTCACGCCCATGCCCCACAGAATCGTGGCGGTTTTCGCCTTCGCATACATACGTGCTGCGCTGCGAATTTCTGCCGCCGTAACGCCAGTAATTTCTTCAACAGATTCAGGCGTGTAGCCCGCAACAATTTTGCGATACTCGTCGAAACCTTCGGTACGTTCAGCCACGAATGACTGGTCATACAGATTTTCTTCGATAATCACATGCCCGATTGCGTTAAGCAGGGCGATGTTCGAACCATTTTTTAACTGCAAATGCATATCGGCGATGCGCGCGGTTTCAATTTTACGCGGATCGACAACAATGATTTGCGCCCCTTTCTGCTTCGCGCGGATCACGCGATTAGCCACGATAGGGTGTGAATCTGCCGGGTTGTACCCGAACACAAACACTAAATCGGTATCCTCAATCTCGACGATTGAGTTGCTCATAGCGCCGTTACCGACCGATTGGTGCAGACCTGCAACCGATGGGCCGTGTCAAACGCGTGCGCAGCAATCGACGTTATTAGTACCAATAACGGCGCGCGCAAATTTCTGCATTATGTAGTTAGTTTCGTTGCCAGTCCCACGGGATGAACCGGTGGTCATGATGGCATCGTTGCCGTGTTTGGCTTTGATTTCGCTCAGACGGGTGCTGACGTAGTTCAGCGCTTCATCCCAGGAAACGTTTTCGAGTTTGCCGCCTTTCTGGCGACGAATCATCGGTGATTTGAGGCGCGGAGTGAGGATTTTAGTATCGTTAATAAAATCCCAGCCGTAGTAACCCTTCAGGCAAAGTTCGCCCTGGTTGGTTTTACCTTGAGCCGCTTCCGCCTTGACGACTTTGCCGTTATCGACCACGAGGTTGATTTTGCAACCCGAGGCACAATAGGGGCAAACCGTGACGACTTTTTTCATCAGTGTTGCTCCAGTCAATATTACTTACCTTGGAGGTCTATATGCATTATCTATGCCATATAGAAATAGGGGGTATTGCGGGCATTTTACGGTGATAAAAGCAGCAAAACCCTGACGAAAAACAGGACATCGTCAAAAGTGACGTGTCGACCCACGCGCGGTTTGTGACACTGGTTGAAAATTCGGCACGGTCTGTTGGGATTTATGCGGCACTCCATCAACAATCACTCACACTTATAATTTCCTGATGCATCCATCGCGGAGTACAACCATGAAACCTGCAATTTTGCTGGTGGATGACGACCCGGCCATCTGTGACGTGCTGCGAGACGTGCTCAATGAGCATGTTTTTGACGTGAGGGTTTGCCATACCGGAAATGATGCGCTGAAAGCCGTTGCTCAGTTTCCAGAAATTGCGCTGGTATTGCTGGATATGATTTTGCCGGATACCAACGGGCTGATGGTGCTGCAACAAATTCAGCGCCAGCGGCCAGATTTACCCGTAGTGATGCTGACCGGGCTGGGCCGGGAATCTGACGTGGTAGTTGGTCTGGAAATGGGCGCTGACGATTACATCGCCAAGCCGTTTAACTCACGCGTAGTGGTGGCGCGGGTAAAAGCGGTGCTGCGGCGAACCGGCGCTTTAGCGATTGAAGCTTCAGCGGCAAAAACCAGCGGCCTGCATTTCAACGGCTGGCGGCTGGATACCGGACGTTGCCATTTGTTTAACGCACAACTTGAACAAGTCGATCTTACTCAGGGCGAATACGGTCTGCTGCTGGCTTTGGTACAAAACGCCCGCAAAGTGTTATCACGCGAAAGGTTACTTGAATTGACCCACAGTGAAAGCCTCGAAGTCTTCGACCGAACTATTGATGTGCTGATTATGCGGTTGCGTAAAAAAATAGAACCGAACCCGCATCAGCCCGCATTAATAAGAACCATACGCGGTGTGGGATATGTATTTTCGGCGGATGTTATTCAGGCGGAAAATAATGCGGCATAAATAATATAAAATATAGATTGGGTGCTTAAGACTTTTCCCTTTATTCCCGACAAGTTGGGCGGGGCGAACCCCGCCCGGATAGCTTTACTATGCGGAGCAGGCCAGCCTGGCCGCTACCTCCTGTTTATCATTCCTTATTTTTACTTCACATAGATTACGTCGTGTTAATAGCGTAATCGCTATTAATGTTACGCAAACTATTAATAAGCAAAGAACAACAGTCTTTGTAGGCTTCATGCCTTTTACTCCTTGCCTTGTGGCGAGTAAGAGGCTAACCTCAACTTGTGTGGAGTTGGGGATTAGCCTCGGGTTAACGTAAAGTTGCCCGGGGCTTTCTTATTCTTATAATCTAAGAATATCCCTCACTGATTTATGCTCAGGACTGAAAGCCCTAAGCACCCGCCACATAGTTTACTCAATTTTTATTTATTTGATATTAAATTGCCGATGTAATTTAATTTCCATAATTACATTGTTCTGGAAGGTATCTCGCAAAATACTTTTATGGAAAAAGTATTTTTAAGATAAATCTATTACATTAACCACTAATAACTTCCGACTGCTCACTAATAAAACTCTGTAATTCAGTTAATGTTTTTGCGCCATCGATCGCATTGGCGCATAAAAGATTAGCGCGTGCGCAGGCGTGGGCTAATTTCAGGCTGTCGGCCAGCGACCATTTTTCATGGCAGCCATATAATATTCCCGCACAGAATGCGTCACCCGCGCCGACGCTGCCGATAATTTCTTCTGGCGTTAACATAAACGACGGCACCCAGATACCTTCTTTTCCAGGTTCCACACCCCACGCGCCTTCCGGGCAATGAATGACCACGCGTTGCCGCACGCCGGAATCCAGCAGTAATGCCGCTGCTTGCGCGATATTTTCTACATGTGGCGAACCGTCACTCCGGCGGATTTCCAGCCCGCTAAATTCACCCGCTTCCAGTTCATTGATCACCAGATAATCGAGCCAGCGCAGGGCAGGGAGCACCATCGGGCGGTAGCGCGGGTCGCCCTGGCGCGAGACTAAATCCAGCGACGTTTCATAGCCTTGTTGTGCCATCAACGCCAGCAATCTGGCGCTGCGCGTGCCGTATTCCGCGTCTTCCATATCCAGGCTGTCGAGCAGCAGCAAATATCCCAGATGGAAGATTTTGAATGACGATTCCAGGCGGTCAAAGGCGGGTAAATCGAGCAGTCGATTCGCACCCGGCGAATGGAAAAAGGTGCGCTGCCCGCTCGGGTCGGTCATCACTTGCGACATCGACGTCGGCGCAAAAGTGGTGCGATGCACATGCTGGCGATTGACATGGTACTGATCCAACATCGCCATAATGTAGTCGCCATCGTGGTCGTCACCCACTAAACCCACCGCCTGGAGCGGCAGGCCGACGTGCATTTTTGCCAGCGTCAGCAGCACATTAAGTGGCGCGCCGCCTGTCGAGCGTTCGCTGTGGACAATTTCGGCCAGCCAACCGCGCTGCGGCCATTGCACGATTTGATGCACATGGTCGACCAACATATTTCCGGCGGCAATAATCCCGCTGCGCTCTGTCATAACCTCTCCTTAAGCCTGGCCTGAACTACCAAAAATCCGCATCTGCTGGGCGACCACATCGGTAATCGCTTCTTCAATGCCTAGCAGCAGTTCGGCAAATTCGTCATAAATGGCATGACGTTGATTCATCCGTTGTTCGATGGCACCGAGAGCTGCCTGCGACATGCCGGTGTAGAAATTAATCTTATGAATTCCGAGAGTTATCGCCTTACGGAAATCCTCGTCACTGATGCCGGAACCGCCGTGTAGCACTAACGGCAAACCGGTTTGCTGGCGAATCGCCGCGAGTCTGTCGAAATCGAGTTTTGGCTCGCCTTTATATTTGCCATGTGCGTTGCCGATGGCGACGGCCAAAGTGTCGATGCCGGTTCTGTCGACAAAATCCCGCGCAACATTAGGGTCGGTAAACTTGTTGCTGTCGGCTTCGCCATATAGTGCGCCACCTTCGTCACCGCCGACGGCACCCAATTCCGCTTCAACCGAAACGCCTACCGCATGGCACATCTTCACCACTTCACGTGTCTGGCGAACGTTCTCCTCATATTCAAGTGTAGAACCATCGAACATCACTGAGCTAAAACCGAGGCGTAAAGCGCGAACCACCGCTTCAAAATGCAGGCCGTGATCGAGATTGAGCACCACCGGAATATCGTGGCGCGCCGCTTCGAATTTGACGGCTTCGACCAGTGAATCCAGCGAGACATACTTAAAATGTACTTCGGCGATGTTAATGATAAACGGTGAGTTTTCCTGCTTTGCGGCAGCGAAAAGGGCGCGCAGAAAATGGCTGTCGAGCACGTTAAAAGCCCCTAACGCATAACCGTTGGCACGTGCGTGTTTCAGTCCGTCGGCGAGCGATATCAAAGCCATAATGTTTCCCCTGGTGTTGGAAATAATGGTTGGAAATTAAAGGTTCTGGCGATATTCGTTGCACAGCAATTGCCGCGCGGGTTCGTCTTCTTCGATGGAATTAAAGCGCTCTAGCGGCTTGAGGAAACGGTTGTCGCGGTCGTCGTCATTAACCATCGACACTTCGCCAACCAGCACGTCGCCATAGCCGCGTTCGCCCCAGAAACTGTGGTAAATCCCCGGCACCAGGCAAATGCTTTCCCCTGGCGACAGGCGCAACTGACTGCCCGCGGCGTGAGTCTGTCGACAGCCGTCAATAACGACGGTGACGTCGCTGTCTTCGGTCTGCTCAAACTGGTCAGAATTCCACAGTTCGACAATCAAATTCCCGCCACCGCGATTGATAATGTCCTCGCGTTTGCGCCAGTGAAAATGCATCGGAGTGAGCTGCCCTTCGCGAACGTGCATGATTTTTTCGGCATAACATTTGGCGTACGGTGCGCCATCGGGTGAGCCGTTACGCAGCGTGAACAGCGTCAGCCCCTGTGCGAGAAAATCGTTGCCGCCGAAAGCAGTCACATCCCAGCCGAGTTTGAGATCGAAGACTTCCTGCCAGATTTGTTTGTCGACCTGCTGCCATTTCGCCAGGTCAAAAGAGGCGAAAGGGGGCAAATGGACGTCGTGCTGCATAAAGAAATGACGTGTCTGGGAGAGGATTTGGTTCACTTCAGAGCGTTTCATTTTGCCTCCTTAAAACAACCCTCACCCTGGCCCTCTCCCTGAGGGAGAGGGGATCGACAGTTTTTCTCCCTCTCCTTTGGGAGAGGGTTGGGGTGAGGGGAAAAGGTTATTTCACCGTCCAGCCCTTATACGTGCCGATATTGTCTTTATCGATCATCGTCACCGGAATCAGCACCGGCTCTTTCGGCGCGGGTTTGCCTTGCAGAATGTCGTAGCCAATCTCCACCGCTTTCGCCGCCATCACTTGCGGATCTTGCGCAGGCGTTGCCACGAATAGCGTATTCCCGCCGCGTTTCAGGGCTTCTTCCGCATCCGGGCTGCCATCCACGCCAACGATGAAGAATTCGTTACGTTGGGCTTGTTTCGCCGCCAGATCGGCACCGATCGCCGTCGGATCGTTGATCGCAAACACGCCGTCGATCTTCGGATTCGCCGCCAGTAAAGAAGTCATGACTTCCAGCCCACCTTCACGGCTGCCTTTGGCGTTCTGATTGGAAGAAAGCACCTTAATGCCAGGGTGTTTCTTGAACTCGGTTTCGCAGCCTTCGACACGGTTTTGCACCGCAGAAACCGGCGGCCCGTTGATGATCACTACGTTGCCTTTCTCTTTCAGGCGGTCCGCAATGTACTTACAGGCCATTTCCCCCGCCTGGGTGTTGTTCGAAGTGATCGTCGCATCCGCACCTTCCGCCGCCACGTCTACCGCAACCACCACGATCCCGGCGTCTTTCGCGCGTTTCACCGCCGGCCCGATCCCTTTAGAATCCGCGGCGTTGAGGATGATCATATCGACTTTGGCAGCAATAAAGTTATCGATTTGCGACACCTGCTGGCCTAGATCGTAACCGCTGGACACCAGCGTCACTTTCACGTTGTCACCCGCCAGTTTGCGAGCTTCAAGCTCCGCCCCTTTGGTTATCTGCACGAAGAACGGGTTGGCGAGATCGCCCACCGTTACCCCGATGGACTTCAGCTCTTTTGCCTGAACAAATGGCGCGGCGGCAATCATCAGCGCAGCAGTGATAAGTTTTAAACGCATGGTGAATCTCCTGTTTGGTTTTGTCGGATGACGCTCACGCTTATCCGAGCTAATAAAGAGCCTGTTATGAAGATTGATGATGACGGGTACGGTATTTGTCGATCAGCACCGCAATGATGATCACCGCACCCTTGATCACCAGTTGCCAGAAATACGAGACGCCCATCAGCGTCATGCCATTGTTGAGCGTGGCGATAATCAGCGCGCCAACCAGCGTGCCGGTGATCGTGCCGATCCCGCCGACGAAGCTGGTGCCGCCAAGAATCACCGCCGCGATGGCGTCCAGCTCATAACCCATGCCGAGATTGCCGTTCGCGCTGTATAACCGCGAAGCACTCATCACGCCGCCAAGCCCGGAGAGCAGCCCGCTCATGCCGTAAACGAACAGCAACACCAGCCACACTTTGATACCGGTCAGGCGTGCGGCCTGCATATTGCCGCCGACCGCGTAAATATGGACGCCGAGCGTAGTGCGCCGCAGGATGAACCAGCACACCACAATCACCGCCAGCGCAATGACAACCAGCCACGGAATCGGGCCGAGATACGAATTGCCAATCCATTCAAAATTGATATTGGAATTAATCACCGTGGTGCCGTCGGCCAGCAAATACGCCGCGCCGCGCAGGGCGGTATAAGTGCCGAGCGTGACGATAAACGGTGGTAATCCCGCCCAGGCGACCAACATGCCGTTAAACAGCCCCAGCCCTGTGCCCATCATCAATGCAGCGGGTATCGACAGAGATTCCCAGCCCGGCATCAATGAAACCACCATCGCCGTCACCGCCGTGGAGCCCAGAATCGAACCCACGGAAAGGTCGATCCCACCGGTCAAAATAATGAATGTCATACCCGCCGCGAGCACGATGTTGATCGAAGACTGGCGGGCAATATTCAACAGGTTCGATTCAGTGAAAAAGTTTGGCGTGATAAAACCAAAAACGGCGACGATCAGGATCAATATCGGCAAAATACCCACGGTTTGCATCAAATCGCCAAACAGCGCTTTTTTCAGCGAGGCGGATTTTGCGACTTGTTGTGGCGTGGTGGTTGGGTTAGCCATGGTGAACCCCTTTTTTATGGGCATCTTCAACGCCGGTTGCCAGCGTCATAATGTTTTCTTGTGTGATTTCAGCGGGGTGCAACTCACCAGCAATACTACCTTCGCGCATCACGTAAACCCGGTCACTCATGCCGACCACTTCCGGCAACTCGCTGGAGATCATCAGGATCGCCACGCCCTGTTTCGCCATCTGGCTCATGATGCGGTAGATCTCACTTTTCGCCCCGACATCCACGCCGCGCGTGGGTTCATCAAGGATCAAAATACGCGGCCCGATCGCCACCCAGCGCGAGATCAACAGCTTTTGCTGATTGCCGCCAGACAACCCGCCAGCCCGCACTTGCGCGTGTGGCACGCGGATATTCAGCAGGCTGATGGCATCGTCAGAAATGGTCTGGGCTTTCTTGCGATCCAGCCAGCCGTAATGCGCGTCGCGTTCAAGCGTCGCCATGGTGATGTTGTCTTGTGCGGCGAGTTCAAGGAACAAGCCCTGCTCTTTGCGGTTCTCGGTCAAAAAGCCGATACCGTGCTGAATAGCTTCACGCGGTGAATGGATTTTGACGGGCTTGCCGTCGATTTCGATAGTCCCACCCGTGGATTTGCGCACGCCAAAAATCAGCTGCGCCAGCTCGGAACGCCCGGCGCCGACTAATCCCGCCAGTCCGACAATCTCGCCGGATTTCACCTGTAAGCTGACCGGCTGCACTTTTGCGCCATCCGTCAGGTGATGAACATTCAGGCGCACGCTGCCGAGCGGAATATCGCGCTCTTTATTAAACAAATCGCTCAACGGGCGGCCGACCATCATGCGCACCAGCTCAGTCGCATTGAGGTTTTCACGCGTCAGGCTGCCGACGTATTGCCCGTCGCGCAGCACGCTCACGCGGTCAGATAATTCATACACTTCTGCCATGCGATGGCTGATATAGATAATCGCCATGCCTTCGTCGCGCAGCCGCATAATCAGCTCGAACAGGCGGTGAGTTTCACGGGAAGAAAGGGCGGCGGTGGGTTCATCCATAACCAAAATACGGCTGTTACGGTGCAGCGCTCGGGCAATTTCGACTTGCTGCTGCTCGGCAATCGTCAGGCGTGAGACGAGATCGCTTGCCTTGAACTGCGCACCGAGGCGGTCAATCACCGTCTGCGCCTGCATCACCATCTCTTTGCGCTTGACCAGGCCACCGCGAGACAACTCGCTGCCGAGGAAAATATTCTCCGCCACGGTGAGATTGGGGGCGAGCTGCATCTCCTGATAAATCAGCGTGATGCCTGCGTTTAATGCGTCTTTCGGCCCCTTAATACTGTACGGCTGGCCGTTAATTAAAATCTCGCCGCTGGTGGCGGTATACGCCCCGGCGAGGATCTTCATCAGCGTACTTTTCCCGGCACCGTTTTCCCCCATTAATGCGTGAATTTCGCCGGGGAACACCGTTAAGTCGACACCTTTCAACGCATAAAACTTGCCGAATGACTTGGCAATATTGCGCATCTCCAGAATGGGAACGCTACTCATGGCGCGACTCCTGCGGGTGAAGGTTCAATTGCTGCCAGTGAATCACACGCAGGTAAATGCAAAATGTCAGAAGTCGTTCATATTTGTCATATATCCATCATTCTTCGAGTTGCAGGTGCATTGCTTGCGCCTCGGAGAATGTGGGAAATATGAGTGAAGAGTTTTTCGATGGGAGGTTATTTTTCTATACGTTTCGCTATTTTCCAGACCGCGACGATGACAATAGAAATTGAAAGCAACGTTAATTTCCCCCAGTGCTCAGGAAAATATCTGTAAAAAGTGCAGGACAAAATAATAATGATGGCCAACGGTAAATATGAATACAATGTTTCGGTTTTTATCCAGTCAAAAAAGAACTGTTTCATGAAACTTTTCATTTTGTCATGTCTCTCAATATAGCGATCGCATCTCGTTCACTAAGTGTGGTATTCATAATTCCAATATTTCTTTGCAGTGCAGGTTCAATGATGAAATACAGCATTTCCAGATTATTTCGGTATAGAATGTAATAAAATACCGGGTTAATCGTTTTTAATCGTCTCGCTGAAAGAGCGGCTTTTTGTATATTACTATAAAAATCAAGTAATGTGAGAATAACATTACTTACCTTACCAATTGCTGTGCGAATTTTCGTGGTAAAGTTCATTGATTCTGAAATAGACTTTGCTATCAGATATGATAACGCCGATTTTGTTGAAAATTTAGTTCTGTTTTTTGCTAAAAAGCCCGTTACCTGAATAACTATTCTTTCCTTCGCAGAATCACTGAAGTTATCTAAAACATGTCCAGTATATAATTCTACCATATCAAATATGACATCTTTCCTTGTAAAGACTTCATTGATTGCGGCAATCATCCTTTTGTCTTCTTCTTTTAACTCCTGACATACATCCTGGTAATTATCAAAAAAGCAGGATGTGTACCAGCTCACCCTCTCTGCACCTGAATAGATGCTATTGAGCACTTCATGCCCATTTTTCCGAAACGATGTTAACCCTTCCTCCAAAGATAATGCTATTTTTCTTTCTGACTCCATATTCATTTTTAAATAATCAGAATTATTCATACCTATAGTCCATTAATAGAGAGATAATCTTGAATTCGTTAAAAAACACGGTCCATCCACAAGCTATAAGAACTTGTCCCAGCAGAACAATGCTCCCAACTAATGGCTTCATAAACAAATGAGACTGTTTCTTCTGCGAGACCTTGACTATCATCGACAACATGAGGCACAGAAAGTTGTAAATCACAAATACGAGCTTCCGTGAGCTTAATCATGTAGTACAGCTCATTAAGTCCAAAGCGATTTGTGCGGTATACAGGGAATTCGCAACTTAATATTTCATTGTCATTAATAGCTTTGCTTAATAATGGTGATGATTTATCAATTGGTTTTCTGATCGACAGACATTGATGATTTATGTTATCAATGCGAGTTAAACGGTGGTTTAGCTCATACACCATAATTTGATCAAGATGTGTGATCTGAGCCTTATTGCCGATTGAATCCAGTGACATACAACCAGAAGATATTAGCCCCTGATTTTTTCCATTGAGTGTCATATAAATTGAATTTGCCATGATGCACCTTACTTTAATATAAATAATTAATAACTTAAGGGAGGCTTATTTATCATGCCGATATTCCATATCGACTAAATAAGTTTACCGGCTTGTCGAGGGAGCTATTAAGGTTTCCATGCTTTATTACTACCGCGACCTTTGAGTGCGGAATACTAGACACCGTCTGGAGAATGTGGCAATTCTGTTTTCATACTTTCGGCGGCATCATGGAGCCAACATGCCAACACCCCGCACACCCTTTCTCACCAGCGCTCGTGGGCGTTTGCTCTCTTTTAATTTGCTGGTGGTAGCGGTGACGTTACTGGTGTGCGGCGTGGCGATTTTAGGTTTTGATCACGCCAGCCGATTGCAGGAGCAGGTTCAGGGGCAAACGCTGAGCGATATGTCCGGCAGCATGGAGCTGGCGCGGGATACGGCGAATGTGGCGACGGCGGCGGTGCGGCTGACGCAAGTGGTCGGCGCACTGGAATATCAAAGTGAAGCGCAGCGTTTGCAGCAAACCCAGCAGGCGCTGCAAAACTCGCTCAATCACCTGGCGAATGCGCCCCTCGCCAGCCACGAACCGGAATTAGTTAAGCGCATCACCGAGCGCAGTAACGAGCTGGAAAGCAGCGTCACGCGTATGTTGGAACTCGGCCACCGCCGCCATCTGGAGCGTAACGCGCTGCTCAGCGCGTTGTATCAAAACCAAAGTTATCTGCATCATATTCAGGACATCAATGCTCGTGACGGATTAACACAGCCGGAGGCGCGGCTGCTCACTGAAATGGACCGACTGATTCTGATCGCCATTCAAACTCCGTCGCCTAAAGCCACCGTTGTGCAGCTTACCGACGTGATGGCGCAACTCCCGAAGCATGCTGATTCGCCGTTGGTCGATGAAATTTTGCAGGAGTTCGCCACTCATTTGCAGCAATTGCTGCCGCTTTCGCAGGCACTGGATAACAGCGATTTAGGCATCGCCTGGTACATGTATCACATCAAGGCGCTGGTGGCGTTTTTGAATGAGGACATCAATCAGTACGTGCAAAAAGTGGCGCAGGAGTCGCTCAACCGCACCGAGCAAAGCCACAAAGAGCTGCAATCGATGATTGCGTTTATCGGCCTGTTTGCCCTGTTGGCGCTGGTGATTACCGGTTTTGCCGGTTGGTATATTTACCGCAATCTCGGCTCGAACCTGACGGCGATTTCCCACGCCATGACGCGGCTGGCGCGAGGCGAGCGTGATGTTAGCGTGCCTGCGTTGCAGCGCAGTGATGAACTGGGCGAACTGGCGCGGGCATTTAACGTTTTTGCGAGAAACACCGCATCGCTGGAACATACCTCGAAATTACTCAAAGAAAAAAGTAACCAACTGGAAACCACCTTCCACGCCATACGCGATGGTTTTGCGCTGTTCGATAATGACGGAATTTTAGTGGTCTGGAACCCGCAATATCCGCTGCTGCTGGGGCTTGCGCCGGAGCATCTCCAGCGCGGGCAGCACTATATGAGTTTGCTCAAACAGGTGTCGCCGCTTCAGGAACATATCGTTGAGAACCTCTCGCGCCCGCTCCCCAAACCGCAGGAATTACGGCTTGCCGACAATCGCACTATCGAGCTGCGTTTCAGCCCAGTGCCGGGGCGCGGCATGGTGAATGTGGTGCTGGAGCGCAGCGAGCGCAAAGCGCTGGAAGAGGCGCTGGTTCACAGCCAGAAAATGAAAGCGGTGGGGCAGTTAACTGGCGGCCTGGCGCATGATTTCAATAACTTGCTGGCGGTGATTATTGGCAGTCTGGAGCTGACGTCCGTCGATTCTCCTGATGCCATACGCATTCAACGCGCTCTGAAAGCCGCCGAGCGCGGCGCGCAACTGACTCAACGTCTGCTGGCGTTCTCTCGCAAACAGTCGCTGCATCCGCACGCGGTGTCGATGAAAAACCTGCTGGAAAACCTCGATCCGCTGATTCGCCATTCGCTTCCCGCCGCTCTCACGCTCGAGATTGAAGCACAGCATCCGGCGTGGCCCGCGTGGATCGATGTGAATCAACTTGAGAATGCGATTATCAATCTGGTAATGAACGCCCGCGATGCGATGGACGGGCAAAGCGGCACCATCAAAATTCGTACCTGGAACCAGCGCGTGGTGCGTTCGAGCGGGCGCAAGCAAGACATGGTGGCGCTGGAGGTTGTCGATAGCGGGCACGGAATGTCGGCGGAGGTGAAAGCGCAAGTGTTCGAGCCATTCTTCACCACCAAGCAGACGGGCAGCGGCAGCGGTTTGGGCTTGTCGATGGTGTATGGATTTGTGCGTCAGTCCGGCGGACGGGTGCAAATCGAAAGTGCGCCGGGCCAGGGAACGCTGGTGCGTCTGCAATTACCCCGCGCGCCTGCACAAGCGGCGAGCGAAACCTTGCCGGAACCGCTGGCGGTGAATCCCGAGCAAGATCAGCTCGTTCTGGTGCTGGAAGATGAACACGACGTGCGCCAGACGCTATGCGAACAGTTGCATCAGCTTGGCTATTTGACGCTCGAAACCAGCGACAGCCAGCAGGCGCTGCAACTGCTTAAAGAAGTGCCGGATATTCAGATTTTAATCAGCGATTTAATGCTGCCGGGGCCGATGAGCGGCGCGGATGTGATTGGCCATGCGCGGGAGCATTATCCGCATCTGACGTGCTTGTTAATTAGCGGTCAGGATCTGCGTCGCAGCGGGCAACAATTGCCGCAAGTGGAGCTTTTGCGTAAGCCTTTTAACCAGCAAAAACTGGCGCAGGCGCTGCGGCTCGCACATCGCTCGTAATATTTTGAAGCGGTTATGCAAATCAATGAAAAGGTCAGCGGCAAACAATTGACTATAATTGCGGAAACGCACATAAATAGAGCTACCCCTTCCAGTATTTCAGGAGGAAGCGGGTGGGTTCAGGAATTCAACTTAGCGGCCTCATGTATTGATATGCACCTCACTGATCATCCTGTAGCAAGGACTTAGCCCCTCTGTAAAGAGGGGCTGACTTTGTCGGCCAAATGAATTGCCTGAATCCTCAGACAATTTTTGTATGAATCAGCACGAATTACAGCGTGCCGGTTCCGCCATCTGAACACCACACCTGGCCTGAGGTAAAGCTGGACTCCGGCGAGGCGAATGTCACATACAACGAGGCAATTTCTGCCGGTTGGCCTGGGCGTCCGAGCGGTGCTGATGCGCCAAACTTCTCAATTTTCTCTTGCGGCTGCCCGCCGCTGCACTGCAATACTGTCCAGTACGGGCCGGGTGCCACTGCATTCACTCTGATCCCCTCCGGTGCCAATTGTTTGGCGAGGGACTTGGTGAACGCGACAATGGCGGCCTTGGTCTGTGAATAATCAAGCAGGTTGTCGCTCGGCAAGTAGGCTTGAACGGAGGCGGTATTGATGATTGCCGCACCGCGTGGCAGGTAGCTCAGCGCGGCTTTAGTAATCCAGAACATCGCATACACGTTGGTTTTGAAGGTGGCGTCAAACGCCTCGGTGGTAAGATCTTTTATCGACTCACAAAACTGCTGACGCCCGGCGTTGTTGATCAGCAAATCCAGCCCGCCCAGCTCCTGTGCCGCCTGCGTCACCAGTTGCTGGCAAAACGCTTCATCGCGGATATCACCCGGAATGGCAACGGCTTTACACCCTTCGGCACGAATCAGCGCGATCACCTCGACCGCATCTTCCTCTTCTTCAGGCAGATAATTGATGGCGACATCAGCGCCTTCACGCGCAAAGGCGATAGCCACCGCGCGCCCTATCCCAGAATCACCGCCAGTTATCAAAGCTTTACGCCCGACGAGCCTGTCGCTGCCTTTATAGGATGTTTCACCATGATCGGGCACCGGGATCATGTTTTTGGCAAGCCCCGGAAATGGCTGCTTCTGATGTTCAAAAGGTGGCGATGGATAAGCATCGGAGTGGGTTTTGTTACGTGAATCGGGGATCCCATTCTTGCTTTGCATATTCAGCTCCTGTGATTTTCATTAGCAGAACATCAAGCTTAGAACAAAAATCCCGACCTGAGCCGCGATAAGCCCCAGGAGTCATCCGACAAATTCGACACCTGCGGCGCAAAACTAACCCTCTTTCCCCATCCCGGTTTGCTGAATCAACATCAATGACACGCTATTAAACCAACGATGCGCGAGACTCTGCCGCTTACTCTCAACCGAGATATCCGCCAGATTTTCCCGGTTGACCAACGCCGCATTACCTTCACCTTCAATCGACACGCGATACCACACACCTTGCGGGCGCAGATCTTTGGCCTGAGCCGTTGGGTTAAGCTGCACCGGGCCGCCATGATCTTTTGCCAGCAACAAAGAGGGCAGGCGCGTCACCACGTTATGGTCGATGGAAACCACGCGTCCGATAAGCGGTTGCCACTCTCCGTTCTGGTAAATTTTGGCGGGTGAACCCACACGCAGCCGCGCCAAATCTTCTTCACCCACCAACGCTTTCACCCGCCAGCGGTCGGCATTCACCAGCGTGGCGATGTGCGATGTCGGCGAAACCCAGCTTCCTGGTTGCAACGATAAATCCCGGTCTTCAATCCTTCCCGCCGATGCCGCCACCAGCCGCAAACGCAGCAATTCACTATTGCCCGCACTTTGCTGGAGCGAATACTGGCGCGCCATTTGTTCCGCTAAAACCTGTTTCGCCGGGCCGTCTTTATCAAGGCCCAACGCCCCGCGGGCGCTATATTCCCAGGCGCGGCGCATCTCCTCGGCTTTACGCTGGGAGGTTTCCGGCAACGGCGCAATCAGCTCAAACAGCGGTTGCCCGGCTTTCACTTCTTGCCCGTCGGTGACGAAAACTTTCTCAAGCTTTGCGCTATACGGCGTGTAAATCGGCTGCACAAAACCGGCTTCAATCACCCCCGGCAGGCTGACTTTGTTCGACCACGGCACAAAAATAACCAGCAGCGCGGCAATCACAATCAGCAGCAATCTTCGGCGATAAAACGGCTGGCTTTCCTGCCTGCGCGCCCAAATAGTTTGGATTTCTCTGATCATCGGCTGCACCACAAAAGTCACAATTTCTACTAAAAACAGAATCACACCCAGCGCCTTAAAGAAGGCGTGATAAACCAGCACCGCGATGCCGATAAACAGCAGCAGGCGGTAAATCCAGGTGGCGAAGGCGAAGATCGTCAGAAAGCGCGCAAAGGCAGGCGTGACGTTATCGGGCTTCGGATCGTTGATGCCAAAAAGATGCCAGCGCATCGCTCGTTTTGCCCAGTTTCCGGCGCGTTCGTGCAGCCCTGGGAAGTCGAGCATATCGCTTAGAATGTAGTAGCCATCAAAGCGCATAAACGGGCTGGCGTTGACGACGACCGTCATCACCCACGCGGTAGTGGCGAGGAAAAACAGCGCGTTCTTGACGCTGCCTTCCGGCGCGAATGACCACAGCAAAGTCGCCCACGCCGCCAGCACCAGCTCGGAAACAATTCCGGCGCAGGCGATTTTCAGGCGGTCGCGGGAGTGATTGAGTTTCCAGCTTTCCCCGGTGTCGGTGTAGGCCATCGGCAGCATCACCAGCAGCGCGACGCCCATATGCCCGACCCGCACGCCGTGGCGCGTGGCGGTTAATGCGTGGCCCATTTCGTGCCAGCATTTTGAGAACACCAGTGCGATGGCAAACGCCACCGCGCCGTGCCAGTTCACCACGTTATGCAGCGTGGCGACCACGGTGTCCCACTGGCGAGCGGCGAGTACGATGCCCGTCACCGCCACAAAAAACGTCAGCCAGAGAAAGGTTTTGCTGAACAGCGGTTGCAGCCACGGCAGCGCTTTGCGCAGGGCTTTTTCCGGGTGAACCAGCGGAATGCGGATAAACAGATAACTGTGCAGCAGCCATTTCCAGGCCGACTTCGCCGGGCGATAACGCGCGCTGCGCAGCAGTTGCTGTTGCTGCAAAAACAGCACGAACTCTTTGATGTCCTCTTCTTCGACATTCAGCGTGGTTTGCTGGTTAATCGCCTCGGCGATTTTCCCGGCGTCGCCCAACTGCCAGCGTTTGAGGATTTCGATTTCCAGCCAGCCGAGGCGGAAAAACAGATTGCGTACCGGGTCGGCTAAATGCCACGCCGGAGAACCGTCGCGGTTGCTGCCCGCGCTGTTAAGGCGCAGTTCATCACGTAGCGCAGGCCACGGTGGCGCGGTGGCAATCGCGTCGATCACCAGCCGCTCCCGGCGCGTAATGTGGCGATTGGGCGGCGCAGCAATAAGTAACCGAGCAGCGCCCAGTCGCCTGTTACGCGAGCTGTGCCCTGCAAGCCAATACGCGCCACTTCCGGTTTGCCATCCAGTTCGCCGCGCAGCAAATAACTGGCGACGCCGTTTGGTGCTTCCACGGTTTGGTAGCCCGCGTAATCCAGCTTGGCGTTAAACGAGTCCAGCGGGGCAACTTTCAAAAACACCTTCATGGGCGCACCGTGGCTAAGGTTGGTGGATTCGCTGACCGGAGCCCAGGCGCGCACGCCGAGATTGTTCGGGTCGGCCAGTAAACCAATGCGCTCGCCGGTTTGCACCGGGCGGCCTGCCCAGTCGTCCGGGTCGGAATAGACAAACACGCCGTTGCCGGGGGCGCGAATGGTCAGCTTTTCGAGGTCGCGTTTGATCGACTCGGTTTCGACCTTTTTCTCGCGATATTTGCCTTCCGCCATCGCCAGTTCTGACTTGGCTTGTTGATCTTCAATCGCCTGTTGCGACGCCTGATGCAGCGTGGTTTCTGCGGTTTCCAGCTCCGCCTGCGCTACTGCAAGACGGTTATGCAACGTGGTGTCATCGAGCGTTGCCAGCACCTGGCCCTTTTTCACGTCGCTGTTGGGTAACACCACCATGCGCTTAATCACGCCGGAATCCGGGGCGGCGATCACTTCACTTTGCAGCGAGATAATTTCCGCCGGCACCAGCGTGTATTCACGCACCGGAATACACATCACCAGTAAAACGGCGAGCAGGATATAAGCCAGACGCCGCCCGGTGTTGCGCTGCCAGAACTGGCGGAAACGCGAAGGTTTGGCGGTCAGCGCCCACCAGCCGTAACCGTACAAACCGCTTAGTTGCAGCAGGGCAAATTCCGGGGATTCGGCAGTGAGTGACGTCGGCCACGGTTCGTCACGCCCTAAAAACCACAGCGCGTGAATTTGCCCGTCGGCACCGGTTAACGGCAGCACCCAAACGTGCGGTGGCAGCCATTCGTTCCATTGGGCGGCGAGTGGTTCGCTAAGTTGCGCTGGTGAAAGCGCCAGCACGCGGGCCTCCGGCGGCAGCGCCCGGCAATGCGGCGCGATTTCTTTCGCCACATCCGCCAGCCACAAGGCATACGGCGTGTTGTTGTCGGTATCGCTTAAGCCGGAATGAGCGACCAGTTTTGCGCGGTTTGAGGGGGCGAGAGACAGCAGCGCCGCCTGGCGATAATCCACCAGTTGGCGTGTTTCATTGCATATAGCGAAGCCCAACTCGGCGGAGTTGTTTATCGCTTCTACCCGTGCAGCAAGCTGGTAGAAGGCTGTTGGAGCGGTCACGAATTGGCAGCTCCGCTTTTCAGGCAACGGTTTTCATCCGGCGGGCAAATTGCCACCGCTTGCCCGCTCATGCCGGGCAGCACGTCGTCGGTTTTTTCCGGGAAGCGCGTTTCGATTTCGATGGTCTGGCTGACGGCGTCCACTTTGCCGCTGATGTTGGTCACGGTGAGGGGATATTGTTTGCCGGTTTCACCGACGGACGCATTTAATTGCGAGCCAATTTTCAGCCACGCCACCCAATTTGACGGCACGTTTAAGCGTGCGCGCAAAGTGCCGCTGCCGACCAGATCGATAACCGGAGCGCCTGCGCCAATGCCCTGGCCTTCTTTCACGTAGATTTTCGCCACGCGTCCGTTGAACGGCGCGACAAATTTGCACTGCGCCAGTTGAGCGTCAAAAATCCCCATCTGGCCTTTGGTGCGGTTAACTTCGGAAGCGGCTAAACCCACTTCCAGCGCGGCAGCGGATTGTAATCCTTGCAGTTTTGCTTTGGCTTCGTAGCGCAGTTGGGCGGCATGATATTCCGCTTCGGCGGCATTTTTACGTGCCACTAAATCACTACAGTCCATGGTCGCCAGCACTTTTCCGCTGGTGATCGCATCGCCAAGTTGTACGTTGATTTTCGCCATGCGCCCCGGCACCACGCTCGAAAGCGGGCTTTCGCGGTTGGCGAGCACCAGGAAGCGCACGGTGGTGTTGCCGTCCGCAGCAAAAACGGGTGCGGATAAACCGGACAGTAAGCAGATTAACCCGGCGATAAATTTTTGTCGGATGACGCTGCGCTTATCCGACCTACGAAAACCATTCATCGTGGTTTTATTGTTATTCATAATCAACCTCATGGCGTTGCGGTTAAAACAGGTGGTGCTCCTGCAAGCCTTTGCAAATCACTGGTAATCGATAACGTTGCCGCTTCGGCCAGCGCGGTAATCGAACGCGTGCTGGTTTCGTTTGGCAGATAACTGGTGTACTGGCGGGTCAGCACTTCGGCACCGTCGGCATCAATGACGCGCATCGTCCACACGCCTTTACGCGTGCCGTTGCTGGCTCCGGTGTTAAAGCTCATTTGCAGATTCAGGCTTTTTGGCGATGGCTCAAGTGACAGGTGATTGGCTTCGATGACGCGACCCACCGATTGCTCGACGGCCCCGCGCGACACGCCAGACGGCACGCGCCCAATCTGGATGGCAATCGGATGTTTCTCCACGGTAACGCCTGCGCTACGGGCAAAGACGCTGCTTTCTTGCTGGCGCAAACTGGTAGAGATTTGGCGCGATAAGCTGGCAACGTCGGTCTTTGTGACTTGATCCGGCAATAAATCAATACCGACGGAGTTCAGCACGCGCCCGTAAGCCGCCTGCGCTTCGGCGTAAGACGAGGCTTCCTGGAAGCGCGACACGATTGAACGCGCCTGGGTTCTCAATGTTTCCAAATCACTGGTTAGCGAGTTGTCAGAACCAGCGCGGGAAATACTCGCCAGCCGTTGATCCACCTGCGCTGACTGCTCGGCAATCTGGAAGTCATACGAGGCCAGTTTGTAGCGCTCGGTCGCCACGCGCACCTGCGTCAGAACCGCCATGCTCAGCGCCATGCGGCGGGCATCGTCGGTTTGTGCGCGGGCATCGTTGGCGGTGCTGATCGCCGGAATGCTCAGCAGTTTGAACAGGTTCATCGAGACACCCACGCCGCCTTCAATCCAGTTGTTGTTGTAAAGATAGTCGTTGGAGTCGTAATTCAGCCCGGCGAACAGGTTCAGGTTCGGGAACAGCGACGCAATCTGGCGCTTGGTTTCATAGCTGTCGATACGCGTTTTGTAGTCTTCTTCGCGCAGTTCCGGGCGGCGTTCCAGCGCCATTTGTTCGAGCTTGTCGATGTTAGTTGGCGCAGGCGCGAGCGGCGTTGGCGTGTCCTGCAACACCAGCGGCGTGCCCGGCGGCAAGTTGATCAGCGCCGTCAGTTCACTTTTCGCCAGCTCCATTTGCTGACGTTTTTGGTTCAGCAGCGTCATGGCATCAAGCAGGGCGCGTTGGTATTCCAGCCCTTCGATTGGCGGCAGGATTCCGGCTTGTTCCGCTTCACGGGTTTTATCCAGCGCCTGGGCGATTTGTTCCGCCAGCGGTTGAGTTTCGTCGAGCAGGCGCTGTGCGCCCAGCGCACGCCAGTAGGCATCACGCACTTCCTGCACGATGTTTTGCAGCACTTTACGGCGGCGTTCTTCGGCGATGTTGACTTCATCGGCCTGCTGTTTGGCGCGGAAATAGCTCATGCCGAAATCGAGCAGATCCCAGGAAAACGTGGCGCTGGAAAGATAGTGTTCGCGCTCTTCCGAAGTCGACGGACGCAAGCTGACCAGCCCGTCATCAATACCAATGCTGGTGCCGCCCGAATCATTGTTACGCCAGCGATAGCCCGCATCCGCCATCAGTTTTGGCAGCATGTCTTGCTGCGAGACATCGAGCAAACTGCGTGACAGCGCGGTTTCCATCATCTTTAAGCGATAATCGAGGTTATATTTTAACGCGCGCGCCATGGCGTCGGACAACGTCATCGGGCCGTGTAGCGCCTCTTGCCCACGGTACATTTCTGCCCGGTCACGATTCACTCGCGCGGTGATTTCATCCTGCGTCATCGGTTCCGGTTTAATGGTGCCGCAGCCCGCCAAAATCAGCACCGCCATCAACCCGGCAACCGGTTTGATTAACGGCACGCCACGCTTTTTTTCTGTCGCTTTAGCCAACATGGTTGCGTTCATCATTGTTATTTCCATCTTAAACAGTTGCTCTAAGCCTTTAGCGGCGAGTGATTGTCGGGACTGCAATAGGTTTCCCGGACGCCAAAGTTTGTTTTTCCAACGCCGCCAGTTGTGCGGTTAACGGCTGCGCTCCCAGCGCGATAACCGTCGGAATCTCAATCGGTTGTGCCCCTTGCTGCGCCACTGCCACAGGCGCTTCGACGGCACGTTCTTCAGGCTGCCCTACGGCAAACGGGCCGAAGGAATTCCCCAGCGAGTTTTGCCCCAGCCCGTTGCTGGCAAGGCCTGGCAGCGTGCGCTGCTCGCGGGTGTCGTTGTACCAACGGCTAAATAACACGGCCTGTTGCATCACCGGGGCGTTAGCGTGTTCGATGCCGTAACCGTAGGCCGCAAACTGGCTGTTAAGCCGGGTTTGCAAGCGAACCGAGTCACTTTGTAAATCATAGACCAGCGGCAGAATAAACAAGCCCGGCTCGTAGCTTTGGCGGTATGTCGAGAGCTCTTCTTCGTCTTCAAGGCCAAAGATCTGGTCGCCATTGCGGTCGTCGGTGTTCGGCATCGCGGTGACGCCATGAATCAAAATGGTTAACCGCGCTTCGCTGGTGTTCCCGTCGCTGTCGGTGATGGTGTAAACGAACACTTCGCTTAGTGTGGAGTTGGCTTCAAGCGAGGCCACACGCGGGTCGCTGCTGTTGACCTGGTATTGCCAGTTGCCCTGGCTATCGAGGAACAACGTGCCGTATTGCCCGTTGGTATTGCCGTCAATGGTTCCCGCGTTGCCGGTGTTTTCTGAACTCACACCCGTGACTGGCCCGTTGCTCGCCGGGCCATCCGCGCCAATGCGGTCATCGGTAAACAGGTTGCCGCTGGCGGAGGTTTGGCCTTGATCCTGCACGATTTCCGCGCCGTCGTCGGTGGCGGTAGGGTTGTCGTTAAACACCGTAATGCGCAACTGGCCGACCGTGATTCCGTTCACCTCGACGGCATAATCGTTAAACGTGCTGACAAACCCAGGCTGCGACACTGCGCCGCGCAGGGTGAAGCGGTAATCAATGTGCGCTTCGCCGTCCGTCGGGCTGTAATACGCCAGCAGCGTGATGGTGCCGGTCACGGTTTCGATAGTGATTGGCGACAGCGGATTGAGGCGTAGCAGCTGCTCGGCGGTGATCACGCGCCCCTGGAAAGTGAAGGTTTGCAGTTTATCCAGCGACAGCACATTGAGCGTGCCACTCACTTCCTGAGCGCCCGGATCCAGCGGCGTCAGGCCATCTTCATGCACCTGAATTTCTACCGATGGAGCCACCAGAATGCGCAATATGCTGCGGGATTCGCCGCCTTCGTTGCTGTCACTAACGGTGTAAGTCACCGGCGGCACGAAGCCATTAAAGCTGCCTTGCGGCACAAACCGGTAACTGCCATCGCGCAGCACCGTCAGGCTGCCAATTCCCGCCAGTACGGCGGTTTCGCCCGCGCTGTAGGTTTGGCCAGCAATTCGGAAACTGGACAGATGAATCGGGTCGCCGTCCGGGTCGGAATCATTGGTCAACAGGTTGCCGGAAACCGCGTCACCTTGCGGCGTGATAACTCCTTCCGGATTGACGATCGGCACGCTGTTGGTGACGAGCACGGTGACGGTGGTGGTTTCGGTGACGCCGCCGCTGGTGACGGTGTAGGTGTAAGTGTCGGTGCCGACAAAACCGCTGCGCGGGGTGTAAATAATCTGCCCGTCTGGCTGCAAGACGGCAGTGCCATTTGCGCCGTTGGTGACGGCGGAAATCGTGGCATCCGCATTCTCGAAGTTGTCGTTGGCGAGTACGTCGGTAGTCACCGGGTTGCCCGAATGGCTGGTGGCGTTATCGGCATTAATGTCAGCCACTGGCGCGATGATGATGGTCAGCGTGTTGGTGGCGTTGCCGCCATTGAGCGCATCGTTAATGCTGTAAGTGATGATTGGGACAACGCCATTCCAGTCGGCAACGGGCGTTAACGTGTAGCTACCGTCGCTGCGTAAAGTAAATGCCCCGACGCCCGCCAGAGTGACGCTGCTCCCGGCGGCGACCGTTTGCCCGGCAACGCTAAATTGCGTCACGGTGAGCGGATCGCTGTCGGCATCCGTGTCGTTTTGCAGCACATTGCCCGTCACGATGGTGTCTTCCGGCGTGATGTTGAGATCCGGGCGCGTTATCGGAAGGGTGTTTTCCACCGTCACGTTAACCGTCGCCGTTTCCTGAATACCGCCGCTCAAAACCGTGTAGGAATAGCTATCTGTGCCGACATAACCGGCGTTTGGCGTATAGGTGATTTTGCCGTTGACGATAGTGACCGTGCCGTTGCTGCCTTGCGTCACGCTCTGGATGATTTTATCGCCGTTTGCAAAAGTGTCGTTGGCGAACACGTCGCTGGTGACGGAGCTGTTGCCGTGTACCGTCACGCTATCGTCAAAAGCGTCCTGGACTTCGGTGATGACAATGCGCAGTTTGGCGTTAGATTCGCCGCCGTTATTGCCGTCGCTGACGAAATAGGTGATTTCTGGCAACGTGCCATTCCAGTCGGCGACCGGCGTGAACGTCCAGTCGCCGTTGGCGTTCATCACTAACACGCCTTTATCCGGAATAGTCAGTGAGCCACCCGCCGCATAAATTGTGGTGCCATCCACGGTAAAGCCGGTGAGGGTGAGTTTGTCGCCGTCAACGTCGCTGTCGTTGGTCAGTACATTGTCGCTGGCAACCGCATCTTCCGGCGATGAAGCAGGGTCATCAACCGCCACGGACGGCGTGTTGGTGATGGTGACGTTGACGAATGTCACTTCGCGCACGCCGCCGCTGGTGACGGTATAGCCGAAAATATCCGTACCGACAAAACCGGCCACCGGGGTGTAAATCACTTTGCCATTCACGATGGTGGTGGTGCCGTGCAGTCCGTTGGTGGTGGCGGTTATTTGGTGATCGCTATTTTCAAAGGTGTCATTAGCCAGCACGTCAATAATGACGGGCTTCCCGGCGTGTGTCGTCGCGTCATCAGGAGCGATGTCCGCCACGCGTGTGACGGAGAGTGTCAACGTGCTGCTGGCGGTGCCGCCGTTGCGCCCATCGCTAATTTGATAAGTAATGACCGGCAGCGTTCCGTTCCAGTCTTTGATCGGTTCAAACGAGTAGCTGCCATCGGCATTCAGGGTGAATTGCCCTTGCCCGGAGATAAATACCGGATTGCCCACCTGGCGAGAAACCGAGTCGCCGAGCAGCGTAAAGCTGGTGACGCGTAGCGTGTCGTTGTCGGCATCACTATCGTTATCTAACACGTTGCCGATAATCGTCGTGTCTTCGTCACCTGATTTCGCATCAGGCTGAGCAACCGGAACTTCGTTGGTCACGGTGATCAATACCGTGGCGGTTTCGACCGTGCCGTTGCTGGAGACGGAGTAGGTGTAACTGTCGGTGCCGACAAATGCCGCTGAAGGCGTGTAGATAATATTGCCATCCGGGCTAAAAGTGACGGTGCCGTGTTGCGCTTTGGTGACGATGCCAGTGACGACGCGATCCGGGTTCTTAAACAGGTCATTCCCAAGCACGTTGGTGGTATTGCTGGTTCCGGCGTGCATCGTCACATTGTCATCGACGGTGTCTTTCACCGCGTTCACCGCAATGTCAATTTTGCCGATGACCGGCGCGCCGCCGTTGTCATCGGTGACGGTATAGCTGATTTGCGGCACGATGCCGTTCCAGTCAGCCAGCGGCGTGAAGGTGTATTGGCGGTTATAACCGAGCGTAAATGTCCCGACGCCTGGAATGTCCACCACGGTTGGGCCGCTTAAATTCAGCACCGGGAAACTGCCTGTAATGCCGTCGATCTGGAACGAGGTCACGCGCAGCACGTCGTTGTCCGGGTCGGTCACATCCAGCGTGCCGCTGAGTGGCGTACCGTCTTCGTTCATCGTCAACTGCATATTGCCGGTTAATGGCGATTCGTTGGTGACGACAATCGTCACGATGGTGGTTTCGGTAATGCCGCCGCTGGTGACGGAATAGCTAAAGCTGTCGCGCCCCGCATAGCCTGCCGGTGGCGAGTAACGCACGGTGTTATCCGACAGCACTTCCACCCTGCCGCCTTGCGCACTGGTGCCTGAAACCGTGATGGTTTGGTCTGGGTTGACGAAGGTGTCGTTATCCAGCACGTCGATAATGACGGCGTCGTCAGAGTGGGTGGTGGCCTGATCCGGCGCGATATCCACCACCGACCTGACGGTAATGACCAGCGTGCCGTTCACTTCGCTACCCTGATTGCCATCGCTGACGGTAAAGGTAATCGGCGGCACCACGCCATTCCAGTCCGCCAATGGGCTAAAGATATACAAACCCTCAGCGGTGATGGTGATTTTTCCCATGCCGGGAATGTCCACCACGCCCAACCCAGCGGGGTGATCGACGCCGTTAATGGTGAATGTCGTAATGCGCAAAGTGTCGTTGTCGATATCCGTCGCATTGCCCAGCAGGGTGTCGAAGATCAGACGATCTTCGAGGGTGGAGACATACACGTCCGGCACCGACGGCAGGGTGTTGGTCATCGTGACGGTGACCGTGGCGACTTCCTGCACGCCGCCACTGGTGACGGTGTAGGTGAACGAGTCTTCGCCGACATATCCAGCATTCGGCGTATAAACCAACTTATTCCCCACGATGCTCACCGTGCCATGCTGCGGCGTGCTGGTATCCGTGATGGTGGCGTTGGCATTACTGAAGCGGTCGTTATGCAGCGCGTCAATATTGACGGGCGTTCCGGCATGCGTCGTCACTGAATCGTTGACGAAGTCCTGAACCGGCGTGACGGTAATATCCAAAGTGCTTTGGGTTGGCGGATCAAAAGTGTTATCCGACACGTTAAAGGTGATGGTGGGCACGATGCCGTTCCAGTCGGCGATGGGCACAAAGCTATAGGTGCCGTCGGCCCGCAGGATAAAGGTGCCTTTATCGGCGATAACCACACTTTCACCGGCCAGATGGGTTCCTGCGATGCCCGCAATCTGGAAGTCGGTGACGTGTAACGGATCACCGTCCGGGTCGATAATGCTATGCAGCACGTCGCCCTTCAGCGCCGTATCTTCCGGCGTTGACGCCACCTGGGCGGTCGGCGTTGGCGGCGTGTTAGTCAGCAGGATAAACACGGTGGCGGTTTCCTGAATGCCGCCGCTGGTGATGGTATAGGTATATTTATCCTGGCCGACATAGCCCGGCGTCGGGGTGTAAATCAGCGAGTTTCCGGGGCCGCGCGTCACCGTGCCGTATTCGCCCTGGGTGAAGCCGGTGATGGTTTTATCGGCATTCGAGAATTTATCGTTTGCCAGCACATCGGTGGTGATCACCGTTCCGGTGTGCTCTTTTTCGATGTTATCCACCGCATCGTCTACCGCGTTAACATGCAGGTTCAGCGTTGCGGTTCTGTCGCCATTCATGTTGCCGTCGGTCACGACATAGTTCACCAGAATATCGCCATGCCAGTCGCCGCCTGGTGTGTAGGCGTAAGTTCCATCAGCATTGACGATCAGTGTTCCGTGGCTGTCAGCCAGCGTGACCGTGGTGCCCACCGCGTAAGTTTGCCCCTCGACGGTGAAGGTTTTGACACTTAGCGTGTCGACGGCCCCATCCGGGTCGCGGTCGTTGGTGAGCACGTTGCCAGTGGCGGAGGTATCTTCGTTGAGCGTCTTGCTGTCGTTCGTCGGAATTGGCGCGAGGTTAGTGACAGTTATCGTCACCGTGGCGGTTTCGGAAACACCACCGCTGACGGCGGTGTAGGTGTAACTGTCGGTGCCGACGAAGCCAGGGTTCGGCGTATAGGTCAGCACGCCGTTGACGTAAGTCAGCGTACCGTTAGTCGGCTGCTGCGCAATTCCGGTAAGGGTCACATCCCCGCTGCTAAAGGTGTCGTTCGCTAACAGATCGCTGGCGTTTTTAACCAGCGGAACATTGGCGTGCGTGGTGAAGGTGTCGTTAAACGCATCCACCACGGGCGTGATGCTGACCGTCAGTGTCGCGGTGTTTGACCAGTGCGAAGTCGGGTCGTTATCTCTGGCGAAGTCGAAGAAATTCACTCGCCCGCCAAAGATGCCGCTGCCGCTGCCGCTGGTGTCGGTGGTATCCGAGGCGCGCAGTTGCAGGCCGCCGCTCACCGAACCGTTGTAATCGGCGGTTGGCACAAAGCGCATCTGCGTGTTACTTGCCAGCACGAAGGCGTTACTCGGCTCAACATCGGACGGAATCGCCTGCCAGGTTGTGCCATCGAAATACTGCCACTGGCCTTTGCTGGCGTCGGTGGTATTGCCGTAAATCGCGATATGACTCAACGCGCCGCTGGCGTTCCCGCCTCCGGCAATCGCACTCTGGTTATCCGTCGCATCGCCGTAAACCGACTGGAACAATTGGCCGACCGTCTGCGTGCCGTTGGTATCTTCGGCGATGATCAGCGTTTTATCACCCAGCGTCGGGCGGTCATTAATGTTGGTGACGACGGTACTGAGCGTAACCACGGTTTCGCTGTAAATCGAACTACCGCCGTGGCCGCCTGCGCCGCTGATATTGGTCACGCTGCCGTTCGTCGGCACCGTCGGCGTGGTGGATTTATCGCCGTTGAGGTTGGTTTCCACCAGCCGCACGCCTAATGTTGCCGGGTTGCCGAAGTAGTTGGCCGCCGGAACAAAGCGCAGTGACGAAGTCGCCGTGAGAATTAACGCGTTGCTGTCGCTGCGGTTGCCGACCGCAATCCAGTTGATTCCGTCAAGGGAATATTGCCATTCACCCTGCGCGGCGTTGGTGGTCAGTTGCGTAATCGCCACGCCGTAGAAGTTATCCGCACTCGAACCGCCAGCGCCGCCGTTTGCCGAGTTATCGATGGTATCGTGCTGGTCGTTAAACAAGCCGCTAAACAGGTTATTCACGGTCTGGCCGCTGAGCGTATTGCCGAGCGTGTCTTCTTCAAGCGTTGGGATAGTCACGGTCGGCGTGCCGACGACCAGCGGTGCGTCGTTTACCGGATTGACCGTGAAGGTAAAGATGCGCGTGGTGACCAGCGCCGAAGAGGTGCCGCCAGGACCATCTTCATACTCGACCTGTCCTGGGTCGGCATTGGGATCGGTCAGGTTTGGCAACGTCACCGGGCGTGAACCTGAGTTCCCGCCGTCGTTCACCGTCACCGTCACGCCAAAATTGCCGTTCCAGTCAGAACGGTTGGCCGTGCCTGGCGCGTCCGGCAGCGAGACTTTCAGCGCTGCCAGGTAAGTATTAATTTGCGCGAATGAACCGGTAAACGTCAGCGTGTCGGTGCCTGCACCAGTGACGGTGCCGCCGCTGCCGGTTGGAGCGACAAAGGTAAACCCAGCCGGGAGTTTCACGGTGACAGTCATGCTCTGGCTGCCCGCATCCACATCGCTGAGGGTAATTTTCGGCAGCGTCACGGTCGCGCTGCGTTCATCGGTGGCGAGCACCGGGGAGCCACCTAAATCTATATGCGTCGGGTCGTTGATGCTGCTCTGGAAAACGGTGCGGTAAACGGAGGTGACGTTTTCCGTCAGCCCCGCAGGAATCGCGCCATACGGGCTGATTGCCGTAGTTGGCACCGGAACTGTGCCGACGCCGCCTGGCCCTATGTTATCGCCGCCGTTGGCGGTGCCTGTCAGGTTGCCGCTGGCATCACGCACGCGATCATCGACAATCACTTCGACGCGGAAATATTGGTCGGCATCATCAACCTGGATGCCGCTCATTCGTACCTGCAATTGTGCAAGATAAGCGTTGATTTGAGCGAGGGTGCCGGTAATCACCAGTGGGGCATTCACGCCATTTGATGGCGGGTTGGTGCCGTCCGGGCTGGTGGTTTGCACCGTCACGCCCGAAGTGGTGTTCAGCGAGGAGATATTCACCGCCGAGTTTTGCTGGTCGCGATACTGCAAAACCTGGAACGGATTGCCGTTTTGATCGGTAATCCGCACCGTGACTTGCACAATATTCTGCTCGCCCGTCGCAATGCCGCCCGCATCTGAAACATCCGGATCGCTAATCACAAACCCGCCGACGTTATTGCCGCCAGGGTCGTTGTTATCGAGCAGGATGGTGTCCGTTGGCGCGGTGACGGTGGGCGCGTCGTTCACTGGCGTAATGGTTATCGCGATTTGCACATCGGCGGGCACTACGCTGGTGGTATTCCCGACGCTTGCGGTTGACGTGTCGAGGTGAATGTTAAGTGTGACATCGCCCGCTGCCGTACCGTTCTGGTCATGGTTGGCGTCTTTCGCGCTCAGGTAAGTCAGGCCATTGGTCGAGTTGTTAAGCAAAGCCTGGATGGCATCGGCGGTGCCGGTCAGAATCAAGGTTCCGCTGTTATCGCCCTGAATCGTCACGCCGTCGATCGTCGTCAGGCTGTCATCATTCGCACCGCCAATCCCCAGCGTTCCTTGTGGAACGGTGAGCGTGACGGTGACCGGTTTACCGAACGCAGTGGACTCATCGTCTGTAATCACAATGCCGCCACCGATAAACCCAGGCTGATCTTCAAAAGTGGTTTTGTCGGGGACATTCACCACCAGCGAGCCGGAATCGTTGGTTTCCGAGGCGTTGATCACCACTTTATTGGCGCTGATATTGCCGTTGCTGGCCGGAACGCCGTCCGCATACCAGTTGTAAGTATTGCCATCGACGGTGCCGGGCGGGGTGCCAAACGATGGCGTGGCAGGCTGGTTGACCGGGCCGCCGTTGGCGGTGCCAGTTAAATTGCCGTTGTTGTCGCGCAGGCGATCGTCGGTGATCACCTGCACTTGATATTGTGCGTTGCGATCGTCAGGGAAGGTGACGGTCAAACCCGCCAGCGCGGCATTAACCTGCGCGACGGTGCCGGTGATCACTAAATAGCCATTCACGCCGCCAGTGACGGTTGCCCCGGTGCCTGTCGCCGCCGCCAGCACGATGCCGTTGTATTCGGCCTGGCTAAAGGCGCTGCCATTGCTGTGCAACAGACGCACGGTGGTTTCGATGTGGTCGCTGGCGCTGGAGCCGCTGGCGATATCCGGGTCAGCCACCTTAAAACCGTTGACCGCATGTGTGCCGCCGCCGACATCAATTGGCCCGGAAGGCGCGGTGACGGTGGGTTTATCGTTAGTTGGCGTGACGTTAATCGCGAAGTGATTACCGGCCTGTTCTTTGTCACCATCCGACAGCGTGAAGTTAAAACCATCGGCGTTTTGGCCGGTGCCCGTCGTCTCATCGCCATTATTCAGGTAATAAATATGGCCGTTGTTGATGTCCGCCTGGGTGAACGTGGAACCGCTGCCGAGGAAACTAAAATTGACGCCATCGGTGGAGTAGGCGAGGCGTCCGTGAGCCGGGACGGTGGAAATCGTAAATTGCACCTGCTCCGGCGAGCTGTCCGGATCGTAGGCCTGAAGCTGTGAATTATTGAGCTGAACGTAGCCGCCTTCCACCACCGTTGCCGGGTTGTTGGCAGGCTGGCCGCCGATGTTGTTTGGCGAATCTGGCGGCACCACGATATCCGGGCTGTCAGGCGTTGTCGGGATCTGCGGGCCGTCGTTGACGTTGGTGATGGTAATGCCGACAGTGGCGTTGGTCGCAGACGACTCGCCCCAACGGTCAACTGCCGTCACGATAAAGCTAGTGTTACGCACTTCTGAGCCGTTGCTGACAAACCGCAGCCCGCTGGTGTTATCGCTTTTCAGCAGGCTGGCATCCAGTTTCAGCGTGCCGATGTCGGCGCTGGTGATCGTCACCCATTCGGTGCCTTTCAAATATTGCAGCACGCCGCCGGTGGGCAGCGACTGAAAGACGATTTTCAGCGCGTTATCGCCGGCCACTTCGTTATTAAGCGCGTAGTTATTACTGCCGTTAATGCTTGAAACGGTTTCCCATGACGAGCCGCTGTTGGCGTCGTCCGGGTCGCTTAAATTAATCTGCGAAGTGGTGATATAAACCGTATCACCTTCGGCGATAACGGTGTTGGCAGAGCCGGTGATCACCGGGGCATCGTTAACCGGAGTGACGAAGATTTTAAGGTCTGGATTCCAGGTGACAGGAATCGGGTTGCCACGCGCATCCAGCGTCACTTGCCCGGCGGAAACCGAGAAGTGTGCGGTAAATTCGAAATTTTCCCCGCCGTTATGAACGATACGCACTTGCCCCGCATCGAGCTGAGCCTGAGTGAAAGAGCCAAACGCATTCACCACCACCATGCCGCCATTGCCATCACTTTTCATGATGGTCAGGCCGCTTTGCCCCGCATCCGTCCCCAGATAGGTATAAACAATTTGATCGGGGCTGACGCCTTGCACGATGTAGCTCATGCCCGGCGTGGAAGCGGAGATGTTTCCGGTGCCAGTAAGCGTCAACGAGCCGCCTTCGTTAATGGAACCGTGCGGCGGCAGCGTTGGGTTGCCGGGGTCGGAGCCGATATAACCGGAACTTGTTGAGCTATCGGGAACGCTCCACGGCGGCACGTTATCCGGCGTCGGGTTGGTCGCGAGGCGCACCAGGCCAATGGTGAACTGGAAGTGAGTGAGCTGGTCGGTTGGGGAATTGCCATCCCAAATCCCGCCCTGGCGAGTGAACGTGGTGCCATCGGCATTCCAGCGCAGCGCGGTCGAGTGGTCGATCACGCGGAAATTAAACACGTCGATGCCGCCGGGTTGCGCATTCAGATATTGCGAATAGACGACTTTGCCTTCAAGCACGTCTTCCATGCTGAACGTATCGCCGGTCTGTAAACGCAGGCCGTTGAGCGTCAGATAGCCGTGCGTCAGGCCCGCGGTATCAACAATAAAACTGACGCGTTCTGCCGAGGAGTCGATATCCACGCTGGTGAGCATTTCGGGCGTGAGCGTGACATCCGCCGGGCCTGGCACCACATCGGCATGCAGGGTGGAATCGGCATCCAGAACCGGGTCATCATCCACCGCCTGAATATCGAGTCTAATCACCGTATCGCTGCTGGCAGGCGTGGCTGTGCCGCCGCCCAAATCGGTGACGCGCACGCCAAAGGTATCTTGTGTTTGATTGTCTTCGCCGTCATTGGCGTAAGTC
This sequence comes from Buttiauxella izardii, assembly GCF_003601925.1. GTDB lineage: Bacteria > Pseudomonadota > Gammaproteobacteria > Enterobacterales > Enterobacteriaceae > Buttiauxella > Buttiauxella izardii. The sequence continues at coordinate 42,841 of NZ_QZWH01000020.1, forward strand.
AGAAGGTTGCGCTCGCCGTAATCAATTTGCTGATTGAGAAACACCGGAACGCCCTTGAAATAGAGCGTGCCGTGGGAGGGCAGCGAGGTAATGGTTAAGGTAAGGCTGGTGTCCTGAGTATCGCCGCCGCCATCGGCCACAATATATTGCCCGACATTACCGGTGCCAACGGCATTCGCAGGCTGGCCTTCATAGACAATGCCGCCGCCGCTAATGGTTGGCGGCTGGTTTTCTGGCGCAATTTCCAGCGTGACGTTAACAGTATCGGAATCACCGATCGGCGTGGCGCCATCGTTCACTTTGGCGGAAAAACCGTCGGCGGTGTTTTGCGCAGTGCCCGTCGCGGTGTGGAAATATCTCAGCGCGCCCGAGTTGACATCGGCCTGAGTAAACACCGAACCGATGCCGAGGCGCGTGCCGTTAAGCGTCAGATAACCATATTGCGGAATCGCCGTCAGGCTGTAGACAATCTGCGAATTGCTTTGCGCGCCCGCGTTCACATCCGGGTCGAAAGCGGCCAGCGTGGTTTGCGTGATGACGGTGCCTGTGCCGCTTCTTTCCGGCACGGTTAACGTGCTATCGGGAACGGTTACCGGGTCGTTGGCGGGCGTAATGGTGACATGCGTCATCAGCGTTGCGCCGCCCGATAACGTCAACATCTCAAACACCACATCGGTGGAGGCGGACTGATTGCCAAGCTCTGTGTCGCTCGCGGTAAATCTCAGCGCATCGAGCCAGGCCTGGGCATTTTCCATCGGCCCGAGGTATTCGAGGGATTTCCCTCGTTCGCTGCCGTTGACCAAATCCCCCGCTGCGGTGTTGCTTAATTTCACGGTGATGACGATGTTGGCATCGTCACTTGGCGTGAGTGTCAGGCCGATAAAAGCCCCGGTTTCCGCGCCCGGATGAAGCGTTGTAGGTTCAGAAACCACAATGTCGGGTTTAGCGATCGTCAGTTCTGGCGCTTGCAGTACGCCGTCATAAGCCAGGGACAATGACCGCGTTTCAATCTCCCCGACATGGGATTCCAGCGCCCAGTCAGCGCCTTTTGCCGCGCTGCCGGTTTCATCATTCGACGCCGCAACATCCGCATGGGTGTAATCCGCCATGCGGGTGATAAGCGTGGTGTCTTTTTCGGTGACGTTACAGCCGTACAGCAGAATATCGCCGTCATTCGTGAGCTTTTCGCCCAGCGTTTCTAATTGCTGCTGATACTGCGCAATGGTTTTTTCGTTAAGTTTGTCGCTACCGAGAGTGATTTCGTCATTCGCACCGTGGCTGATGATATGAAGCGCGGTGATATTTTTATCGTTTTTTAGCGCGTCATTAATCTGCTCAAGCCCGGACTGATTTGAGTCCAGCACCAGCACGCGGCTGCCTTCTGGCAACTGGCTGACCAGCGATTGCCAGTTCTGCACATGGCTGTCGACGACATACACCTCGTGCGGCGCAGAGGCGTCGGCAGGGGCTGGCGCGGTAATGGACGCGGGCGCAGGAGCCGGGGCCGGTGGGACAAACACCGCTTTGGAGGCGTCCGGGGCATTATCGTGATGCTGCGCGTCTAGCGGATTATCTGCATGGCTCGCGGCTTCAGCAACGGCGGCACCATCGAACAACTGGCGCGGCTCCAGAGCAAAGCGGTGACTGCGAGGGCGGGTAGTATTAGCTCTTCTTTGTATCGACATAGCACATCACTCTGTTAGCAGCACCGGTAGCATTAAGGTAATGATACATTGTGTTTACATAATATGAATGTATTAGTCAGTCTTATTACATAATATTTACGAATGTATTGGCTGATATCGCCGGAGGGTATTCTGGTGATTTTTGTAAGGATTTAGAGCGGAAGGGTGAGAACGTATAAAGAGGAAATAACGTTATTATTGCCCAGGCTAATAATAAACAACCGTGTTGTGATTAATTTATTTTAAATTGCGAGAGGGTAAGGATCATTCTCATTCGATGATTTAACGCATTATTTCGCTTCTATTGGAAATAGCCATTCGCAGTGATTTAGTGCGAATAACGCACAATACATTTGTATTGCTAATAAAAGCGATTATTTGAGACATAATGCGTTACTAAATAGTGTTAAAAACATGTGAATGAAAGGATAAAAAAAGCCACCGGCAGGCGGTGGCTTTGAGAGAGTTGGCGAACTGTCAGCGTGGCGTTTGCGTCGCAGGTTTGAGTATCGCCTTCACTTCATCAATTCGCGCACTGCGTTTGAGGGCGTATCCGACGATAAACACCACTGCGGCGCAGGCCAGGAACAGCAGGCGGCCCCACATTGGGTTGGGAATCAGCATCATCAGAGACAAACCCGCTGCCATGTAGATGGTCAGGTCGCCCAGCTTGTTACGCTGCATGCGGTCAACGATGTCTTGCTCGCTGTCTTCGACACACTCGGTTTCGATATCTTTAAAGAACGCATCGGTTGCGGCGACGTTTTTGTCAGCCTGCGGCTTATAGAACAGCGCGCTCAGGCAGAAGAAGCCGCCGGTCAGCACCAGATGTGCCACGATTGGAATGATGGTTTTCAGCTCGCTCACTTCACGGCCAGTCAGTGTTTCAACGCCGAACCAGGACATGACGTACTGCGGTGTGAACACATCAACCACCATCCACGAGACGCCCAGACCGAATACCACGGTTGCCCACGGAGCCCAGGAAGGCGTTCTGCGAATCAGCATACCGAAGAACAATGGCACCAGAATCGGCGATTGCAGCAGGGTCGCGACTTGCATCATCAGGTCGAACAGGCTGAGGTGTTTGAGCGAGTTAAAGAACTGCGCCATAAAGATAACCAGCAAGCCGTTGACCAGGCAGGCGATTTGGCCTGCACGCAGTTGCTCTTTGTCGGTTGCTTTGCCTTTACGCACAATCGTGGCGTAGAAGCTGCGCACGAAGATGCCGGAGTTACGGTTAAGTGCGGAATCCATTGAAGACATGGTGGCGGCGAACAGGCCCGCCATCAGCAGTCCCACAGTGCCCAGCGGCATGGCTTCACGGGCAAACACCAGGTAAACCGCATCACGGGCTTTCGCACCCAGCTCTGGATATTGTGCGCCCGCATTCGGGTACAAAATCGCCGTCGCCCACGGTGGAATAAACCAAATCACCGCGCCAACCAACATCATTAGCAGCGCCATCAGCGCCGCTTTGCTGGCGTTTTTGGAGTCTTTAGCATTCAGGAAACGATAAGATTCCTGCATGTTGTTAATACTTTGCAGCTGTTTAACAACGAAGAACAGGAAGGTGCCGACCATCAATAACGGGTAATTCATGTCCGGGCCAGTGAAGAAGCCGGATGGGAATTCCGTCACGATGTTTGCCGGGCCGCCGACTGCCCAAAGAGCGACAACGGCGCAAGCCACGGAAATCACGGCGATCACCAGCGTCTGAATAAAGTCAGATGCCACCACGCCCCAGGCGCCACTGAGCATTGAAATCGCCAGCACCGCGAGGCCGGTAATCCAGATAGTGGTGATGATATCGGCGTTAAACACGGCGGAAGCAAACACGCCCAGGCCGTTTAACCACACGCCTGCGTTAATCACGCTCAGCGGGATAATCACCCAGGTAAAGAACTGCTCGTTGACTGGGCCAAAACGGCGACGAACCGCTTCAGTTGGGGTATCCACGCGCATTTGACGGAAGCGGCGAGCGAAGTATGCCCACGCAAAAAGATAAGCCACCATGTTGCCGATAAACACCGCCAGCACTGCGAAGCCATCGGTAAAGGCTTTGCCCGCCGCGCCGGTAAAGGTCCAGGCGGAGAATTGCGTCATAAATGCGGTTGCGCCAACCATCCACCACAGCATCTTGCCGCCGCCGCGGAAATAATCGCTGGTACTGTTGTTCGCCATTTTTTTAAATATCAGGCTTATGGCGACCATTAATAAAAAATAGCCCGCTATTACTATGTAGTCGTAAGACATATGAGTGCCCCATGTCCGTATGGTTAGAATCAATTGGAAAGATTAAAACACGGCACTCATATAACTTGAAATAACGTTTCAATCTTTATTTGAAATAACGGAGGGAGATCATGTTTTAGGATTAATCCGGGGTGGTGAAGAAGTTATGTTGCGTAAATGTTGGCGGAAAATTGGGATTTCTCCGCTGTTGAGGATCAGGGCTTTTTCTTATCGTTTAGCGAATCATTATCATGAGATGGCTTTATGAATCGATACTCCACAGTACTGCTGCTCGGCACCCTGACGCTGTCCACCATCGCCCACGCCGACGCGCTCGATGGCCTGTTTGACAACTCGATTGTGGGGTCGATTTCGCAGGCGATAAACGACGCCTATAAGCCAGCCGACAGCCGTGACGATGACCGCGATGATAACCGTTGGGATGAACAGGACAGGAACCGCAACGACGATAGCCGCCGTCAGTATGAAGACCGCCATCGCCAGCTTGAAGACCGACGCCACCAGCTCGATGACCAGCAGCGCCAGTTAGACGATCAGCGCCGCCAGCTTGAGGAAGATGAGCGACGCCTGGATGATGATTACCGGTAACGACTAAAAAGTGTGGTGCACTGTTTTGTCGGATGACGCTGCGCTTATCCGACCTACAAACTGACCTGGTCGGCGTCATCCACCATTTACTCGAACAAATTATGATGCAGCTTCTGCACGACTTTTTCTGCGTCGTCGCCCGGCACCAGGAAGCACAGGTTATAGCTCGATGCGCCGTAGCAAATCATGCGGATATTGAACGGTTCGAGCACGCCAAACACCTCTTTGCCCACGCCGCAGGCTTTCGACAGTTGATTACCGATGATGGCCACCAGCGCGAGATTTTCTTCCACTTCCACGCGGCACAATGACGAAAGTTCGGTCAGCAATGACGTCGTCAACAGGCTGTCGGATGTAGATGTCGAACCGGTGGTGTCGAGCGTCAGCGCGACGCTGACTTCAGATGTCGTCACCAAATCAACAGACACATTATGCTGCGCCAGAATGTTGAACACTTCCGCCAGGAAACCGTGGGAGTGCAGCATGCTCATGCTGTGAAGCGTCACCAGCGTTTGCTTGCGACGAACAGCCAGCGCACGGAACAGCGGCGGGTTATCTGTATGGTTACAAACCAATGTGCCACCGGCTTTCGGATCTTTACTGGAACCCACAAACACCGGAATACCGCAGCGCACCGCAGGCAATAATGTCGCCGGATGCAGCACTTTTGCGCCGAATGTCGCCATTTCTGCCGCTTCTTCAAAGGCAATTTTGTCGATGCGTTTTGCCGCTGGCACCATGCGTGGGTCGGTGGTGTAAATGCCCGGCACGTCCGTCCAGATATCGACACGGCTGGCATGTAACGCTTCGCCCAACAACGCAGCGGTATAGTCGCTGCCGCCACGGCCCAGCGTGGTGGTGCGGCCTTTCGATTCGCTACCGATAAAGCCCTGGGTAATCACCAGCGATTGCTCCAGACGCGGGGCGAGCTGTTGGCTTGCCAGTTCCGTAAGCGTAGCGACGTCCGGTTCTGCGCGGCCAAAACGGTCGTTGGTGCGCATAATTTTGCGGATATCGAACCACTGTGCGTCGACATTGCGCTCGCGCAGGATTTCCACAAACAGCAGCGTGGACATCAATTCGCCGTGGCTGACCAGTTCGTCAGTTAATGCGGTTGAGGTCGCCAGCGAAGCCGCTTCTGCCAGAGTGGTGATGTTTTCGAGTAGACGCTCGACTTCTTCGCGGATGATTTGCGGGTTAGCCAAACGTTCGACAATGTCGTATTGAATTTTGCGAATCGCATCGAGCTTAACAAAACGCTCTGTAGCTTCCAGTCCGCCTGCCAGTGCAACCAGCAAATTGGTGATACCGGCAGAGGCGGAAAGAACGACAACGCGAACGTTTTCATCAGACAGCACCACGTCGGCGCTGCGGTTCATTGCGTCGTAGTCAGCTACGCTTGTGCCGCCAAATTTGGCAATAACGGTTTGTGGATAGGACATTACGGTACAGCCTCGTGTCAGGGAGCCATAGTTATGGCAAAAAATTAATCAGCCTTGGCACAAGGGAAGAGCGGGATACGGGGCAGACGTAGAATAGAAACTCTGAACTACGATACACCCAGAAGCGCCCCACCTTGTCTCCCCGCTTTCTTTGCGAAATTGGGGATTTTGGAGCATCAATATGCTCCTGGTGACAGCCCAAGGGATTCAGCCCCCGTGGCCGATAACACACGCTGCCATACGCATATTACCTCGGCGCCGCTCCCCCTCCTGTGTCGTCTGCGGATTGGCTCCTCAAACACGATACCTGGGCGGCGCGCCTCTTCTGGCTTACTCACAAGTGAGCAAGTAGCCGTATAGAAATAAAATTTTATGCGTCAGATGTCAACGCCTGGAAGCCGGGGATTTGTCTGTCTGCACCAGTGCAATCAAGGTACAAGGCAATGTTGGTGTCGTTTTACCGTTTATCGCCACAGTTTTTCCTTCTTCCAGACGGGCAAAAAGTGGCACTACGCCGCGATTTTTCTCCAGATATTCCAGCCAGCCAAAATTTTCATTCAGACGAGTCGCTTTAATGGTCGCGCCTTTGGCTAACAGACTGCTCAAACTACTCCAGGTGACTTCTTCTGGAAAAAGTTTCTCATGGCGACGAAAACGCGCACTTTCATTGCTGCTGCGCCCCTTTAAAGCGGAACCGGAACGGATGGCGAAAACCTTATCGTTGCCAAAAATATGGCTGAAGTGATAAACCGCCAACGCGTTTTGATGGCGGTTTGGCGAGAGTGCGAGCACCTGTGCGATGTTGCTCAAATCGATCACGTTTTCCGCATGTTCTGACCACGCATTGCCATAATAAGCCGGTAGCCCTTCCATGCGCGCCAGGCGGTAATATTCCCAGCTATTATCGGTGAGGATCACCGGAATATTTTGTTTCACCAGTGCGTGAGCCAGGGTGCGCGCCACCGTGTTTGCGCCAATAATCAGCACGCCTTCCGGTTTGCGTTGCTGCACGCCGAGCCATCTTGCCAGCGGGCCGCTGGTCAGACTTTGCAGCACCACGGTGCCAATAATAATGGCGAACACCACGCTTACTAATTTATCGGCGCCTTCAAAACCGCTTTTTTGCAGCGTCAGGGCGAATAACGAACTCACCGCCGCCGCCACAATCCCGCGCGGGGAAATCCAGCTCAGCAGCAACTTTTCGCGCAGGGTTAACGACGATCCGAGAGTAGAAATTGCGATACACAACGGGCGGGCGACAAACTGAATCACCAGCAGCAAAACTACCAGCGGCCAGCCCATCGCCAGCACGCCGTAAATATCCAGACGTGCCGCCAGAATAATAAACAGCGCCGAAATCAGGATCGCCGACAGCTCTTCTTTGAAGGCGACGATATCGCTGACATCCACATCGCGCATATTCGCCAGCCAGATGCCGAGCACCGTCACCGCCAGTAAACCTGATTCATCCGCCAGCGAGTTTGACAGGCCGAACGTCAGCAACACCACCGCCAGCACGGCAAAGTTTTGTAGATAAGCCGGGAACCACACGCGCTTTAACGCCGTGCCAAGCAGCCAGCCAAAAAGCCCGCCGCAGGCTAAACCGACCACCACCGTCTGGGCGAAGATAATCAGCAAATGCAGATTGGAACCCGCTTCCTGTTGCAGCGTTATAAATTCGAAAACCAATAACGTGAAGATCGCCCCAACCGGGTCGATAACAATCCCTTCCCAGCGCAGCACCTGGTTTATCGCCGCGTTCGGGCGCACCACGCGCATCAGCGGGGCGATTACCGTTGGGCCAGTCACCACCGTCACCGCACCCACCAGCGCGGCAAGTTCCGGTTGTAAACCCAGCAGCCACCAGCAGGCGAGGCTAATCACGCCGAAAGTCGCCAGCATGCCGATGCTCACCAGGTTGCGCACCACGCCGCCTAAACCGCGAATTTCATCAAAACGCAGCGTTAGCGCACCTTCGAACAAAATAATCGCCACCGCGAGGGAAACAATAGGAAACAGCAGCTCGCCAAAAAGCTGATCGGGGTTAAGCACATGGGTGAACGGGCCGAGAATCAAGCCGAATAACAGTAAAGGCAGAATCGCCGGAAGCCGGATTGCCCACGCCAGCCACTGCGCCGCCAGCGAGCTAATCGTAATAATGACTAACAAAAGGGGGACGGACAGTTCCATAAAATTTTTACCTTACCTGGTTTACAGCGCCATACTGTTTTTCTCAGTGTAGACGCCGCTTCGGCTGGCGCGGATGGACACGATCATTTTTTCACTTACGCATAATCTGAAACGGTTTTCCCGATGCAACGGGAGAAAAATCATCACAAATCCCGTTTTGTGGATATACAATTGACCGCAGTCACAGTTCTCAAATCAAAAGGGTATCGCTATGAAAAATATCAACCCAACGCAGACCGCTGCATGGCAGGCTTTACAGGCGCATTTTGACGAAATGAAAGACGTCACCATCGCTGAGCTGTTCGCTCAGGATGCCGACCGTTTTGGCAAGTTTTCCGCGACGTTCGACGATTCAATGCTGGTGGATTACTCCAAAAACCGCATCACTGAAGAAACCCTGACCAGGCTGCAGGCGTTGGCAAAAGAGACGGATTTGCAGGGCGCAATCAAATCCATGTTCTCTGGCGAGAAGATTAACCGTACTGAAGACCGCGCCGTGCTGCACGTTGCCCTGCGTAACCGCAGCAACACGCCAATCATTGTTGATGGCAAAGATGTGATGCCAGAAGTGAACGCGGTGCTTGAGAAGATGAAAACCTTCTCTGAAAGCATTATCAGCGGCAACTGGAAAGGCTACACCGGTAAAGCGATTACCGACGTGGTGAACATCGGTATCGGCGGTTCAGACCTCGGCCCATTCATGGTGACCGAAGCGCTGCGTCCATACAAAAACCACCTCAACATGCACTTTGTTTCCAACGTTGATGGCACTCACATCGCTGAAGTGCTGAAGAATGTTGACCCGGAAACCACGCTGTTCCTCGTCGCCTCTAAAACCTTCACCACCCAAGAAACCATGACCAACGCCCACAGCGCGCGCGACTGGTTCCTGGCAACCGCTGGCGACAACAAGCACGTAGCGAAACACTTTGCTGCGCTGTCTACCAACGCCAAAGCGGTCGGTGAGTTCGGTATCGACACCGCCAACATGTTTGAATTCTGGGATTGGGTCGGTGGCCGTTATTCCCTGTGGTCGGCGATTGGCCTGTCGATCATTCTGTCCGTGGGCTATGACAACTTCGTTGAGCTGCTGTCCGGCGCACACGCCATGGATAAACACTTCGCTAACACCCCGGCAGAGCAAAACCTGCCTGTGCTGCTGGCGCTGATTGGCATCTGGTACAACAACTTCTTCGGCGCAGAAACCGAAGCGATTCTGCCATACGACCAGTACATGCACCGTTTTGCGGCTTACTTCCAGCAAGGCAACATGGAATCCAACGGCAAATACGTTGACCGTAACGGCAACGCGGTGGATTACCAGACTGGCCCAATCATCTGGGGCGAGCCGGGCACCAACGGCCAGCACGCGTTCTACCAGCTGATTCACCAGGGCACCAAAATGGTTCCTTGTGACTTCATCGCACCAGCGACCACTCACAACCCGCTGTCTGACCACCATCCAAAACTGCTGTCTAACTTCTTCGCACAGACAGAAGCGCTGGCATTTGGTAAAGCCCGCGATGTGGTTGAGCAGGAATATGCTGACCAGGGTAAAGATCCAAAAACTCTGGAACACGTTGTGCCGTTCAAAGTGTTTGAAGGCAACCGCCCAACCAACTCCATCCTGCTGCGTGAAATCACTCCGTTCAGCCTCGGCGCGCTGATTGCGCTGTATGAGCACAAGATCTTCACCCAGGGCGCGATTCTGAATATCTTCACTTTCGACCAGTGGGGCGTGGAATTAGGTAAGCAACTGGCTAACCGCATTCTGCCGGAGCTGGGCGACAATGCAGAAATCAGCACTCACGATTCTTCAACGAATGGTTTGATTAATCGTTATAAATCCTGGCGCGCATAATTAACGTCTGGAATTAAATATAAGCCGACCTTATGGTCGGCTTATTTATTTAAATAAGATAATTCCCCTTGCCCCGTAAATAGCCTAATTTCCCGGCGTGAGGTTAATCCTAAAAACACCTATAACCTGATAATTCAGCGGGTTTACTTTCGGATTAATTAGATTATATTTCCGCTTGATTATATTTTAACTGTCTGTTTTTTATCATCTAAATGAAATGACGATATTGCCAATATTGTTATACTTCCATTTATCTTAAAGCTCCCTCCTTATTCCACGTTGCGGTCTGTCGCTATTACTTGTTGTGTATACTCGAAAGCGCCTGAAATTCTTTTGGGCAACCTCCATTCATTCAATGAAGGGAAATTGTTATGAAAAAAGTTCTTTATGGCGCTTTCGCCATATTCACGCTGGCAGCGGCTGGCGCGGCAAATGCTGACCCGATTTCTGTGGGTGAAGCAGCTGGCGCACAAGCTACTTCTGTGTCCGCAGGTAGTTCTACTGCGACCAGCGCCAGCACTGTCGGGTCGGCAGTGGGTGTAGCACTGGCTGCAACCGGTGGTGGCGACGGTTCCAATACCGGGACCACAACCACCACGACGACCAGCACCCAGTAATTCACGGGTGATTTAACTCTAACCACACTTCGGTGTGGTTATTTCGACTCCGGGGAAACCTCGTGCAGCGACTCGTAATACTTCTTTCCTGCCTGTTACTTCAGGCCTGTTCCGACACCACCAAAGGCCTGGGCTCCTCGCTCTGGCGCAGCGTTATGGGTGACGACGGCATACAGCTGACACACGACGAAATTCAAAATATGCGCTACGCCAGCCAGTACATGCGCATTAATAACGGCCCGCAAATCTTTGTGGTGCTGGCCTATGACGAAAACGGCCAACAAAAATGGGTGACGCAAGACCGCTCGATGATCGTCACCGAACACGGGCGCATCGTGAAAACCACCGGGCTTGGCGACAATCTCCAGCAAGTCACCAACCTGGCAAGCGACCCGCTGATCAATGCCAATCAAATTATTGATGGCGCAAGCTGGACGCGGCAAATGGCCTGGACCGAGCACAAACAAGTGCGTATGGCGACGGCTCGTTCGACCTTCACCTGGGACGGCACCGACACGCTAAAAATCGCTGAAAGCACCACGCCGGTTCGCGTGCTGGATGAAGAAATCACCGCCGATGGCAAAAGCTGGCACAACCGCTTTTGGATTGACAGCGAAGGCCATATCCGCCAGTCGAAACAATACCTTGGCCCAGATTATTGGCCGGTTAACACCATTTTGTTGAAGGCGGCGAAAGAATGAAAATTAAAGCCTCGATTCGTTCTTCAAACACATGGTGGATGACGCTGCGCTTAACCACCCTACAAAAACAAAGCGTTATGAAACCGAGTAGGTCGGATAAGCGCAGCGTCATCCGACACGTTTTTGCGGCGCTCACCTTATCCACCCTACCATTCGGCGCTTACGCCGCCGGGAACGTGACCATTTACCCGCAAAATCAACAACTCACCAACGTCGAACGGCTGGCTGACTTAGTCACTCAACCTTCACTGACAAACGCCTGGTGGCCGGGTGCCGTCATCAGCGAACGCCAGGCCTCGGCAGTGGCTGAACAAAATCACCAGAAGTTACTCGCTCAACTCAGCCAATTTGCCGCCGAAGAAAGCGGCGACGATGCGGCGGCCATCAACGGCGTGCGTCAGCAAATGCAGGCTATTCATGTCACCGGGCGGCAGTTTGTCGACCTCGACCCGGATTGGGTGCGCGTCCGACCGCGTGCCAACGTCCCGTTGCAGGGCGATTACAGCCTGTGGGCTGGCCCGCAACCGACCACCATCACACTGATGGGATTAGTCAGCTCGCCGGGGGAAAAGCCGTTTGTGGCGGGGCGCAGCGCCGATGAATATCTCGACGGCATCGACAAACTCAGCGGTGCGGATCGCAGCTTTGCCTGGGTGATTTACCCCGACGGCAAAACGCAAAAAGCGCCCGTCGCCTACTGGAACAAGCGCCACGTCGAACTCACTCCGGGCAGCATCCTTTTTGTCGGCTTTAGCGACCGACTTTTTAACTCTGATTTCAACGACCTGAATCAGCAAATCCTCAACTCTCTGACCCATCGGAGACCGGATTGATGAAGAACAAATATCTTTATAGCTTGCTGGCGCTGGCGGTTTCTTCCGCCTGCCAGGCAGAAACTTTCCCGGCTCCCGTTGGCCCATCGCAATCAGACTTCGGCGGCGTCGGTTTACTGCAAACCCCGACCGCCCGCATGGCACCTGAAGGCGAGTTCAGCCTCAACTATCGCGACAACGATCAGTACCGTTTCTACTCGGCGTCAGTGCAGCTTTTCCCTTGGCTGGAAACGACTTTGCGCTACACCGATGTGCGCACCAGACAATACAGCAGCGTCGACGCGTTCTCGGGCGATCAGACCTACAAAGACAAAGCGTTCGACATGAAACTGCGCCTCTGGGAAGAGAGCTATTACCTGCCGCAAGTGGCGGTGGGCGTGCGTGACTTGGGCGGCACCGGGCTGTTCGACAGTGAATATGTGGTGGCGAGCAAAGCCTGGGGGCCGTTCGATTTCACCCTCGGCATGGGCTGGGGCTACATGGGCACCAGCGGCAACGTGAAAAACCCATTCTGCGAAGTGAGCGACGGCTTCTGCGTGCGCGATAACAGTTACAACCAGGCGGGATCGTTCAACTTTAGCGGCATGTTCCATGGCCCGGCGTCGCTGTTTGGCGGCGTTGAATACCAGACGCCGTGGCAGCCGCTGCGCCTGAAACTGGAATACGAAGGCAATAACTACACTCAGGATTTTGCCGGGAAACTCGAGCAGCGTAGCAACTTTAACGTCGGCGCTATCTATCGTGTCGCCGATTGGGCCGACGTTAACGTCAGCTATGAGCGCGGCAATACCTTGATGTTTGGCGTGACATTGCGCACTAACTTCAACGACCTGCGTCCAGGTTATAACGACAACCGTCGCCCGCAATACCAGCCGCAACCGCAGGATGAAATCTTGCAGCCGACGGTGGTCGCCAACCAACTGACACTGCTTAAATACAACGCCGGGCTGGCGAACCCGAATATTCAGGTGAAAGGTGACGCGCTGTATGTGACGGGCGAGCAGGTGAAATATCGCGACTCTCGCGAAGGCATTGAGCGCGCGAACCGCATCATCATGAATGACCTGCCGGAGAATATCCGCACCATTCGCATCACCGAAACGCGCCTCAACCTGCCGCAGGTAACGACCGAAACCGATGTCTCCAGCCTCAAAAATCATCTGGAAGGCGAGCCGTTGGGGCATGAAACGCAACTGGTGCAAAAACGCGTCGAACCGGTGATCCCTGAGAAAACCGAGCAAGGGTATTTCATCGATAAATCGAAAGTGAATTTCTCGATTAATCCGGTGCTGAATCAGTCGGTTGGCGGCCCTGAAAGCTTCTATATGTATCAGGTTGGCGTGATGGGCAATGCCGACTGGTGGGTCACGGATCACCTGCTGACCACCGGCAGCGTGTTTGCCAACATCGCCAATAACTACGACAAATTTAACTACACCAACCCGCCGAACGACTCGACGCTGCCGCGTGTGCGTACCCACGTGCGCGACTACGTCGAGAACGATGTCTACGTCAACAACCTGCAAGCCAACTACTTCCAGTATCTGGGCAACAGTTGGTACGGCCAGGTTTACGGCGGCTATCTCGAAACCATGTACGGCGGCGTGGGCGCGGAAGTGTTGTACCGCCCGGTCGACAGCAACTGGGCGATTGGTGCCAACGCTAACTACGTCAAACAGCGTGACTGGACCAGCTCGCTGGACATGATGAAATTCACCGATTACAACGCGCCAACCGGGCATCTCACCGCTTACTGGACGCCGCCGTTTGCCGAAGATGTGCTGGTGAAAATGAGCGTCGGCCAATATCTGGCGAAAGATAAAGGCGGCACGCTGGAAATCTCCAAACGCTTCGACAGCGGCGTGGTCGTCGGTACCTACGCGACCATCACCAACGTCTCGAAAGAAGAGTACGGGGAAGGGGATTTCACCAAAGGTTTCTACGTCAATGTGCCGCTGGATATCTTCTCGTCCTCACCAACCCGCAGCCGTGCGCAAGTAAGCTGGACGCCACTAACGCGTGACGGTGGACAAATGCTGGGACGCAAGTTTGAGCTATACGGCATGACCAGCGACCGGGATATTAATTTCCGCTAAAGCAAAATCGGGTGGCAAGTGCCACCCAAAACTTCTCACGACAAATTGATTAACTGGAAACTTTTGGCGCTTTAAAAATGCGAATTTGCAGCGTTACATTTTCATTTTGCGAGTCGGGTTCTGAAGCTGTAAACAACTTTAAAAATCGATGAAATCCTCGTTTTTCTCTGTGCTATGGTTCTTCTCGCGCAGATATTTAAGCCATTACAAGTACCGCTAATATCGGGAGGGTGGCGAAAAAATACGCTGGCTTAAAAAGGGAAAATAAGCATACTTGGGATAAGGATTTCACCACAGATGACGCCAAAATTGATCAGCGATACGGAATTTAACCGGTTACTCAACATCTCTGAACGTAACCATGAACGCACGGAAGCCTTTCTGTCAAAGGGCGCATCACTCTTTAGCTTACCTGGATATGTTCCACCGCCTGGCTATTGTTTAATGATGGCGCTTGATGGCAAACAATGCCGCCTGATTAAAGATGGCATCACGGCGTATGCGGTAAAAATCATCACCGGAAAATATATCGTGCCGGAGAAAACGCACTGTACGCAGGTGATGGTCTGGAGAACATTCTTGCCGGAGTACCAGGCTGCATTGCATGGGCTGGCGAAGTTGTTTTTTGCGTGGTTATTGGAAACTTACGAAATCATCGTGACGGATCAGGAACAGACGGGTGACGGTCGCCGTTTCTGGGAATACCGTATTAACGATGCGATTGCCGATCCGCAGTACGAAGTCATGATTTGGGATGGCACAAAAGAAAAGGGCGAACTGTCGCTTATCCAAAGCTCCGAGGAGTTTGTCAGCAAATGGTCGCCTTACGCATGGGGAATCAATCCCGAAATTCACCCGCAGCGGCTGTTGGTGATCAGCAAGGTTAAAGCGGCTAATCCACCGGAATAACCATCCCATCAAACCCCGCCTCAAACCCTTGCGGCAGCTCATTTTCCATTAGCCAGCAATCGAACTGGTGGCTGATGTGCGTGAGGATCACGCGCGGGCAGCCGAGGTGTTGGTTCAATTCGATAACGGTATTCAAATCGCAATGGTTTTTCGGCGTTTGCGGGCGCGGTTCATGGCTGCAATCAATCACTATCACCTGCGGCTTGTTGTTGGCTAAAAACTTCAGCGTTTTTTCTGGCAAACCGGCGGTGTCACACAGCCACGCTACGCGGCTGTGCGGGGTTTCAAACAGATAACCGAACGTGAGTTTGGAATGGTTAAGCGGCAATGGTGTGATGCGTAATGCTTGCAGCGTAAAACCCACAAACGGCTCAAGCGTGTGGCTGAAATCCAGAATCCCAGGGTGCTTAAACAGGTCATCGCAGCCCAGTTCATCTGGCGGGCCGTACACCGGGATTTTTTCGCCCACGCCCCAGCGCAGCGGGAACAAGCCCTGAACGTGGTCCATATGGTAATGCGTGAGCAAAAACTGCTGAAAATCCCCCGGCTGCCAGTGTTCCATTAAATCGGGAATACCCGCATCGAGCAGCGTCACCGCATCGTTGAACTTCACCACCGCGCTACACGGTTTGCGGCGGTATTGCGGATTGTTGCGAGCACGCTCGCAGGCTGCACAAAAACAACCAAAGGCGGGGACGAGCTGTGCGCCGCCCGTTCCGCTAAGGGTTAGCGTCAGAGACACGGTTTATCTCCACCGGTTTGGTAAAGCGGAAATGGGTATTTTGATACCCTTCGCGCTGATAGAAACGGTGGGCGTCGAGGCGTTTGGCGCTGGTGGAAAGCTCGGTGAGTTCCGCTCCCGCAATACGCGCCTGCTCTTCGGCCCAGGCTAATAATTTGCTGCCCACGCCGTGGCCGCGTGCGGCGGGCATCACCACTAATTCCTGGATTTCACCGACCCAATTCACATGGTGCAGGTGAAATTGCATGTGCAGACTGATCATGCCAACAACTTCGCCGTTAAGTAGCGCAAGTTGGTAGCATAAGTTGTGATCGTCGAGGTTCGCGGCAAAGCCAACGTTAAAGGCCTGGCGGTTAAATTCCGCCTGTTTTAGCTCGCAAATCAAAGCATAAACGGCATCGCTATCAGCTATTGTGGCGCGGCGAAATTCAAGGGTGTCAGGCATGGCGCGGTTCCTTGTGAATTTGGTAGATGACGCTAACGCTTCTCCACCCTACAAAATCATGCACTTGTAGGTCGGATAAGCGTTAGCGTCATCCGACATTAAAGCAATTCAATAGACCAAACGCATAAACGATAAGACAGACTCCGCCAGACTGCCATCGTTGTTAAGTATGAAACACTCGCTGGAATCAGGGGCGTAAAACGCTGCGCGTTGCAGGCGCTGCTCGATTTGCAGCGGTGTTTCCCGTCCGCGCGTTTCAAGGCGCTGGCGCAAAACGTCCGTCGAAACGTGCAGGCAAATCGGCACCAGCGCTTTGCCGTAACGCGCCCGCGCCTGGGCTAAATGCTGGCGCGAACCGTTGACCACCACATCCAGCCCGGAATCGAGCCAGATATCCAGCTCGATACCCACGCCGTAACGTTGGTGATGCGCCTGCCAACACAGGGCAAACAGCCCCTGTTTCTGGCGCTGAGTGAACTCCGTTTCGCTCAGGGCGACATGGTTTTCGCAGCCCGCATCGGCGGCGCGGGTAATGTAGCGATGCGCCACCAATAGTTGATTATTCTCCTGCTGGCGCAGCGCGCCGAGCAGGCTGTCTTTCCCGGAGCCGGACGGCCCCATCAACCAGACTATTTTGCTCATCAGAACACCCGTATTCCCTGACGCCAGACGTGTCCGACGTGAACGTGGTCGCCATGCTGATGCGCCAGCACCAAATCGGCACGTTTGCCTTCTGCGAGCACTCCGCGATCGTCCAGATTCAGCGCTTTCGCCGGGTTGCGCGTCACCAGCGCCACGGCTTGTGGCAAGGTGAAACGGTTGGAATCATCGTTTGCCACGCGGAACGCCGCATCCAGCAGGCTCGCCGGGTAATAATCGGATGAAAGAATATCCAGCAGGCCAACTTGCGCGAGCTGATGCGCGGCGACGTTGCCGGAATGCGAGCCGCCTCGCACAATGTTTGGCGCGCCCATTAACACGCTCAAACCATGCTGGCGCGAGGCCTGCGCGGCTTCCAGCGTGGTCGGGAATTCTGCGATCACGCTTCCAAGTTCATAAGATTCTGCGACGTGCGCGGATGTTGCGTCGTCGTGGCTGGCGAGGGAAATATTGCGCGCGCGGCACTCGGCGGCAATCGCCAGGCGGTTGGGTTGCGACCAGCGTTCAGCCAGCGCCAGTTGCTCCGCTTCATAGCTGTCCATATCGGCGTCGTTAAGCTGATATTTTCCCTGGTAATATTCGCGATATTTCAAAAGATTAGAAAACTGGCGCTGGCCCGGTGAATGGTCCATCAACGACACCAGCGACACACCGCCACGGTCAATCAGCTGCTGGAACAGCGGCAGCGTGGTGTGGTGCGGCAGTTCGCAGCGCAGATGCAAACGGTGCTCGGCACGGTTCACCCCACGCGCCTGGCTGTCCATCACCGCGTTGATCATCTTCTCGAGATTTTCCAGTCGGTCGCCACCGTCGCGTACATCCCCCAGCGCGACGGCGTCCAGCACCGTGGTGATGCCGCTCGCCACCATTAAGGCGTCGTGGCTGCTCATTGCCGAATGTGCGGGCCAGTCGACTTTTGGGCGCGGGGTGAAGAATTTATCGAGGTTATCGGTATGCAATTCGATAAGCCCCGGCAGCAGCCAGCCGCCTTCGCCGTCCAGCGCCTGCGGCAACTGGCTTTGGCTGTCGGCAAAGTTACGAATCACGCCATCGGCCACTTCCAGCGAGCCGTTGATCACTTCGTTTTCCAGCACCAGTTTGACGTTATTAATGATCATTTTTAGCCTCAACGGTTGCCATATTGTGTAAACGATCTGCCACCTGGTTGCGCACGCTTTCATCGTGGAAAATCCCGACCACCGCCGCACCACGTTGTTTTGCTTCCATAATCAGCGCGACTACGGCGGCGCTGTTTTTTGCATCCAGCGAGGCGGTTGGTTCATCGAGTAGCAAAATTGGGTAATCGACGATAAAGCCACGGGCGATGTTCACGCGCTGCTGTTCACCGCCGGAAAAGGTTGATGGTGCGAGATTCCACAGGCGTTCCGGCACATTCAGGCGGGTCAGCAGCATCGACGCTTTGTCTTCACAAACGTCACGCGACACACCCAAATCCAGCAGCGGCTGCATCACCACTTCGAGTGCAGAAATCCGCGGGATGACGCGCAAAAACTGGCTCACCCAACCGATGGTCTGGCGGCGCACCGCTAATACGTCACGCGCTGGAGCCTGCACAATGTCGAGCCATTCGTCGTTATGCTTCACCCAAATATGCCCTTCGTCCGGCAAATAGTTGGCGTACAGCGAGCGCAAAAGCGTGGATTTCCCGCTGCCGGAATGGCCGTGCAGCACCACACATTCGCCGGATTTTACTTCCAGCGTGGCATTTGCCAGTACCGGCAAACGGATGCCATGCTGGTGGTGTAACACAAAGGTTTTGCTCAGGTTTTCAACCCGTAATCTGGTCATGAAATTTCCTTAAAACGGATGCCAAATTGTCGGATGACGGCTGCGCCTTATCCGACCTACCGTGTTTTTGTAGGTCGGATAAGACGCGTCAGCGTCGTCATCCGACAAAAGTCAGTTCTGCAAAACGGAAGAAACCAACAACTGCGTATACGGGTGGTGCGGGTCGTCCAGCACACGGTCGGTCAGGCCGCTTTCCACCACTTGACCCTGTTTCATCACCAGCAGGCGGTCGGCCAGCAAACGCGCCACGCCCAAATCGTGGGTGACGATAATCACCGCCAGGTTCAGCTCGCGTACCAGGCCGCGCAACAGGTCGAGCAAACGCGCCTGTACCGAAACATCCAGCCCGCCGGTCGGTTCATCCATAAACACCAGTTTCGGATGCGTCACCAGGTTGCGGGCGATTTGCAGGCGTTGCTGCATGCCGCCGGAAAAGGTGGTTGGCAGGTCGTCGATGCGCGAGGCCGGGATTTCCACCTCTTCTAACCAGCGTTCAGCGGTGGCGCGAATGTCGCCGTAATGGCGCGCACCCGTTGCCATCAAACGCTCGCCGATGTTGCCGCCCGCTGAAACGTGGCGGCGCAGGCCATCCATTGCATGTTGGTGAACCACGCCCCATTCGGTGCGCAGCAGGCGGCGGCGCTCGCCTTCGCTCATGTCGTAGAGCGAGGAATCGAGGTACACCACTTCGCCGTTTTGCGGCGCGAGGCGGGCAGAAATAGATTTCAGCAACGTGGTTTTACCGGAGCCAGATTCGCCGACAATTCCCAACACTTCGCCAGGATAAAGCTCGAATGACACGTCGCTGAAGCCTTTACCGGGGGCATAAAGGTGCGTCAGGTTATTGACGGAAAGTAACGGTTGAGTCATTTGCTTGCGGCCTCGCTGTTCTGGCGGCAGAAATCGGTATCGGAGCAGACGAACATGCGGCTGCCCGCATCGTCGAGCACCACTTCGTCGAGGTAGCTGTGGTGCGAGCCGCAAATCGCGCACGGTTCTTCCCACGCCTGGACGGTGAACGGATAGTCGTCAAAATCGAGGCTTTCGACGCGGGTATACGGCGGCACCGCGTAAATGCGCTTTTCACGCCCGGCACCGAACAGTTGCAGCGCGGGCATCATGTCCATTTTCGGGTTGTCGAATTTCGGGATCGGCGACGGGTCCATCACGTAGCGCTCGTTCACTTTCACCGGGTAGGCGTAAGTGGTGGCGATATGGCCGAAACGGGCGATGTCTTCGTACAATTTCACCTGCATCACGCCGTATTCTTCCAGCGCGTGCATGGTGCGGGTTTCGGTTTCACGCGGTTCGATAAAACGCAGCGGCTCGGGGATCGGCACCTGATAAATCAGGATTTGATCTTCCGTCAGCGGCGTTTCCGGGATGCGGTGGCGGGTTTGAATCAGCGTGGCATCGGCGGTGGATTCGGTGGTCGCCACGTCCGTCACGCGCTTGAAGAAGTTACGAATCGACACGGCGTTGGTGGTGTCATCCGCGCCCTGGTCGATCACTTTCAGCACGTCGTTTTCGCCAATCACGCTGGCGGTAATTTGAATGCCGCCCGTTCCCCAGCCGTACGGCATCGGCATTTCACGCCCGCCAAACGGCACCTGGTAACCAGGGATCGCCACCGCTTTGAGAATCGCGCGGCGCAGGGTGCGCTTGGTTTGCTCATCAAGATACGCAAAGTTGTAGCCGGTCAGTGCCTTAGTCACGATTACGCTCCTTTTGCAGGCGTTTGAGCAGTTCCAGTTCGGCCTGGAAATCGACGTAGTGCGGCAGTTTCAGGTGCGATACAAACCCGGCGGCTTCGACGTTATCGGCGTGTGCCAGCACGAACTCTTCGTCCTGCGCCGGGCCTGCCACCGTTTCGTCGTAGTCCGGCGCTTGCAATGCGCGGTCAACCAGCGCCATTGCCATGGCTTTGCGTTCGCTCATGCCGAACACCAGCCCGTAGCCGCGTGTGAAGTGCGGATCTTCATTTTCCGGGGCCACAAAGCCATTCACCATTTCGCACTCGGTTAGCAGCAGTTCGCCGATGTTCACCGCAAAACCCAGCTCTTCCGGCACGATTTCGATATCCACGTAGCCGCTGCGAATCTCGCCAGCGAACGGGTGGTTGCGCCCGTAACCGCGCTGGGTGGAGTAGGCGAGAGCCAGTAAATAGCCCTCGTCGCCGCGCACCAGTTGTTGCAGGCGCGAGGAGCGCGAACACGGGTAAACCGGCGGCTGGCGGGTGATGTCGTCAGGTTTTTCGCCGTTGTCTTCTTCGGCTTTCGCCAGCCCTTGTTTTGCCAGCAGGCTGAAAACGTGCGGCGCGGGTTCGGCGTGGTCGTCAGCGGTTTTCAACTGCGGCGCTTCACCGTTTGCCAGCAGGGTGAAATCCAGCAGGCGGTGGGTGTAATCGTAAGTCGGGCCGAGCAGTTGCCCGCCGGGTACGTCTTTATAAACGGCGGAAATACGGCGCTCGATGCGCATCTCGGCGGTGTTCAGCGGTTCGCTCACCGCCAGGCGCGGCAGCGTGGTGCGATAAGCGCGCAGCAGAAAGATGGCTTCCACCATGTCGCCGCTGGCCTGCTTGATGGCGAGTGCGGCAAGTTCACGGTCGGCAATGCCGCCTTCGGTCATCACGCGATCCACCGCCAGGCCAAGCTGCTGCTCGATTTGCGCGACGCTCAATTCCGCCAGATTCTGGCTGCCACGGCGGTTGTGTTCCTGCAATTCATGGGCGGCGGCAATCGCCTTCTCGCCCCCTTTGACGGCGACGTACATCAGCACACCTCCACGTGAGTGGTGCGCGGGATGGCCAGCAGGCGATCGCCGCAGGTCAGAATCAGGTCGATGCCCAGCGGGAACGGATGCGGGCGCTCGGTAAGTTCGTGAATAACGCAGTCAGGAAGTTGCGGGGCGATCATACGTTCTTCGCGGATGCCCGCGCCGGTTAAGCGCAACATGCGCCCGCCGCTCAGGCTCGGCACCTGCAAAATCAGCGTGGCGCTGGTGTCGGGGGCCACGTCGGTTCCTTGTGCCAGCGCGTTGAGCTGCTCGGCTGAAATGTGGCTGTCGGCCACCGCAAATTGCGCGTGTTCAGGCGTCAAGGAAACGGGTGCATTTGTATGGAATCGGACATTTTGCAGCGTGACGTCATTGCTCAGCGATTCGCTGACCCACACCGGCGTGTCGTTATCAGCCAGGGTTAATAACACGCTGGTGGACGCGACATTTAGCGGCTTCCAGCCATGTTGCAGGGAATGCAGCGCGACGATGACGCCCGGCTCGCTCATCGCTTTTAGCAGGCGACGGAAGCTCTGTTGGGCATCCTGCACGGGCAGGTTAAAAGCGGTCATTAAGGTCATGCGTTATCTCCGCGAACCAGCGTGAAGAAGTCCACCCGGCTGCTATTAATTTGTGCGCGGCGGGCAGCAAGGCGCTGTTCCCGGTTGGCGGCCAGTGGGGCTATTACTGTTTCTTGTAAAGTCTGAAACCGGACACTCTCTTGCATCAGCGCGTCGATCACGGCGCACAGTTCGGCGTGGGCTTTGTCGCGCCCGGCGATGTAGCTGTAGCCGTAAGTGCCGTTGGCGAGCTGGATGACGGCGCGGGTCAGCGTGGTGTCACCGGCAAAAAAGCGCTGCCCGGTTGCGCCCATACGCGCCTGGATTTGTGCAAGTCCGGTTTCGGCCTTGCGAATCACTTGATAATCAGGATTCAGCTTTTGTTCTGCCCAAATGGCCGCCAGTTCTGCTGGCTGGCTGTGAGCGAGAACCGCCATCCACTTCTGGCGCTGTGCGGTGTCAAAATGCGGTGCGTCCATTTAGTGCTCCATGGTGAATTCAATCATGTCGGCGCGGGTCAGGCTGACGGAGTATTCCGCTGGCGCTGCGTCACCTTCATCGTGGTTAAGAGTGCGCACGCACAGCAGCGGAGCCATATTTGGGATCTCCAGCAGGCGGCTTTCTTTGGCCTGAGCGCGGCGGGCGCTGATGCGTGTTTGGGTGCGTTTGAGGCGGATTCCGAGCTGGTTTTGAATCACCTCGTGCAGCGAACCGCTGTTGAATTGTTGCAGCGTCGGCCACCAGGCCAGTTCGGCAAAATAATGGTCAATCAGGCACACCGCGATGCCGTTAACGCGGCGCAGCGTGCGCAGGTGAATAATGTTCTCGCCTTCAGTGACGCCGAGCGCTTCCGCCACACTATTTGAGGCCGGGCGCAATACCGCGAGTAAACGCTCGCTGGTGGGGTGGCTTCCCTGGTCGAGCAGGTTCTGGCTAAAACGGGCCTGCGAATTTAACGGATAATCGAAGGGGCGCATCAGCACTAACACACCGACGCCCTGGCGGCGCTGCACCCAGCCTTTTTCGACGAGCTGGTCGATGGCGCGGCGCAGCGTGTGGCGGTTCACCTCATAACGCGCTGCCAGTTGGCTTTCGGCGGGCAAGTAGTCGCCACAGCGGTAGTTTTTACGTAGCTCCACTTCGAGCAGGGCGGCGATTTCCTGGTAACGCGTCGGGTAACTGGTCGGATGTCTGGATAAGTGCATTTTCAACAAAGCCTCGTTAAATGAAATGCTTACGTAACCGTTGCGACATGAAATCCAGCAGGCTGACGGTGATGATGATGACAATCATCAGCGCGCAGGTTTGCTGGAACTGGAATCCACGAATCGCTTCCCAAAGCGTTACGCCAATCCCGCCTGCGCCCACCATGCCGACCACCGTTGCCGAACGGACGTTCGACTCAAAACGGTACAGCGAGTAGGAAATCAGCAGGGGCATCACTTGTGGCAGCACGCCGTAGATAATTTCTTCAAGTTTGTTGGCACCGGTGGCGCGAATGCCTTCTACCGGGCCGGGTTCGATGGCTTCCACCGCTTCGGAAAGCAGTTTGGAGAGCACGCCGGTGGTGTGAATAAACAGTGCTAATACGCCAGCAAAAGGGCCGAGGCCGACGGCGACCACGAACAGCATGGCGAACACCATTTCGTTGATGGCGCGGCAGGCATCCATCAGGCGGCGCATCGGTTGGTAAACCCACCACGGCACTAAATTGTCGGCGCACATCAGGCCGCAAGGGATTGAAAGAACGATGGAAAGTGCGGTTCCCCAGACGGCGATTTGCAGCGTGACGCCCATTTCACCGAGGTATTGCTGCCACTGGCTGAAGTCCGGCGGGAAGAAGTCGGCGGCGAAAGTCGCCATGTTGCCCGCATCGCGGAACAGCGTTAGCGGAGCCATTTCCGCGCCTTGCCAGGAGGCAACGAGGACCGCCAGCAAAATCGCCCAGGCCAGTAGCGAGAACCAGCTACGTTTGGGGGCGGCGACTTGAATGGTTTGTTGCATGGAGTGCTCCGTGTTTGGGTTTTCACCCTCACCCTAACCCTCTCCCTGAGGGAGAGGGGATTGACCGGATTTCCACCTTTCCCGAGGGAGAGGGGATTGACCGGATTTCCACCTTTCCTGAGGGAGAGGGTATTGACCGGATTTCCACCTTTCCTGAGGGAGAGGGGATTGACCGATTTTCCCCCTCTCCTGGGGGAGAGGGCCGGGGTGAGGGGATGTGGATTACTGAACCGCTTTATTCACGTTGCTCATCGCCGACAGCGCGGCGGTGAGGCGATCCAAATCACTCAACTGGTTTTGCAGCGCCGTGACTTTGGTGGCTTTCTCAGGTTCGGCTAACCCTTTGTTGTCCTTCACGCCTTGCATCTGTTTGAACAGGGCGAGCTGGCGAATCGGCACCAGTTGCAGGTCGCTGGACGGGCGGAACGGCGCCCAGGTCAGGCCCTTCAATACAGCGGCTTCTTCCGGCGTTTTGCCGTAAGTCATAAAGAAGTCGTAGATTTTGTCTTTGGTGTTTTCAGAAAGGTTTTTACGCCACACGATCGGATCGCCTGGGATCAACGGGGATTTCCAGATGACTTTCAGATCTTTGAATTTTTCAGGGGCGGTTTGCTTCAAACGATCGAGGTTTTCAGTGTTGTTGGTCGCCACGTCCACTTGTTTGTTCGCCACCGCCAGCGCGTTGGTTTCGTGGTTGGCGTTCACTGAACGCTTAAATTCGTTCGGTGCCGCGTTGTTCTTGGCGAAAACGTAATATCCAGGGACGAGATAACCGGAAGTCGAGTTAGGATCGCCATTGCCAAACGTCAGCTCTTTGCGTTTTGCCAGCATGTCTTGCAGGTTATTGATTGAGCTGTCTTTGTTCACGATCAGCACGCTCCAGTAACCCGGAGAACCATCTGCCGCCACCGTTTGAGCAAACACCTGGCCGTTGGCGCGATCCACCGCTTCCATCGCCGAAAGGTTGCCGTACCAGGCGATATCCACTTTGTTAAAGCGCATGCCCTGAATGATCCCGGCGTAATCCGGCGCGAAGAACGCATTCACTTTCACGCCCAGTTTCTTCTCCATATCCTTCAGGAACGGGTCCCACTGGGGTTTCAGGTTTTGCTGGGATTCGGTGGAGATAATGCCGAAGTTCAGGGATTTTTCTTGCTCATCCGCATGGGCTGCGTTGAACAGGGCGCTAACGCTTAGCAGGCTGGTAAAGGCGAGTGCTTTTACGGCTTTGTAGCTCATGACTGTTCCTTGAAGTAGATAGCAAAGTGGTTAGGCAGCAACCGCATCAACGCGATTAATGCTGCGGTAGAGATTTCCCAGCCGTTCGTTGTCGAACGCCGAGCTGCTTCCGTCGTAAAACACATGGCCCTGGCGCAATGCGACAATGCGTTCGCAGTAGCGCAGGGCGTAATCCACCTGATGCAGCGTCACCACCACGGTGATGCCGTCCAGACGGTTAATGTCGTGCAGCGTTTCCATCACGATGCGTGCGGATTCCGGGTCGAGTGAGGCAATCGGCTCATCGGCCAGAATCACTTTCGCCTGCTGCATCAGCGCCCGGGCAATCGCCACGCGCTGCTGTTGCCCACCGGACAGGGTGGAGACGCGTTGATAAGCAAATTGCGCCATGCCGACGCGGATCAGCGCCTGCAATGCACGTTGCTTTTGTTCGCGGGTAAACCAGTTAAAACAGGTGCGCCAGAACGGCGTGGCACCGAGCGCGCCAATCAGCACGTTTTCGAGCACCGTCAGGCGGTTGACCAGGTTGAACTGCTGGAAGATGTAACCGGTGTGAGCACGGCTCTTGCGAATGTCGCTCGCCAGGCGGCCAGCTTTTTGTACGGTGCGGCCCAGTAATTCAACGTGGCAATCGGCGGATTTATCAGACGTGATCAGCCCGCTCAGGTGGCGTAAGAGGGTGGATTTGCCTGAGCCTGACGGCCCCAGCAGAGCGACCATCTCACCTTTATTCACTTCCAAATCAACCGCATTCAACGCCTGATGGTTGTTGAAGGTTTTGCTCAGTTTGTTGACGCGAATAATTGTTTGCATCACACGGGCTCCTTAAAAAGTTGCCTCATGGTGACGATGAATTGTGACGATTTTGTTAAGGATAAGTTTCGTTATGATGAAGAGTGAGCGGGTGCCTGGAAGTCATCAGGCAAATCAACTATTTGTCGTATTGTTTCGCGTTTCGTTTTTGTCTTTGCTTACAGATACCCCTCGGTCTCTGGGATCGCAGCAATGAGCAAGAATATTATTTTTTGTGCCGATGGCACATGGACAGCTCCTGGTGTTGAAGAACAAGCGGATGATGAAGCCGTCGCCAGTAATGTTTATCAGTTATTCATTGATTTAAAAGGCGTTGTCGACCAGCAAAGTTTATTGCTGGCGAATGAACAAGAAAAGACGCTTACCGATAACAGCGGCAATGTGCTGCAAGTGGCGAAATATATTCATGGCATGGGCGACCCGCATAACGGGCTGGTGAAACGCCTCGGCGGTGCATTTGGCGCGAGTTTAATTATCCCGATTATTCGCGGTTACACCTTTATTAGCCGCCACTGGCAACCGGGTGACCGAATTTATCTGGTGGGATTTAGCCACGGTGCATACACCGTGCGGATGCTGGCGGAAATGATCATCGACCGTGGCCTGCTCAACCGCGAACGGCTGCATTTAAGCGTGCGCGATAAAGAGGAAGCCTGGCGTTTTGCCTCGTCGATTTGGGCGCAATATCTGGCCCACGCGCCCGATATGAGCCCGAGTATTTTGGGGAGCGTATTACGCGAACTGCCGGGTTTTTTCTGCGACAGCGTCGATCCTACCTGTATTACGCGCCCGGCGTCGATTGAAGCCGTTGCCGTATGGGAAACCGTCGGGCAAATGGGTATTCCTAAATATTTCAATGACAAGCGCTACGGTATTTTCCGTTTTAACAGCACGGAGCTGCATTCGCGGGTGAAATATGGCTTACAGGCGATTGCGATTGACGAGCAGCGCGTCGATTTATCCCCCGTTTTGTGGGACAACCGTGACCGTATTTTGCAGGTGATGTTTCCGGGGATTCATCACGATGTGGGCGGTTATTACAAGGGCACTGACGAAGATCGTTGTTTGTCGAATGGCGCGTATTTGTGGATGCACGATGCGCTCGACGATTTGGGAATTCATCTGGCGCGTGGCGAAGTGGTGTCTGACGCGCTGGGGCCGATGCACTGCGAATGGTATCCGCCCACGCGCTATTTGCGCATTATGCCGCGCCAACTTCCCGCGCCCGTGAGTTCGTCGATGATGGTGCATCAGTCGGTGATTGAGCGGTTAAATGGCGGGAAATCGTTGCTACAGCAGTCGGCGATAAGCGGGGAATGGCAGGCCGGGCCGTATGTTCCGCAGCCGTTGTTGGATTATCTGCCTGGGGGAAATGTGATTCCCATTAACTGGGCGATTGCGCGCTAAAACGGTGGCGAGCGGGGCTAGAGGGTGGAACCCTATAACCCCGTTTTGTCGGATGACGCTGCATTTATCCGACCTACACAAAGGGGAATCTGTTACATCGGCTTTTCGACATTCACCATCCACGGAATACCGAATTTATCGGTCAACATTCCGAAACCTTTCGCCCAGAAAGTTTCACCGTACGGCATGGTGATATCGCCACCGGCGGCGAGATTATCAAACCAGCGTTTGCCTTCGTCGACATCTTTACTGGTCAGACTCAGCGCGTAGCCCGTGTGTTTCACTTTATCGGCGCACATATTGCCGTCGCTCATCATCACTTCGCCGCCGCCGATACGCACATTGGCGTGCATGATTTTATCGTCGGGCCAGTTAAATCCGCTGCCGCAACCTTCGGCGGTGTCGCTCGCTTCATCTTTCGGCATTTCGCCAAAAGTCATTTTAAACAGTAACTCAGCACCAACGGCCTGCTTATAGAACGCGATGGCTTCTTCGCAGGTGCCGTCGAAAAAGATGTAGGGGCCAATAGACATGACTTAATCCTCTTAAATGCGGATGCACAAGAAGTGTAGTCGTGGGGGGAGGGGCAAGCCAGGCGGGGGAAGTGCTTTTCACCCTCGCCTGGCGTGAGCTTTTGTCGGTCGGATAAGCGAAGCGTCATCCGACGCTGACTCAGTTCTTCTTCACAAACTCAGACTTCAACTTCATCGGGCCAAAACCATCAATCTTGCAATCAATGTTATGGTCGCCTTCAACCAGACGGATACCTTTCACTTTAGTCCCAATCTTCAGCATTGAAGAGCTGCCTTTTACCTTCAAATCTTTCACCACGGTGACGTTATCGCCGTCCGCCAGCAGGTTGCCATTGGCATCTTTAACAATCAGTTGGTCGCTATCTTGCGCCGGTTCGGCATCATTCCATTCATGCGCACATTCCGGGCAAATAAACATACCGTTGTCTTCGTAGGTGTACTCGGAACTGCATTTAGGGCAATGAGGAAGGGTCATGTTAGTCGTCTCGAACATTAAAATTTAAAAATAGCGGGTTACCGCCAAAAGTGGCGCGATTATACATTAAAACCTTACTTTTGTGGGGAGAAATGGCGTGGCACTTATTGGCGTAAGGAAAGCAGCAATAAGAAAGTGCTATTTTAAAATCTTATTTAATTGCTAAATTCGCGACGAAAATACAGAATTGGATTATTGAAATGCGTTATTGTATTTCCTCCCGGCTATTTGTCTGGGCACCTTTCATATGAAAATAAAACCTTAATTATAATATTAACGAATAAATGATTTCCGCACGTAATTATAATTACCGGTACAGAATGACCACAAAAATATAAAGACTTTTAAAAATCCGCGTAATTTGATTTAAGTAAGGATTTTTTATGCACACACAAGCAATATTTGAGTTAAGTCAGGAAGCTGAACGGTTGTTACAGCTCGCGTTGCAAAACCTGAATATATTAAAAACGACCTCTTTTACGTCACAGCATAACAATCATTATTTCGACCAGGCGCGAACGGCAACGACTGCGAAGTTTTCCCCTGCCAGTATTCAGGCGCAGCAAGCGCTGCTGCAAAACGAGCTGCGTAAGATAACCCAGCATGAAATGGTGCTGGCGATTGTCGGCACGGTAAAAGCGGGAAAATCCACCACCATTAATGCCATTATCGGCACTGAGGTTTTGCCGAATCGCAATCGCCCGATGACGGCATTACCGACGTTAATTCGCCATACGCCCGGCCAGCGTGAACCGGTGCTGCATTTTCCCTATGTTCAGCCCATCGAAAAATTGATGGAAACCTTGCAAACTCGTTTGCAACAAACCGACCGTGAAACGCTGACCAAACATCTGGATATGGACAGGGATATGGCGGGGTTATTAACCCGCATTGCCGAGGGAAATTCATTCGCTAAGCATTATCTTGGTGCGCAGCCGATATTTCATTGCCTGAAAAGCTTGAATGACCTGGTGCGTTTATCCAAAGCGCTGGATGTGCCTTTTCCCTTTAAAGCGTATGCCGCGATTGAACATGTGCCGGTGATTGAAGTGGAGTTTGTCCACCTTGCGGGAATGGATGAAAGCCACGGCCAACTGACGTTATTAGATACCCCAGGGCCGAATGAAGCCGGGCAACCGCATCTGCAAAAAATGCTTCAGGAACAACTGTCGCAGGCCTCCGCCGTGCTGGCGGTGCTGGATTACACCCAATTAAAATCGGTTTCTGACGAAGATGTGCGTAAAGCAATTTTGGGCACGGGAACCTCCGTTCCGCTGTACGCGCTGGTGAATAAGTTCGACCAGAAAGACCGTAATAGCGACGATGAAGAACAGGTTAAAGCCTTAATTTCCGGCACATTAATGAAAGGCACGCTTGATCCGAGCCATGTCTTCCCGGTGTCGTCAATGTGGGGATACCTTGCCAATCGAGCGCGACATGAGCTGAATCTCCATGGAAAATTGCCAAACCCAGAGCAGCAACGCTGGGTGCAGGATTTTGCTGATGCCGCGCTGGGCCGCCGCTGGCGTTACGAAGATCTGGCCGATGGTGATGCATTACGCCAGGCGGCTGAATTGCTGTGGGAAGATTCGATGTTTGAAGCGCCGGTCAAAACGGTGCTGCATGCCGCACATGCCAACGCGTCGATGTACGCGCTGCGCTCGGCCTGCCAGAAATTGCTCAACTACACTCAGGGCGCGGAAGATTATCTGAGTTTCCGCTGCCAGGGCCTGCAAATTGCCAGCGAACAGTTGCAGCATAATATCGCCGCACTGGAAGATGACATGCATCTGGCGGCATCCAGCCAGCAGTCGGCAAACATCGTGGCGCAGAATAATGTGAAGCAAGCGGTTGAAGCGATGGGGGATTTTCTTCGTCGCTACGAGCAGCAAATTCAGGCGCATATTCAGGATTATTTCCTGAACGGCACCATACCTGAAAAACTCACGCGCCAGGCGATGTCGTTTGGAACCCAACGGGGCAGCGACTTTGACGCCCGCCAGGCGACGCTCAGTTTTGACGATGAACCTTCGGCACAAATCGCTTTGCACCGCATCCGCGCTTCCTGCGAAATCATTCTGACCGCCGCGCAGGAAAAGATGACTGAGGAGTTAACTCACCTTTTCAGCTATCTGGAGGTCGAACTGGCGGATACGCTGCGAAATACCCTAAAACCCATTGAGGCTCGCGTCGCGCAAGGGCTTACGCAATCGGGATTTCGCACCAATATTAGCCTGCCGGTATTTCACGTTGGTTTATTAAACTTCAATGCGAATCAGGCGTTTAACGAATTAATTGAAGAGCAGGATATTCCGGTCGCGCAATTACGCCGTCCGGCGGGAATGCGTGGCACGGTGGCTCGCTGGCTTAACAGCGACGACTGGGGTTGGGAAGGTTACACCGTGATGCAAAGTCGCTACGTGATTTCCCTGGCCGACGTGCAAAGCAAATTGTGCCAGCACGTCGCCGATTTCCTGTTGCAGCTCAATCAAACCATGGCGGCGCAAATTGAAATTGCGGTGACGGAGGGAATGATGGCCTTCTTTGCTGATTTTTCCCAGGCGCTGGAAGCGATACGCCTGAACCTGCAACAGAGCCTGTTGGCGCGTCAGCAAAATGAAGACGCGGTGGCTGCTTTGCATCAGCAGCTACAGCAATGTGTCAGAACCACGCGCTATATTCACGAGGACACCCGCCTGTTACGGGATGATATTCAGACGCTTTTTACGGTAGAACAGCAATGAGTAGTTTATTACCTGGTATTCAAACCCGCGCTCTGGAATGTGTTGCCGAGAAATTTGTCGTCGACTTTGCCAGGAACAGTGCCGTCACGCGTGAACCGTGGCGTAGCCCGCAAAGCAAAGCCTTTTATCAACGCCTGACCGGGGAATTTATCGGCCAGAGCCAGCTACAAAAATGGGCGCTGAACGAGGTGTTAGTGGACACGCCAGAAGTCATGCTGGCGATGCTTGGGCAGCTTTGCCAGCGTGTCGCCAAAAAGCACCGGGCGATGGTGAAAGTTTATGAAAGCGTCACCGCGCTGGCTGCCGCTTCGGCCCGCATAACGCACGATTCCACGGATATTCGCCAGCAGCTCTCGCAGGTGCAGCAGCAATTGGCGCAGCGAGTCGGCAAGCTGGAAACCCAACTACAAGGCAACGATTTAACCCATCTGGGAATCGTGCATTGCGAGCAGGTTTTTGCCCGCTGGCAGGCCGGGAATTACGTTAGTTTTTCCCCCGCCGGGCGTTGTTATATTGCGTTGCAGGAGCTTTATTGGGGCACGTTTGGCGATGCGTTGCGCTTCGGTAATTCATTGCAGGTTACTGAATTAATTGAACAAGCCAGAGGCCGCGCCATCAGCCAATTGGCCGACGATGTGAATGCGTCCGTTCGCACTCGTCATTACTATTATGAATGGCTTATGTTCCCCTCAACGCCTGAAATGATGGAAAGCAAAGAAGCGCTGGCCTGGCTTGGAGACGATTGCGACGGTGATAAACACCCGGTTAGTTTTGCCACCACGCAAACCCATCAGGGCGTTTCGCTGGGTATGCCGCGTATTTGCTCGGCCATGCGTTTGGGTAGTGCGATGGTGGATGAGATTTTTAATTAAAAGTCGCAATTAACCTTAATTATTTCTGGGATATATTTATATTCCAGAAATAATTATTCTCAGCGAATCATCCTATAACCTCGCAAAAATGAATAATAATTTCAGCCTAAGTAACAGCACTATCTCGCTGTTTATTATAAGTAAAAAATCATAAGTACCATCATCTCTGTCAAAAGTACCAATTGTTAAAATTCATTCTGTGTTGTCCCTCACTTGCTGCTTTTTACACCGCACCGCAGAATCTATTTACCGCATATCGCGGAGAATAGAACATATAAAAAGGGGATGTGATGAAGAAGATCTTTTTATGCTGTGCAGCCGGAATGTCTACCAGCATGTTAGTGGAAAAAATGAAGCAGTCCGCCACTCATCGCGATATTGCCGTTGAAATTACGGCAGTGCCAGTCTCTGATTTTGACCAAATTATTACCGAAGCCGATGTTATTCTGCTCGGCCCGCAAGTGAAATTCCAACTGAAGAGTTTATCCAGCGCCGCCGCGGCTCACGGCGTGCCTGTCGATGCCATTGATATGATGCAGTATGGCTCGATGCAAGGCGATAAAGTGCTGGATCACGCCCTGTCATTACTTAACAACCCACAATAAGGGCAGGCGATGAATACCCGTTTTCCTGATAATTTCTGGTGGGGAACCGCTACCAGCGCAACACAATCTGAAGGGCATCAACCCGGTGATGGCAAAGGGGAAAATATCTGGGACTATGCCTCGCATCATTATAATCAGCGCTTTTTTAATGGTGTTACCGCAGACCAGACCTCGACGTTTTACCAGAATTATCGGGAAGATATTCAGCTTGCTAAAAATATCGGTCTGAACTCGTTTCGCACTTCTATTTCCTGGTCACGATTAATCCCTGACGGTGATGGGGAAATTAACCCGCAGGCGGTCGATTTTTACAATTCCGTGATTAACGAACTGCATGCCCAGGGTATTGAACCGTTTATTAATCTTTACCACTTTGATATGCCGATGGCGCTTCAGGAAAAAGGCGGCTTTGAAAATCGTGAAGTGGTGGATGCATTCGCCCGTTATGCGGAGATTTGTTTCGACCTGTTTGGCGACCGCGTGCGTTATTGGTTCACGTTTAACGAACCGTTGATTCCGGCTGAAGCGGGATATTTGCATCCTCGCCATTACCCGTATGTGACTAATTTCCGTCGAGCAGCCCAGGTGCTTCACCATATTGTGCTGGCACACTGTAAAGCCGTTGCGGCCTGGCGACGCATGAAGTTGCCGGGGAAGATTGGCATCATCATGGATGTGATCCCGGTTTATCCGCGCAGTGATTCCCCGGAGGATTTACTGGCCGCAGAAATGGCGGATCTGTTTTATACCCGCAGTATTAACGAACCCATTTTATTAGGGCGTTACCCGGACGAATTAATTGCTCTGCTGAAAGAACACGAACAGTTGCCGCAAAGTTTACCAAGTGATTGCGAGCTGATTGCTAAAACCAAAATTGATTTACTGGGAATCAATTACTACCGTCCGCGCCGCGTAAAAGCACGTGAAACCTTGCTCGAAGAACCGCACGGTTTTGTGCCGGAACGTTTCTTCGAGGAATACATTATGCCGGGGCGCAGGATGAATACTTCCCGTGGCATTGAGATTTATCCCGCCGCGCTTTACGACATTGCAATGGTAGTGAAAGAACGCTACGGCAATTTACCGTGGTTTGTTTCTGAAAACGGCATCGGTATTTCTGACGAAGAACAGTTCGTGGTTAACGGCCAGGTTCAGGATGATTATCGAATTGAATTTCTTCAGGAACATCTGAGCTATTTGCATAAAGCGATGGCCGATGGCAGCAACTGTCTGGGCTATCAAATGTGGACGTTCATCGACTGTTGGTCCTGGCAAAATGCTTATAAAAACCGCTACGGTTTTTACCGCCTGGATTTAGAAACGCAGCAACGCTCATTGAAAAAGTCGGGACAGTGGTTCCGTTCGGTCATTGAAAATAACGGATTCGAGAGGGCATAACATGTCTTACTTTGAAAGACTGGCTGAAAAGATGCTGCCGGTGGCGAATGCTATCGGCAATCAGCGTCATATGCAGGCAATTCGCAACGGGTTAATTTCTATTTTGCCGCTGACGATTGTCGGATCGTTTTTCGTTATTTTGCTCAATATTCCCATCAAAGGTTATATGGATTTTATCGCGCCGTGGCGCGATATGCTGGATGTGCCGTTCCGCTTCACCGTCGGGCTGATGTCGCTGTATGCCGCCTTTACTATCGGCTCTTTCCTCGGGAAAAGTTACAAGCTCAATGATATTACTAGCGGGCTATTAGCGATGCTGGCGACCTTGTTGATGATTGTGCCCGTCAACATTAAACAAGGGATTACGGTTGCCGGAGAAGCGGTATCAGGGCGTTATATTCCCATCACCTCGCTAAGTTCGCAGGGGCTATTTGGCGCGATTATTTCCTCACTGATCGCCATCGAAATTTACCGTTTTATTAAAGTCCGAAATATCGAAATTAAGATGCCTGAAGGCGTGCCGCCAGTGGTCGCCAGTTCGTTTTCAGCGCTGTTCCCGACGCTCGCCGTAGTGCTGGTTTTCTGGATCCCGCGCCACTTCTTTAATATCGATATCAACGCCATCATCAGCTTTATTATTATGCCGCTCAAAGG
The DNA here is from genome assembly GCF_003601925.1 of Buttiauxella izardii. Taxonomy (GTDB): domain Bacteria; phylum Pseudomonadota; class Gammaproteobacteria; order Enterobacterales; family Enterobacteriaceae; genus Buttiauxella; species Buttiauxella izardii. The sequence continues at coordinate 77,754 of NZ_QZWH01000020.1, forward strand.
ATTTATGACCGGCACGAATCTGTTTGGCGGCATTGTGACTCAGTTCTTTATCGACCTGTTCTGGGTGTTTGGTATTCACGGCCATGCCGTGATGGGGCCGCTGATTCGCCCGCTGTGGGATCAGGCGATTGTGCAAAATATGGAGATGTTCCAGGCGGGAACCAGCGCCTATGAATTACCGAATATCTTCACCGAGCAATTCTTCCAGTGGTATGCGCAGATGGGCGGCACGGGTTCGACACTGGCGTTAGTGGTGTTGTTTATACGTTCGAAAGCGATTTATCTGAAGCAGTTGGGGAAATTGTCGTTTATTCCTGGGTTATTTAATATCAACGAGCCAATGATATTTGGTGCGCCGATAGTCATGAACCCGATTCTGGCGGTGCCGTTTATTCTGGCTCCGATGGTGAACACCGTGGTGGTTTATCTGTTTACCATAACCGGACTTATTCCCCGCATGATGGTGAAGCCGCCGTTCACTATTCCGGCTCCGCTCGGCGCGTTAATTACCACCAACTGGAACTTGATTGCCTGCGGGCTGGTGTTTATTTGCTTCTTTATCTCTCTGGCAATTTATTACCCGTTCTTCAAGGTCTACGAGAAAAAGATGCTGGAAACTCAGCAGCAGCAACAAGAAGAAGAGAAGGCTAAGCAACTGGCTGACGCTTAAGATTGTTCCCGCACTTCCTCCAAAATACCGTCGTGCCATCCACCGCGCAAAGTGTGGATGGCGCTATCGCTATTTTTCTACATTGAAGGATAATGGTCGATTCTGAAACGACAGTTTAATTTTGGTTAAGGGAAGAGGCGTGAACAACAACGTTTCGCTGTTTACTAATAAGAAAATCGCATGGATGGGGGCCGCTTTTTGTTGCCTGTTATGGGGTAGCGCTTACCCGGCAATAAAAAACGGCTATGAAATATTTCAGATAGCGACGGACGATCTGGCTGGGAAAATTGTCTTTGCCGGTTACCGTTTTGTGATAGCGGGCCTGCTGTTGCTGGTGTTTGCTTCTTTGCAAGGCAAGTCGGTTGTTCGTTTATCACGGCAGCAATTCTCACAACTCGCGCTACTTGGCGTGACGCAAACCGCGATTCAATACATCTTCTTTTATATTGGGCTGGCCTATACCACAGGTGTGAAAGGCTCAATTATGAACGCCACCGGCACCTTCTTTAGCGTGTTGCTGGCGCACTTTATCTACCAGAACGACAAGCTCAGCATTAATAAAGTGGTGGGCTGTGTGCTCGGTTTCGCCGGGGTGATGGTGGTGAACTTCAACAGCCAGTTGATGGACTTCAGCTTTAGCCTGATGGGCGACGGGTTCGTGGTGTTGGCGGCGTTTATTCTTTCCGCCGCGTCGCTGTATGGTAAGCGTATTTCGCAAACCATGGACGCGACCATTATGACCGGCTGGCAACTGGCTATCGGCGGCCTGGTGCTGACGATTGGCGGCTATGCCAGCGGCGGCACACTGGCGTTTCATGGCTGGGAATCGGTGGCGATCCTCGGGTATTTGGCACTGCTTTCATCGGTGGCGTTTGCCCTCTGGAGCCTGCTGTTAAAGCACAACCGAGTGGGTATGATTGCGCCGTTTAACTTCCTGATCCCGGTATCTGGCGCGGTGCTTTCGGCGATTTTCCTGCAAGAAAGCATTCTCGAATGGCGTTATGCGTTAGCCCTGGTGCTGGTGTGCTTTGGTATCTGGCGGGTGAACGTGGTACGCAGATAGTTTACAAAATCATCAAATACAGGCCATTATTTAGAAGGTTGGCGGCAGGGGATTTGTAGGTCGGGTAAGCGCTTATCCACCCTACAAAACCTTGTCGGCTATCCGATCTTTTATCGATAAAGGGCCTGCAAATGACCAGACTGACCGCGAAAGATTTCCCTCCTGAATTACTCGAATACTTCGATTTCTACGTCCACGGCAAAATCAGCAAACGTGAATTTCTCGATATCGCAGGCAAGTTTGTCGTCGGCGGGCTGTCGGCGGTGGCGCTCGGCACCTTGTTAACGCCGAATTACGCCTTCGCCACGCAGGTGGAATTTACCGACCCGGATATCGTGGCGGAATATATCGAATACCCAAGCCCGCAAGGCCACGGCAAAGTGCGGGCCTACATGGTGCGCCCGGCGAAAGCGACGGGCAAAGTGCCGGGCGTGGTGGTGGTGCATGAAAACCGTGGTCTGAATCCGTACATTGAAGATGTGGCGCGCCGCGTTGCCAAAGCCGGATTTATTGCCCTTGCACCGGACGGTTTAAGCTCGGTGGGCGGTTATCCGGGCAATGACGAAAAAGGCCGCGAGCTGCAATCGCAGGTCGATCCCACCAAACTGATGAATGATTTCTTCGCCGCGATTGAGTTTTTGATGCACCACGAGGCGGTGACGGGCAAGGTCGGCATCACCGGTTTTTGCTATGGCGGAGGCGTGGCGAATGCGGCGGCGGTCGCTTATCCGGAACTCGCCGCAGCCGTGCCGTTTTATGGTCGCCAGGCAAAAGTGGAAGATGTGCCGCGTATCAAAGCGCCATTATTGCTGCATTTTGGCGAGCTGGACTCGCGTATCAACGAAGGCTGGCCCGCGTATGAAGCGGCTTTGAAGGCGAATAATAAGGTTTACGAAGGTTATATTTATCCCGGTGTGAACCACGGGTTCCATAACGATTCGACGCCGCGTTATGACAAAGCGGCGGCGGAGCTGGCGTGGAAGCGGACGATCGACTGGTTTAATAAATATCTGGTTTAGCTTTGAATCAGGATCCTGGCCCCCAGCGCCACCCCATTTTTGCCGGTGCGTTTAATCATATACATCGACTCATCGGCACGAATCACCGCATCGTTAAAATTATCGCTGGCCCAGGATTCGTTCACGCCAATCGAAGCGCCGACTTTTGCCGCGCCGTTGCTCAATTCAAACGGTGTGATCGCCGCATCCAGGCAGCGCATCGCGATGTTGTGGATTTCCGGATTATCCAGCGTCCACGGCAGCAGTAGAATAAATTCATCGCCGCCGATACGGCCAATTGTCACTTCCGGCGGGCAGGCATCACGCAGGCGCTGGCTGAGTTGCAACAGCACTTCGTCGCCGCTGCGATGCCCCAGGGTATCATTCACGTTTTTGAAATCATCCAGATCGATAAACGCCACCGACAGCGAGCCGAGGTTTTTCAGCAAATCGAACTGCGCGTGTAGCGCGTGGCGGTTGGCAAGCCCGGTCAGCGGGTCGTGATTAGCCAGTTTCGCAAGCTGCTGTTCATACTGTTTTTCTTTAGTCATGTCGATGTGCGTGCCGGTGACTTTCAGCGGCTTTCCGTCATCGCTCCATTCCGAAACGCGCCCCCGGTCGAGCACCCAGGTGATAGTGCCATTTTTGGCCTGCATGCGGTGCAGCGCCTCATAAAACGGGGTATTTCCCTCTAGATGGTTATAAAACGCCGACAGCACCATTTCCTTGTCTTCAGGATGCAAATGCTCACGCCACACATCAAAATGAGCGCTAAGTTCTTTGGGCTGAAAACCCAGCATGGAACCCCAACGGCGGTTAAAAATAATCAACTTCCCGCTTGGCACATCGAGCTGCCATAAGCACAAACCCGTCCCGTCCAGAGCCGCACTCAGCTTGTTACGCGAGTCGTGTGCGATTCTTTTCAGACGGGCATTGTGCTTCTTGAGGTTCTGGATCTGTTGCCTGAGGATCTCTTCTGACATTGACCATAGTTATGTTCAAATAATATCCATTCTTAACAGCTATTAATTGGTTGTAAATATGGTCGTGAAAAAATCGTTTTAATTTGAGTTAAGTTGGGATCAGGAACTCGTTAGTGGTCGATATACAGATAGTGCATCCAGCTGGTCATGCGCAGCAGGATTTTGCGGATAAACGAAACGTGCTTGAAATAATCTGAGTAAATCGCCACCTGGCCCATCGTTCCGGCGGGGAGGTTCTTCATGTCGGCCATATTGTTCAGCTCGATTTCCGCATAAATGCCGTCGAGTTTCGGGTCGAGACTTAAGCCTTGTAGATGGCCTTGCGCCTGGTAGCTGCTGCTCGCGACCACAGGCAGGATTTGTTTCACTTTCCCTTTCACCACGCTGCCTGGCAGGCCGTTAAATACCACTTCGGCTTCATCGCCCGCCGTTAAACGCAGGGCCGAGTTCTGGCGGAATACGGCATACACGCTGTTTTTCTGCTCGGGAACAAAAACCATCACCGGGCGCAGCGGCAGCGGGCGCACGAACATGCCGGGTTTGAGCAGAAGTTGCGTGGCGTAGCCATCGCTCGGCGCGTAAATAACCGTTCTTGCGAGGAAGTATTCCGCTTCTTTAAGTTTTGATTTCAATTGGTACACAGCGGCGTTTTCGCCGTTGATCATGGCGCTCAACTGGGCAGCCGTGGCATCGCGTTTAGAGAGAACCGAGCGCCACTGAGCATGCGCTGCCAGGTAGTTTTGCTGTGCGCGAACCACTTCCTGGTCGGTAAACGGGCTTTTCATTTTGTCTTTGCTGCCGTTCTGGTAACGATTGGCATCTTTCAACGCTAAATCGCGGACGGCTTTTGCCTGGGCGATATCGGCATTTTCGGAGGCGAGCCGCGCTTTGAGCATTTCCACGTTTTGCTGGGCGGTTTCAATCTCACCTTTCAGCGCTTCGACTTTTGACTCGTATGCCGTCGGGTCGATACGGAACAGGAAATCACCTTTTTTCAGTTTCTGATTGGCATGAGGCGTGACTTCAACCACCACGCCTTCCACTTCAGGAATAATAGGTAGCGTGACGGTCACCATCTGAGCGCGTTCAGAATAAGGATGGTTGTAATTCATTAATAACAGCAGTGAGCCAATCAGAATAACACCGCCCAAAACGGCGGTGGGAACCGTCCATTTATTTAACGGGATTTTGAAGAATTTAAATATACCGAAGCAGATCGCGGTATAAGTGAGAATAAGTAATAAGTCCACAATAAATCCTGATCAATTAGTCGGTCGCTGATGACTTTGTTGGCGTTTTCTCATGCTGAGCTTCGAGCATCGCTATTCTTTCGCGTAAGGCATCCATTTCATTATTTTTAACCGCAAAGCCCCAGCCTCGGTCTTCACGATATAACATCGCCCAGATCCACAGGAATGGCCATAAAACATGTAAGGTGAATAAACTGACCCAACCCGCAGCGTGAATCGCATCCTGGTGAGGATGATTACGATGTACGGCGATTTCATAGGGAATATCGTGTACCACAATTACGCCATAAAATAGCGTCAGCCCAACAAAGATAAGTGCCGCCAGAGCGACGTAATCGAGAAACATACTTGAAACCTGATGAAGAAATTTCAGGAGACATTAATGAGAAGGGGTGAATGGCACCACTTTTATTTTGTTTAAAAATAAATAATCAGCCAGTTTTTAATTGCACAAAGCGTTAATAATGTGCAATAGAAAAATCAGAAAATTACACTTCTTTTCATCGTTGAAACAGTTATGGGAAAATTGCTACATATTGTTTAAGTTTTATTATGGACAGTTGAATATATTAGCTAAACACCGCAAGGTATGGCTCCCAGCCAGATCGTTGGCATGGTTTATACTTCTAGTAGTCTTTAGGTAGAGATGAGTCATCTTAGGATTAAAAATGATCATACCCCCTCCATCGCGGCCGGAAGCTGCTATTCAAAATATTATTACCGCTCTTGAACCTTATGGCACGCCTATGGAGGTGATTCCACGCAAAAGGATAAATTGGGAGCATAAAGAAATTCCCCAGTTCTATCTGTTTAAAAGTGGAGAACTTTCTGTCCTTCGCGCCGCTGATGGCCTGGTGATCACCACCGTTTACGATCAGAATTTGTTCGGGATTGCCGAGAGCATTCAGCCGCTGCGCAGCCATATTCTGCGTGCCGAAACGGAATGCACAATGCTGCGTCTGGATGCCAGTCTGGGGCATGAATTAATCACCGAGAAAGGATTATGGAAAGATATTGCCATCATTCTGGCTTATTACACCACCTATCTCTTTTACCGTGATTCAGTGATAGTACAGCAGCGGACATACTCTATTATTCGTGGGCATCTGCTTGAAATGAATCGTTTGTCAGCGGAGTTACGTTCCAGAGTTTCTATTCTTGATTATATTCAGGAAAGAACACATTTATCCCGTAGCAGTATCTTGAACGTGATGTTTGCCTTAAAGAGCGGTGGCTACATAGAAATTAAACGCGGTGGATATTTAATTGAAGTCATTAATTTACCCGAAAGGTTCTGAGTCCTGGAGGCCGTAGATATATTTCAATCAGGCTTTTTTAGTACAAAAATAAACAACATTGAAATTCCCCCCGCTTAAGACTCTGCATACCATTCGTTGCTGAAATACTCATGCTAGTGAGTCATCTCTCAGGTAGTTATTAAAAAAAGCAGTGATGTCCGTTTTGCCCGATGCATTTGTGCCTGTCGGGCATTTTTTTATCTGCAAACCCACAAATAAAATAAGGAACGCGATGAAATTATCAAAAATGGTTTTTCTGTTGAGTGCGGTATGTGCCGCAAATTCAGCGAATGCAGTCTCTTTTCATGGTGAAGCGGGGGACAAATGGACCAATCTCGGCATGAGCTTTGGCGCTAATGAACCGGGTTTAACTTTCAACGGAAATTGGGCGCACAACGATAATGATGGAGATGTTGCCAGCCTGGGAATGGGTTGGAACATCCCGCTGGGTTCGGTGCTCGTGACGTTGGGCGGCAAGACGCTTTATCTCAACCCTGATGATAACGATGAAGGGTACGCCGTTGCCGTGGGTGGCGGGGCGCAACTCCCTCTTGGCGAGCATTTTACCTTGTTTGGTGAAGCCTATTTTTCACCTGATTCCCTCTCAAGCGGCGTAAAACAATATGGCGAAGCAAACGCAGGTTTGCGCTGGAATGTGAACCCGGTGTTCTCGGTTGATGCCGGATATCGCTATTTGGGCATGGAAGGGAAAGATGGGCGCGAGGATCACACTCTGGCAGACGGTGGATACGCCGGGGTTAATTTCAATTTCTGATCTATTTATTTTTGTACATTTATAGAATTGCTGGCTAATAAGCATCCGGTTAAAATTATTATGTTGATGCACTGAGTCTCATTGCTAATATCAACCTCGAGCAATCGATCCTTTAATATTGTTAGCGCAGAATAATTTGCCTATGCAGTATGCCCGCCTGTCCGGCGGGTTTTTTTTATATCCCCTTCATACTTCAAGTTGCCTCTTTGTTGGCTGCGTTCTCTTGCCGCCGCGATGCAACTCGAATTATTTTGGGTATAAAAATGGAAGTTTATTTTTAAACAAAAGGGGATTTGAATGCGAGGCTCGTTAGCCATATTATTCATTTATCCCATACGGAAGTGGGATATGTAAGCAATCATCAAATAGTAAGTCGCAAATAGTACGTCGCAAATACCACACTATGGCAACATAGTGTGGTATTTGCCATTGCAGACAAAGATGGATAAACGGGTTTTGTAGGGTGGATAAGCGATAGCGTCATCCACCATTCTTGACAGTGTCGGACGACGCTGCCGCTTATCCGACCTACGATGTTGTATCAGATATCGGTTTTAATAGGCTGCTAATCTGCATCAAACCATTCTTATTTTCGTCATGAAGATAAATATCATTCAGCTCATTTATTTCCTCAAGCTTGGTTAATGCCTGGAAAACAGTATTAATCCCATAACGATTATCAAAAACATCAACACTTCTCAGGTTATCGACGCGTGCTGATTTGATGTTGGCCGTCAGGTTAGCAATGGTCTGCTTGTTTTTATTGTGAAGGCTTTTTAATTCTACCGGGTTCTGACTTTCAGCAGGGGAAGTGGTAACTGGCTGGAAATTAATAGTATTTAAAGCTTTAATCGTTTCATCCTCCGGATTTGCACATCCAACGAGAACGACGGTGAGTATTAATATGCACTTTTTGAACACGATATTACCTTGCAGTTTGCTGGCTGAAAATTCAGACGGCAAATTACCTGCAAGGATTAGCGGGTAACATCAATAGTTTGTTTAATTTTAAATTTTGAGTGGCGGGCTAATGATCCAGCCCGCCGGAAAATCTATTACGCCAGCTTATCTTGCGTGCGTAACTCAAAGTCCGATGCATCATGGCGTTCATGCAACTGTTGTGATGGCTCACCAAAGGTGCGATTCACAATACGCCCACGTTTTACCGCCGGGCGGTTGGCGACTTCATCAGCCCAACGCACAAAGTTTTTATACGAAGCCACATCGAGGAATTCCGCCGCATCATACAACCCGCCTTTTGCGAGGCTGCCGTACCACGGCCAAATCGCGATATCCGCAATCGTATATTCATCCCCGGCAATAAAGCGATGATTCGCCAGTTGTCTGTCGAGCACATCTAACTGGCGCTTGGCTTCCATGGCAAAGCGGTTGATCGCGTACTCGATTTTCATCGGCGCGTAATTATAGAAATGGCCGAAACCGCCGCCCAGATACGGTGCGGAGCCTTGCAGCCAGAACAGCCAGTTCAATGTTTCGGTACGTGCCGCAAGCTCTTTTGGCAGGAAATGACCAAACTTCTCCGCCAGGTAAAGCAGGATAGCGCCAGACTCAAACACGCGAACCGGCGGTGTCACCGAATGGTCCATCAACGCCGGAATTTTCGAGTTCGGGTTCACGTCCACAAAGCCGCTTGAGAACTGATCTCCTTCGCCGATACGAATCAAATGCGCGTCGTACTCTGCCTCGCTCACGCCCAGCGCCAGCAACTCCTCAAGCAGAATAGTGACCTTCTGCCCGTTCGGTGTGCCTAGCGAATAAAGCTGCAACGGGTGCTTGCCAATCGGCAGCGTGCGTTCGTGAGTCGGGCCTGCAATGGGGCGGTTGATATTAGAGAAAGTGCCGCCTTCGCCTTTAATCCACGTCCAGACTTTTGGTGGCTGATAGTTGTTATCCGACATGTTGTGTTTGCCTTTGAGTTGCCAGGGAGTGACTGGAAAGTGTAACGCGACTTTGTTTTGTTCGGTAATCGCCCGCTATTTTTTTTAACTTCCGGGGGTGTGATCTGGGGTAACAATTAATTAACTATAAATTTGCAATATGAACCAAATGATACAACATTAACCGACTTATCCCGACAGACCAGGAGCTATCATGCAGCGTTCTATTGCAACCGTATCTATCTCTGGCACGTTGCCTGAAAAACTGGCCGCAATCTCGGCTGCTGGTTTTGACGGTGTTGAAATCTTCGAAAATGACCTGCTTTATTACCCAGGCAAACCCGCCGATGTGCGAAAAATGGCGGCGGATTTGGGGCTGACCATCACGCTTTTCCAGCCGTTCCGCGATTTTGAAGGGGCATCGCGCCCGCAGTTTGCCAGCAACCTGGAGCGTGCGCGTCGCAAGTTTGACCTGATGCACGAACTGGGCTGCGACACCATGCTGCTGTGCAGTAATGTCGCGCCAGATTGCTCTTCTAATATTGATTTGCAGGTCAGTGACCTCGCGCATCTGGCTGAATTAGCAAAGCAAAATGAAATCACCGTCGGCTATGAAGCGCTGGCGTGGGGCACGCATGTGAACCGTTATCGCCAGGCGTGGGAGCGGGTAAAACAGGTCAACAGCCCGGCGCTGGGGCTGGTGCTCGACAGCTTCCATGTGCTTTCCCTTGGCGACCAATTGATTAATCTCGACGATATCCCGGTCGATAAAATCACCTTCCTGCAACTGGCCGATGCGCCGCTGATGAAAATGGATGTGCTCGAATGGAGCCGCCATTTCCGTTGCTTCCCAGGCCAGGGCGAGTTGCCGGTGGTGGAATTCACCCGTTTGCTTACCGAAAAAGGCTTTCGCGGCCCGTGGTCGCTGGAGATCTTCAACGACAGTTTCCGCGCCACGCCGAACGCGCCAACCGCTAAAGATGGCTATCGCTCGTTGCTGTGGCTGGAAGAACAGGTCTGGCAAACAAATCCGCAAATTGACGCGCCGCTGTTTCACAGTGCTCCGCAGGCCAGTTATCAGGGCATTGAGTTTTTAGAGTTTGCCACCGACGCTAAAGATGCCGTCGCATTGGGTGAAGCCCTGCAACCGCTTGGTTTTGACCATGCCGGAGAGCACCGTTCCAAAGACGTTTCGCTGTGGCGCAACGGCGGCGTGAACGTGATTATCAATCATCAATCGCACAGTTGGGCGGATGAATTCCATCGCCGCCATGGGGTTTCGCTTTGTGCGATGGCGTGGCGAGTGAAAGGCGCGGCGAATGTTTTGCAGCGCGCGCAGGATTATGGTTATCCGGTCTGGCATGAAAAACATGGCCCGGATGAACGTGCGCTGGCGGCAGTTTGCGCGCCAGATGGCAGTTTAATTTATTTAATTGAAGCGCCGGAGCAAGGCGAAAACGACATTTATCAGACCGATTTCACACTCTCGCAAACCGCCGCCGCAGGCACTTTGCGCGGCATTGATCACCTTGCGCTCGGCCTGGTGGAAGGCAGTCGCGACAACTGGATTATGTTCTTCCGCGCGGTGTTTGGTTTCGAGTTGGATACCGAACTCAGCGTGCCTGACCCGTACGGCCTGGTCCGAAGCCAGGTGATGCACAGCCCGTGTCATTCCATTCGCCTGCCGCTGAATATGTCGCACAGTCTGGACACGCAAATCGCCCGGTCGGTGGCGAGTTACCAGGGAACCGGCCTGCAACATGCGGCCTTTGCCTGTGATGATTTACCGTCAACGGTAGAAAGCCTGCAATCTAAAGGGTTGAAATTACTCCCCATTCCGTCGAATTATTACGGCGACTTATTGGCGCGTTACGGGGTCAACAACGCGTTATTACAAGGGCTTGAGCGTCTGGATATTCTTTATGAACGTGACGCCCAGCAGCATGAATTTTTACATGCCTACACGCCGCCATTCCGCCCGGATCGTTTCTTCTTTGAACTGGTCGAGCGGCGGGGGGATTATCAACAGTATGGGGCAACCAATGCCGCGGTTCGCCTGGCTGCCATGCAAATGCGTTAATGAGGTTTAAAACAATAAATGAACCTTAAGGTTCAAAAAAGACACCTGTAACCTACGACACAAGAAGGAATAATTGATGGCAAGCTACGAACAGGGCGATATCGCCGCCCCGAAAACGGCTGTTGAAAAACGATCCCGCACGCGCATGGTTATCCTGACGCTTCTGGCTATCGGAACCATGATCAACTATCTCGACCGTACGGTGTTAGGGATTGCCGCGCCGCAATTGAGCGCCGATCTTGGAATCGGTGCCGCAACAATGGGCATTGTTTTCTCGGCATTTGCGTGGACATACGCAGCAATGCAAATTCCCGGCGGCATTTTCCTCGACCGCTTCGGCAACAAAGTGACCTACGCGCTGGCACTGTTTTTCTGGTCGGCATTCACTTTATTCCACGGTTTAACGATGGGGCTGAAAACGCTGCTGCTGTGCCGCTTAGGATTGGGTATTAGTGAAGCGCCGTGTTTCCCGGTGAACAGTCGAGTGGTGGGTAAATGGTTCCCGCAACATGAACGCGCCCGCGCCACGGCGGTGTATACCGTTGGGGAATACGTCGGGCTGGCGGCGTTTGCGCCACTTTTATTCTTTATTATGGAAACCTTCGGCTGGCGCGCGCTGTTTATCACCGTGGGCGTCGTGGGCATTTTATTCGTGCTGGTGTGGTGGCGTTATTATCACGAGCCGCATGAGTCGAAAACCGCTAACCAGCTTGAACTGGAATACATCGGCCACGATCAGAAAGCGGCTGAGCCAGAACCGAAAATGAACTTTAGCTGGGCGAACGTCGCAAAACTGGTGAAATGCCGCCAAATCCTCGGCGCGGGGATTGGGCAATTTGCCGGGAACACCACGCTGGTGTTCTTCCTCACCTGGTTCCCGACGTATCTCGCCACTGAGCGCCACATGCCGTGGCTGAAAGTGGGTTTCTTCGCCATTCTGCCGTTCCTTGCCGCCGCCGTGGGCGTGATGTTTGGCGGCTGGGTATCCGACCAAATCCTGAAACGCACCGGTTCGGTGAACATCGCCCGTAAGCTGCCGATTATTTCTGGCCTGCTGATGGCGAGCCTGATTATCTCGGCGAACTGGATGCCAACCGATGCGCTGGTGATTACGGTGATGTCGGTGGCGTTCTTCGGCCAGGGCATGGTCGGGCTGGGCTGGACGCTGATTTCTGATATGGCACCGAAGAATCTGGCGGGCTTAACCGGCGGCCTGTTTAACTTCTGCTCCAACCTGGCTTCGATTATCACGCCATTAATCGTCGGCTTTATCGTCGCGGCAACTGGCAACTTCTTCTACGCGCTGGTGTACATCGGCGGCGCGGCGCTGCTGGGCGTATTCGCTTACGTCTTTATTCTTGGCGACATCAAACGTATCGAGATGGAAGATTAATCATGGAAATCAGTGGCAACACCCGTTTAATCGCGCATCTGGGCTACCCGACCACCACGTTTAAAGCGCCGATGATTTACAACCCGTGGTTTGAAGCGCAGGGAATCGACATCAAAGTGGTGCCGATGGGGGTCAGGGCCGAGGATTACGCGCAACTGATTCCTTCTTTATTCCGTATGACCAACATTATTGGCGCGTTGGTGACGATGCCGCACAAAGTCTCGACCTGCGATTTAGTGCATAGCCTCAGCCCGACGGCGCAAATTGCTGGAGCCTGTAACGCCATTCGTCTGGAACCGGACGGCACGTTGCGTGGCGATATGTTTGACGGTGACGGGTTTGTGCGCGGCGTGTTGCGCAAAGGGATTCCGGTGCAGGGCGCGCGTGCGTTAGTGGTCGGCAGCGGCGGGGTGGGATCGGCGATTGCCGCCTCGCTGGCTGCGGCGGGCGTTGAAACGCTCGCGCTCTATGATAATCGTGCGGCGAGCAGCGAAGAGCTGGCAACTCGCCTGCGCAAGCATTACCCGGCGCTGACGGTGCAAACCGGTTTGCGCAACCCGCAGGGTTTTTCCATCGTCGTGAACGCAACGCCGCTGGGGATGAACGCGGGCGACGAACTTCCTGTGGATGTTGACGCGCTGACGCCAGGAAGTTTCGTCGGAGAAGTGGTAATGAAGAGCGAAATCACGCCATTTTTGCGCGCTGCAATGAAAAGAGACTGCCAGATACAACCTGGAACAGATATGTTATTTGAGATGATTCCTGCTTACATGGAGTTTTTTGGCCTGCCAGAAGTGACGCCAGAAACGCTGCGAAAAGTGGCAAAAATAGATTATTAACAATACATTAGGGTAAAGCGAGGCGGGTGGGGTTTAGGTCGGTTTATACCCGCTAAGCGAAGCGCGAAATGAGACGTAATTTAGGTTCGGAGCTGTGGACGGCTAAAATAATCCTTGTCATTCATCGCCTAAGCATGAGTTAATACGCCCCATCGGTTTGACGTACAGACCTTTAAAGCAACTTAGTAAAGCAGTCCTTCAAGAGTCATCCCTGGATACCCTTTGTCGTGTGCTCCTCTACCGCTTCATAAAATCTGTAAAGCATACCAAATCGCCGTAAGGCACACTTAAATCAAAAGGTAATACACATGTCTAACAAAATGACTGGTCTGGTAAAATGGTTCAACGCTGATAAAGGTTTCGGCTTCATCACTCCAGACGACGGTTCAAAAGACCTGTTCGTTCACTTCTCTGCAATCCAGAACGACGGTTACAAATCTCTTGATGAAGGCCAGAAAGTTTCCTTCACCATCGAGAACGGCGCTAAAGGCCCAGCAGCTGGTAACGTAACTAGCCTGTAAGGTTAGCGTTAACTAAGCTCTAAAGAATTTAAAAACCCGCTTCGGCGGGTTTTTTCGTTTTTGTCCGGCATCGCTTGGTATCGAGATCTGTTGTTGAAACAGGTTGTTGTCGGATGACGCTACCGCTTATCCGACCTACGAAGGGGCTTGTGATTGGTATCCGACCTACGAAGCTTTGGATTCTACGGTTTCGCGGTTTCTGGAACGCACGATTTCGGGTCAAACACCGTTCTCCAGTCCTGCTTCATATCCACCACCGTCCAGCCTTTTTCCTTCGCCATCGTCAATCCTTCAACCAGTTTACCGCTCGCGGGTGGATGGCTGTCGTAGGCATATTCACGCTCGGCATCGGTGTGGTGAACCAGTAAACCGAAGGTTTTATAGTCCGGATTAGAAGCGGTGTACTGCATCATCGCTAAATCGCCGTCACTGTTACCAAACGCCGCAACCGGGCGCTGGCCCATAAACAGGTGGATGGCGACGGGCTTGGCGGCTGCGTCGTCGTTAAACGCGCCTTTCATGGTTTTACGCAACTGCGTGCCGTTGTCGGTCAGGGAAAACTCGCTGAGCGAGAAGGAGCCGATCACTTGCTCAGGGGGGATACCGTACATTTTCTCTGCAATCACGCGCATAAAATCAATGCCGCCGCCGGAAACAATCCACGTTTTAAAGCCATTCTCACGCAGGTAATCGAGCAACTGGCGCATCGGCTGGTAGCCCATTTGGTTATAACGGCAGCCAAAACGGTTATCGCGATGGCTATCAACCCAGTTGGCGACGCGCTGGTCGAATTCGTCGGTGGTGATGTTGCTGTGCGTCAGTTCTAAAAGCTGCATCAGCCCTTTTTCACCAGCGGCAGCCACGGTTTTTAAATCATTGTTGAGCACTGCGCTAACAATCGGGTCGTTCTTCCATTCCGGGTGTTCCGGTGCCAGGCGTTTCACTTCATCCACCGCAAACTGGAGCTGGAAAGTCAGCGGCGCTTCCGGCCACAACGTGCCGTCGTTATCAAACACCACGTAGCGTTTTGCAGGCGGAATATAGGTCGAGCGGTCCTGGTTTGTGGCGTTTTGCACCCACTGCTCAATGGACTGCTTTGCGGCAGTATCTTTCCACGTCGAAAGCGGGTCAGCGGCGTGCGCTGCGCCCACAGCGCCGAGTAACAGAGCCGTGAGTAAGAGTTTTTGTTTCATCGTTCACCCCTTTTGGTGGGAGTTAGTTCGGGCAATGGGACAGGATTCCAGAAGCGCTGCCAGACGTGGTGCAGATATAGCACGCTGCGCCACAGCAGGCGTCGTGTAAACCAGATGAGTAGCGCCATCAGTACGATGGAGCCGATAATTAAAACGGTGCGCCATTGGCCGTCATCAGTGGTGCCGCGCAGTGCGGATTCACCGCCTGCGGCGCGAGCATCCAGCACTTGCAGGGTTGAGCCAGGCAGTTCAGCTAATTGCCACTGCTGAGTCGCCGTGTCCCACCAACGTAATTTAACCGGCGGAATGGTGATGGTGCCTGCCTGGGATGGCAGATAACGCAGGGTTTCTACGCGCTGCGCCCCTTCGATTTCTCCCCGTCCCGTTTTCAGCATCGTGTTCACGGGCGTCAGCCGCTGGGTGTCGGTGCCTGGAATCGCATACAGCAATTGTGGAATTTGCGTCGCAACAATGCCGTTGGCTTTGACGGTCACGGTGCGTTCCACCACATCACCCGCATGAAGCTTGTCGTCTTTGCTGGCGTGATACTGGGTGATTTTCTGGCTCAGCGTTAAGTTGCTGGCGGGCAGGAAGCGATCGGGCTGTTCCACGCCTTTCGGCCAGATGACTTCTTTTTTCAGCTCCGGCAATGGCACGGTGACTGGCGGCTGATTGGGTGATGTGAGTGTGATTTCCACCGCTGGCATGCGCAGCTCGCCCTGATCCCACGCGGTGATTTGCCGTTCAAGACGCACGCCGCTCCAGCTAATGCCATTTTTCTGGCGACTCAGCAGTTGGTTTGGCAACGGCGTGGTGAGCAACGAGCCATTCTCAATTTTAAAATCCGGCCATTCTGGCGGCGGGTTGAACCAGCTATCTGTCCAGAAAGTGATCGCAACTTTCACCGGCTGGCCGGGCGCGACATGCTCTGGCGCTTCCAGCTCACGCGTGATGTCCATCGCCGCCTGGGCAGGCAGCACCGCCAGCAAAAGCAAAATCAGCCAGGCTTTCATGGCGTCTCCTCCGTGTTGGCGCGATAGAGGTTTTCCAGCAGGCCGGAGGGGGAAACTTCCAGATTTTCAAACCACTGATTTACCTGCGGGCTGCTGCTGGCGGTCTGTTCAATATCCTTCTGATTCACGCCCTGATCTTTCTTGAGATCGTGCTTAATTTCGTCCGGTTTATAGTCTTGTTCTTTGCCCTGGGCGGCCTGGCGGTCACGCTCTTTTTGGCGCAACTCCATGATGATTTTGGCGATGGCGGCGCGGTTTTTCTGCGCCATCTCCCAATCCGGGCGCAGGCTTAAAGCGCGGTCGTAGCTGTTGATCGCCTGCTGCCACTGTTTTTGTTGGGCGTAGCTGTTGCCCGTCCATAACAGCGATTCCGCGGTTTGCGGAGCCTGGCGAAATGCCGAAGTGGCGGCGACAAAATCTCCCGCCCGGTAATACGCGATGCCTTGCCACAGCGGGTCCTGGAAACGTTCCGCCGCCTTTTTATAGTCGCCTTTATTGAACGCGATTTGCCCCTGCATATCCGGGCTAACCCACGCATCCTGCCAGGCGGCCTGGCTTTGCGGCATGTAGAGCAGCGGCACCAAAACAACCAGCCAGCAAATCAACTGACGCCGTCCGAGCAGCAACAATAAAAGCATCGGGATCACCAGCAGATAGCCGCTGTTTTTCCAGTGCAGATCGCCACGCGCATTGTTTTGCGCACTTACCGATTGTTGGATATGGCTGGCGAGCACCGACAAATCGCTGTCATCGCTGGTGACCAGCGTCACCGGAATGCCGCCGTCACGAATCTGGCTAAAGCGTTCGACGTTGAGGCGGGTATCAATGCCGCGCTGGGCGTAGCTTTCTGGCAATTCGCCACCGCGCGCCGTCCCCGGAACCCAGATTTGAATCGGCGCTTTAAGTTGCGTAAGCCAGGTGGCGTCTTGTGCGGAAACGGTATCGGCAATCAATATAATATTGCGCGGCATATTCGGCGTTTCTGGCATGTTTTTCAGCGCCAGGTCGATGGCCTGTTTCAGACCCGAACCTTCACCTTCCGGCAGTAAATTCGGGCTTTGCGCGTGTAAAAACAGCGAGTAAAACGTCGGGTCGGAGGTTAATGGCGTCGTCAGATACGCATGGCTGTTGTACACCACCAGGCCAAAATGCGTGCCGGTTGAGCGATTCATCAAGTCCATGATTTTGCTTTGCATCCGCTGATGGCGACTCGGCGCAAGATCCTGGGCGTACATCGCCGGATCTTGCTGTAAGACCACCATCATATTGCTTTGCTGCGTCAGGGCTGCGGGCAATTCACGTTGCCAGGTGGGGCCAGCCAGCGCGAACACGCCCAGCGCACAAAGCCACGGTAAAACCTGAGTCAGCTTTTTTTGCCGCCCGATAATCAGCGCTTTGGCGAACGGTTTATCCATAATCTGGTGCCAGGCGCTGCGTTGGCTGCTTGCAACAAACCACAGCAGGGCGCAAATCAGCAGGCCGAGCAGTCGCCACGGGTAAACAAAATGGAAGTCGCTCATGCTGTTTTCTCCCGCACAAAGCGTGTGACCGCGAGTAAAATCAGCAGCACCAGCGCCAGAAGCAGCGGCCACTGGAACAGCGGAATGTGCCACGACCAGCCGATAGATTTCACCTGTACCGGCGTGATGGCGTCGATCTCTTTCCAGACGCTATCGAGTGCCGCGCCAGAGCCTGCCGCCGTCCAGGATTTGCCCCCGGTAATGCGCGCAATATCCTGCATCAGCGGCAAATCGACTTTGTCATCACCCGTGCTGTTCAGGTCGCCAAAAGCGATGGTATGCACCTGAACGTGGTGCGATGCCGCCAGTTGCGCGGCGAGTGCGGGCGCTAACTGCGACGCGGTGTCGTTGCCGTCGGTGAGTAAAATCGCCAGTTTGCTGGCGTCTTTATTGGTGGTGCTGTCGAGCAGTTTCACGCCCACGCCTAATGCGTCACCGATGGCGGTTTGCTCGCCAATCATGCCGGGTGCGAGTTGGTTGATGCGCGTTTGCAGCGCCTGTTTATCTTCGCTGACTGGCGCAAACGGCCAGGCGGAACTGGCAAAAATCACCAGCCCGATGCGGTCAGTTTTACGCGCCGCGACGAATTTGCGCACCGAATCCTGAACCGCCTGCAAACGGGTGATCCCGCCCTGCACATCGTTTTTGCCCATCGAACCCGAGACATCAAGAATCAGCACCACATCGCGCATCGGTTTTTGAATATGCTGCGGCGGCGTCAGGTATTCCGGGCGCGAAAGGGCGGCGACCAACAAAATCCACACCAGCCAGAACATGATGCTGGCGAGTTTGCTGCTGCGTACCGGCTGGCTGTTGAGCTTCAGTTCATCGATTAATTCCGGCAAAAACGGCACGCGCACGTGCTCTTTGAGTTCGCGATCCTGCGGTAAAAAGTAACGGCCAATCAGCGGCAGGAAAATGAGTAGCCACGCCCACGGCCAGGCGAAATCCAGGCGGCTCAGAAACTCAGACATAAGGCAGTTTCTCCAGCCAGTTTTTCAGTTGGGTTTGCAGGCGGGCGTTTTGGTTTGCGTCGAGTTGGTTATCCGGCTGGCAATATTTGGCGCTCAGTTGCTGGCGCAAATCGGTGTCGATTTCCACCTGCTGAAGGAGTTGTTCGGGAGAAAGCGTGTGGCTTATAAGGCTGCGCGGCTGGTGTATCAGCAGAATGCGTTTTATCAGTTCCAGCCAGCTATCGGCGCTGTGGGGTTGTTGCAAAGAAGCCAGTGCTTCACGACGCCACACATTGCGCCGCCAGCGTGCCAGGCGAAATAACCCGAAAATAATCAGCGCGATAAGCAACACGCCGCCCAGTACAAACCAGCCTGGCGGCAGCGGGAACCAGGAGAGACTTTGTGGAAGTGCCGGGCTTAACAGCTCCGGCACGCTAAATCCTTTCTCCAGCATTCAGACTCCCTTTTGTAGCTGTTTGAGAAGATCCTGCGCGACCACTATTTGATTCACGCGAATGCCAAGCCGTGTCAGTCGATTTTGTAAGCCCGATAACCGCGCCGTGACGCTTTGTTGAATCTCATCTTTTAGCCGTGGCGAAAGCGAAAATGCCGCTTCGTGGCCCTGATAACTGGCGGCCAGATTGCCCTGCGTAGGAAGCGTCAAATGGAGATCGTCGAGGGTGACAAACGCGCTGATTTCGCAGCGCCGCCGGATTGCGGCGAGCAAGGCTTCAGTTGGCGCATCAAGATCGTGGAAATCGCTGATCACCGCCACCCACGATCCGCTGGGGATCAGATGGATAGCGTGTTGCAACACGCCAGAAAGCGAAACTGTGGCGGGCGTTTCGTCAGGATAACGTTGGGGTAGTTGTTGGTTGTATTGCAGCACGTCGTCGAGCACGGCGGGCAAGTTGGTTCTGGGGGCGCGGCATTTTTGCAGGCTGTAATTCGAGTCGCTGAACACCGCGCTGCCGATACGGTCGCCATCGTGCCAACTGCGCCATGCGAGCAAGGCCGCAATTTTGGCGGCGGCGACGGACTTAGTTTGCCCACGGGTGGCAAAAAACATGTCAAGCCGTTGATCGACAATCAAAAACACCGGGCGCTCGCGCTCTTCGTTGTACAGGCGGATCCACGGCGATCGCAGGCGCGCAGTAGCTTGCCAGTCGATCAACCGCACGTCATCGCCGGGTTGGTAGCGGCGCAGGCTATCAAAATTAAGTCCACGCCCTTGCTGGCGCGACACGCGTTCACCCGCCAGCGCACCCGGTGGAATTTGCCCCGGCGGGTTCGACAGCAGCCGCGCTTCACCTGCCAGCGCCATCAGAGTCTGGCGATCCACCTCCAGTGCGGCGCTATTCATTACGCCACCACTGCGTCGAGCAACATCCGAATCACGTCGTCTGCGGAAACGTTATCGGCGTTGGCCTGGTAACTGAGCATCAGGCGGTGGCGCAGCACAGCTGGGGCGACGAGCTTAATATCTTCTGGCAACACGGCATCGCGGCCTTCGAGCCACGCCAGTGCGCGTCCACAACGGTCGAGCGCTAAGGTGCCACGCGGGCTGACGCCAAAGGTAATATAACTGGCGAGCGTGTCGCTAGCGCCCTGCGGATGGCGGGTCATCTCCACCAGGTTCACGATGTAGTTTTCAATGGTTGGTGCGACGTAAACCGCCGAGATTTCCTGCCAGCAGGTCGCGATATCTTGTTGCGAGAGCATCAGGGTTTCAGGCAATTTTTCTGGCTGTTCCTTGGAGCTTGCAAGGTATTTTTGCTGCTGCTCGGAGCGCACCAGTTGCATTACTTTTTGCTCGTTCTCTTTGGACGGGTAATCCACCAGAACTTTCATCAGGAAGCGGTCAAGCTGGGCTTCTGGCAAAGGCCAGGTGCCTTCTTGATCCACCGGGTTTTGCGTCGCCAGCACCATGAAAATGCCCGGCAGCGGCCAGGTTTTCCCGGCGACAGTGACGTGGCGTTCTTCCATCGCTTCGAGCAAAGCCGACTGCACGCGAGCCGAGGCGCGGTTGATTTCATCGGCCAGAATAATATTGCCGAACACCGGGCCTGGGCGGAAGCGGAACTGGTCTTCTTCCCGCGTGGCGTTTTGCTGGTAAATCTCGCTGCCGGTAATGTCAGACGGCAGTAGATCCGGCGTGAACTGAATGCGGCGGAATTCACCTTCGACGTGTTTAGCGAGTTCACGCACCGCACGGGTTTTAGCCAGACCTGGCAAGCCTTCGAGTAGCACGTGCCCGTCGCACAGTAAGGCGACAATCAACATGCGTACCAGCGATTCCTGACCCAAAACTTGTTGGTTCATACGCTGCTCAAGTTCGAGCAGTTTCTCTCTGTTTGTCATTTGCGCAATCCTGCAAAGTCACGTTTCAAAAGCGTAGCGAGACCGACAAGAATCGGCTCGGCGTAATTGAAGAAAGCTTTGATGCCGGGGCACAGATAGTTCAGGCCTGGTTCGCCGTCTGGTGTGCGCACAAGGCGGTTTTTCGGGCATTCACCCCAGCATAATTTCAGGTACGGGCACTGCTTGCAGTATTCCGGCAGGGTGTCTTTTTTCCCCATGCCAAAGGCTTTCTGGCGTTCGGAAAAGGCCAGATGGGCGAGCTTGGTGTTTTCGATATTGCCTATCTGGTATTCGGGATAAACGTAGTGGTCGCAGGAATAGATATCGCCATTTTTTTCGATTGCCAGACCTTTGCCGCAAAACTCAGACGCGGTACAAATCTGCGCGGGCATGCCCATGGTTTGCGCCACGGCGGTTTCGAACAGGTTAACCTGCACGCGGCCTAAATCGTTATTCACCCACTCTTCAAACACAGTTTTCAGGAAGGTGCCCCAGTCGTCCGGGTCAACGGACCAGTCGGTGACGATGGAATCCAGGTCGCCCGGTTTTGCGCGGCGTGTTCCAGTAATCGGGATGGTTTCATCGCGCCAGAATTGCGGGGCGGTGACTTTGAAATCTACCGCTTCTACGCACGGGTTAAATTGCACGTAGGTTGCGCCCAGTTCTTTAGTGACGAAACGGTAAACTTCCAGCGGGAATCGAGCATTGGTGCGGTTGACAGTGACGAGCGCATTGAAAGGAACTTGATATTTTTTGAGCGCTTCGACGCCTTTCATTACTTTGTCGAAAGTCGGTTTGCCGCTGCGCGTCACGCGATAGCGGTCGTGCAATTCTCGTGGGCCGTCAATCGACAGGCCAACCAGAAAACGGTGTTCTTTGAGAAATTCAGCCCATTTATCGTTAATCAGCACGCCATTGGTTTGGAGGTCGTTTTCGACGCGTTGACCGGGCTTTTGGTACTGCTTCTGGAATTTGACGACTTTTTCGAAAAACTCCAGTCCCATCAAGGTCGGCTCGCCGCCTTGCCAGGAGAAAACTACTTGCTCGCCATCTTGCCCGTCGATGTACTGGCGAATAAAGTTTTCCAGCACTTCGTCGCTCATGCCGGTGTGGCGGTCTTGATGCAGCAGATCTTCTTTGCTCAGGTAAAAACAGTAGGTGCAATCGAGGTTACAGGTGGAGCCGCTCGGCTTCGCCATAACGTGAAAACGACGCTTATATTCAGGGCCTTTGCCATCGTATTTTTCAGCTGACGGTAACGCTTTAACCGGCAATGTGGTGCTGTATTTCATGGCTATCCCCTAAAAAACCGGGCAGTTTCCCACCCGGTTGATGGTCATTATTTATTGATACTAGAACCCTGTTCGATCATCGCCGCAGCATCGGTGATGGTGAATGAGCCTGGTTTCTGGCGTGGTGGGAAATCTTTAAAGGTCGCCAGCATTTCTTTCACGTATTTCTGCGCGCCGCCCATTAGGAACATACGGTCGTAGAACCAGGTGTTGTAACCCATACCGTCTGAGCCTTTCTCCAGCGGGTCGATCTCCAGGTCGAAGATCATCGGTGCACGTAGTTTGGTGAATGGATATTTCCAGACATCAATGCCGGTGTGTTCCTGGATCATGAAGTGCGCTTTCCAGCGGCCGTAGCGGATGGCCAGCAAGTCGCCGTCATCGCTCCAGTAGAAGAACTCTTTACGCGGGTCTTCACCTTTGCCTTGCAGGAAATCGAGCTGGTTGTAACCGTCAAGATGGACTTTGTAGGTCATTGACGTGGTTTTGTAGCCTTTCAGCAGCTGTTCTTTGATGTCCGGAACGCCCGCTGCTGCAACCAGGGTTGGGAACCAGTCGTTACTGCCGAAGATGTCATTAATCAAGGTGCCCGGTTTGATGTGGCCCGGCCATTTGATCATCGCTGGTACGCGGAAACCGCCTTCCCAGCCGGTGTTTTTCTCACCACGGAACGGGGTTTCACCCGCATCAGGCCAGGTCGCCGTCATCGGGCCGTTGTCGGTGGTGTAAACCACGATGGTGTTATCTTCAATGCCCAGATCTTTAATCTTCTGCAGCACTTCGCCGATCATTTTGTCGTGCTCTACCATGCCGTCGGCATACGTCCCAAGCCCGGTTGCGCCAATGCTGCCGTCCTTGAGGTGGGTTTTGTTGTGCATCCGCGTGGTGTTAAACCAGGTAAAGAATGGCTTACCGGCTTTGGTCTGGCGCTCCATGAAGTCGTTGTTGGCGGCCATGGTTTCTTCGTCAACGGTACCCATACGTTTAACCGTAAGCGGGCCGGTATCTTCAATTTTGCCGTCGGCGGTGCTCTTGATGACGCCGCGTGGGCCAAATTCTTTACGGAATTCAGGATCTTTCGGGTAGTCCGGGTTTTCGGGTTCTTCTTCAGCATTCAGGTGGTAAAGGTTGCCGAGGAATTCATCGAAACCGTGTGCGGTAGGCAGGAATTCATCGCGGTCGCCGAGGTGGTTTTTACCAAACTGGCCGGTGGCGTAACCGAGTTGTTTAAGGACGTTGGCGATGGTCGGGTCTTCTTTACTCAGGCCTTGCGGAGCACCTGGCATACCGACTTTACTCATCCCGGTACGGAATGGCATTTGCCCGGTAATGAAAGAAGAACGCCCAGCCGTCGAGCTTTGTTCTGCGTAATAGGAAGTAAACTTGGCACCTTCATTGGCAATGCTGTCAATGTTCGGCGTTTTATAACCCATGGTTCCTTGGTTATAGGAGCTGATATTCCAGTAGCCAATATCATCACCGAAAATAACCACGATATTAGGTTTTGAAGCGTCTTGTTTCGGTGCATTTTCAGGTGAGGCAGTAGCGGGTGCTGCATTAGCAACGGACACGGCGCCAGACATTAATGTCAACATACTGGCTATCATTGTCCTTTTGAAAGGGACGTTGTTAAGCATCTGTGGAACTCCGGTCGTTTAAGGGACTTAGTGAGTATAGTCAAGGGCTGAAACTCGCCATTACATTTTGAATTCATATGAAAAGTTGCTGAATAAAGGGGATGTGATTGTTCTTAAACAAAAAAATCGAGGTTTAATAGCTAACTGCTTGAATTTAAATAAATGACTGTATATACGGTAGCATTTGAACTCAAGGAACGCTTAAGTAAGTCATTTAAATTTAAACGATATAAAGAAAAGTTTTTCAGCAGAACAAGGGAAACAGGAAGGAATAACCGAGCAAAAAAGGTTTTGCCCGGCTGTCATGATTTTGAGGGATGGATGATTAATAATTTACGCGGTTTCTACCGTTTTCTTTGGCTTTGTAAAGTTGCTTATCAGCCTTTTCAACCAGCGCTTCGAGCGTCATTCCTTCTTGCCACTGCGCAATTCCCTGGCTGATAGTCAGTACCGAAGAAATACCCGATCCTTTGTGTGGGATATGCGCATGAGCGATATTGTGCTGTATTCTCTGGCTGATCGCTTTGGCCTGGGAGATATCATCGCAAACGGTTAATACCACGAACTCTTCACCACCAAAACGGAATGCACTGTCGCTGTCTTTACGCAGTGATTGCTCAATACATTGCGAGACTTTAATCAGGCATTTATCACCGGCAACATGGCCGTACATATCGTTGTATTGTTTGAAGAAATCAATATCCAACACAATCATAAACAGCTTCTTTTTGTTCCCTGAAAGTGCGCTAACGCACTCTTCAAAGAAACGTGCCAGGCTCAGGCGGTTATATAAACCGGTTAAAGCGTCATAGTGCGCCTGCTGCACCAGTTTTTTGATGAGTATGTTCTTTTCATATTCACTGCGCTGCACACGCTGATACCACTCGAGCAAAATGTAGCGCGCGGAGTAGATAACCAGCAGCAAGATAATGGCTCCGCCAACCTGTGCGACGCTGAATTTATCCTGCAAAAAGAATTCGACATACAGTAAGCAGATAACCAATGGCGCAGAGAACAGCAGCAGCAAGCGGCCAGAGATGTAAAAGGTAATGGTGGCCGGTAATAATACTGAGATGGTTAACATCAGCGTGATCAGCGGATTTTGATAATAAAGAGTGAAGTTCAAAAATAACACTGACCACAATAGCCCAAACGCCAGAACCACGAAGGGCAGCAGTTGGTGGTAGAAACCATCGTTAATGTTCTTCTTTATTTTTAGCGTAATAACGAGGTTGATTAATGACAGTGCAATGATACAGCCGCAAAGAATTTGTAATGCCGGGGGAAGTGATTCGACATCGCTACGATGCGTTCCACGCAATAATAACCAGCCGCAAAATATAATATTAACCGACAAAAACCACATGTAACCTTTGGTGCTGGTAATCACGTTTTCGCCCGTGCTGTGATTAATGTCCACTCATAACGCTCCTTTAATCAATTTAATAAATGATACCCTGCGTCACCGGCAGATGCCACCTGGTGAAGTCCGTGTCAGGTAACCCTTTAACATCTCTCCATTTTCTTGAATATGCTTAATGCTGGTCTATGCTCAAAGCAGATATTAGACGAGTGTGAATGATCTCGTGTGATTGAATAATAAAACAAAATTCTTTCCTTTCCGGGTGATGAATATGATTAGGGCGCTGCTGATTTTTTTGGCATGGACCACTCTGTATACTTCTTGTGCGCTACAAGCGGCTGAACCACGCCAACTTCCCTCCGAGCAAGATAAAGCACGCACGGTTTATATTTTTCATCATCCGATTGTTATGTTGCAGGCCAAATTCGGCCTGACGACGCCGGAAGAACGCGTGTTGCGTATTCGTCAGACGCTGCGCTCACTCAGCGAAGAAGATATTCGCCAGCCGGTGCAAATTCTCACGGTTAAGCGTTACAACCAGCAGGCGAGACTGTTTACGATTAACGGTAAGCCGTTGATGTTGCTGGCCGAGGGCGATCTGGATGAAGGTGATGATTTAACGCTCGACCAGGCCGCGCAGCGTGTTTTAACACGCATGGATGAACAGCGCACCTCGCTACGGGATCAGTATTCTTCGTCTTATCTGGCCCTCGCGACGGTAAAAACGGCGATCGGCACCCTCGCTTTAGGGCTGCTGTTTTACGCTGCGTTCCGATCCTGGAGAAGAGTGAAGCGTTACTTTGAAGCGCGAGTCAGTCATAAAAAGGGAATTATTCCGGCTAAATGGCGGGAGTTGGTTGGCGCGGTAGAAGGATATCTTTACGGTTTGTTGATGATTTTGCTAGGGATTGCTGCATTTTATGTCTGGCTAAGCTGGGTCTTCCGTCTTTTCCCATGGACGCGCGTCTGGGGGGAATCTTTAGGTGACTGGTCGATTAATGTTATCCAGAAAATCGCCTTGTCGATTGTTTCCGCATTCCCCGGTTTAATGATTGTTTTGATTATCTTTTTAATCACGGCATTTATCCTCAAGCTCCTGAAAATTCTGCTCAAGCGCGTTGAGAGCGGCAAGTTGACGCTGCCAGGCCTGCACCCGGAAACGGTGGGTGCGACACGCAAGCTGATCTCCGTGATGGTGTGGCTGTTTGCACTTTCTGCCGCTTATCCGTTCCTGCCCGGTGCTGATTCTGTGGCGTTTAAAGGCATCAGCGTGTTCTTCGGTTTGATGTTGACGCTCGGCTCGGCGGGGGTGATGAACCACGCGATGAGCGGCCTGGTGCTGACTTATTCCCGCGCGCTGCGCAAAGGTGACGTGATTCGCATTGGTGATAACGAAGGGCTGGTGAATGAAGTCGGCATGTTGGCGACCAAAATCGTGACCCGCGAAAACTACATTGTGACGGTGCCCAATGCCGTGGTGGTCAGCGGCAAAATTACTAACCTCAGCTCGCAAAATCCCGGTGGCGGTGTGAACCTGACGACCAGCGTCACCATCGGCTACGACACGCCGTGGCGGCAAGTTCACGCGATGCTGGAGCTGGCGGCGAAACGCACCAAAGGCATTGAACAAAATACGCCGCCGCTGGTGCGCCAACTTAACTTGATGGACTGGTATATCGCCTATGAATTGCAGGTCAAACTGCGTCCTGGCGAGTCTTTGGCGGGGGTGAAAAGTGAATTGCACAGCCATATTCAGGATGTGTTTAACGAATTCAACGTGCAGATTATGTCGCCAAACTTTGTGAATCAGCCGGAAAACGCGGTGATGGTGACGCGGGATAACTGGTTTACGGCACCGGCGATCCAGCCAGATAAAGCACCATGAATAATCTCACTCGTGGCTTTTCAATTGCCCTTTGCGCGGGGCTATGGCAGCCGATGATTGCCAGCGCCAGCGGGTTTATTGACGACTCCGACGGCATGCTGGACATGAGCCAGTATCTGAGTGAAAACCGCTACGGCTTCTTGCCTATTCCGGTGGTGATCACCGAACCGGCAATTGGCTACGGCGGCGGGGTATTTGGCCTGTTCCTGCACGACACCGCCGATAGCGAAGCGGGAAAACACCGCACCGACGGGCGAAAAATCCCGCCTGCGATGTCGGCATTTGGCGGCGGGGCGACACAAAATGGCACCTGGTTTGTTGGCGGCGGGCATCGCCATACGTGGAACAATGACGGCATTCGCTATCTGGTCGCACTCGGTTATGCGGATATTAATCTCGATATCTATTCCGGCGATATCGCCGGGTTTGACCGGGGTAAAGGCGTTAGCACCCAAACGAAAGGTTACGGCGGAATACAAAAATTGCTGTTTCGCGTCGCCGATACGCCATTTTTTGTCGGCGCGTCGCAGTTTTATGCGAACATGGAAATCTCTGCCGATAACGCCTTTATTAACCGTGGGTTACAACGTGTGTTGGGCGACGAAAGCTCCACATCCGGTGTGGGTTTATTGGCGGAATACGACACCACAGACAACTTTTTCTACCCGCGTAACGGGCTATCCGTGACTGCGGAATACCAGTTTTACACCAGTTTCCTCGGCGGCGATTATCGCTACGACACGCTGACGCTCGACGGGAAATACTTCCAGCCGCTGAGTACCGATTTCACCCTGGCGCTGGCGGCAAATTACCAGTCGCTTTCACGTCACGATAAACATTTGCCCCCGATGGCGCGGCCTTACATTAATTTGCGCGGGATCTCGCGCTATCGTTATCAAGGGGATTATGTCGGCACCATGCAAGCGCAGCTCGAATGGCAGATGACGCCGCGCTGGGTCTTGCAGGGATTTGTCGGCGCGGGAAGCGCCAGTAAAGAGGCTGATGATCTGTATGAGCAAACTGAAGTGGCGTATGGCGGCGGGTTCCGTTACCTGATTGCCCGCGAGTTTGGTTTGCATACCGGGATTGATGTTGCGTTTAGCGACAATGAACAAGCGGTCTATTTCAACGTAGGGGCGGGGCTGTAGAGGGAATTTGCCGCCTGACTGACAACGCAGAGATTAAAAGAGAACGTCATGAAAACAATGCTAAGGGGTGTGCAACAGTGTCGAGTGATTGCTCTGCCGTTACTTTTTTTGTCGGGGGCGGCGTTTGGTGCGGCAACGGAGACAGCGACAGATAATTCGACGCAAAGCAGCACGTTTCCTATCTGGGGAGATGAAGCGCGCGCGCGCGGGTATTCCATTCCGCTGCCTTTTGGCGTGAATCTTAGCTATATGAACATGCGCCAGAATGTCGACGTCGACAGCATTACGTTTTCCGGCCTGAAACTCGGCGCGCATCCCATTCCCAGCGATATGTTTAATATCGATGTTGCTCATACGCGCGAGCGCAGTAAATCTGAAAACTTGCGTCTCGATATGTGGGTTTTCCCGTTTTTGAATATTTATGGGATTGTGGGCTACACCAAAGGATCGTCGGTTTCGAACGTTTCGGTGGATACCGATCCGTCGCTGTATACCGGCATCGACCGCATTATTGCCTCGTCGGTGCATCACCTGAATCAAAGTGGCGATTTACAGGACATTGATTTCACGCTCGATTTTGAAGGGCGCACTTACGGCACCGGTTTTACGCTGGCGGGCGGCTACAAAAACTGGTTTACGCTGGTGGATACCAACTACACGCGCACCGATTTCGATATTCTGGATGGCAAAATCTCTGCGGTAACTATTTCACCGCGCGTGGGTTATCGCTTTGATATGCCGTCTATTTCTGGCCCGTCGCATTTGAGCGTGTGGGTGGGGGCGATGTATCAGGACGTGCAGCAAGAGTTTAAGGGCAGCCTGTCTGACTTAAAAATGCCCGCCGAACTTCAGCCGTTGATTGCGGCAGTGAATCAGGATAACGAAGGGCGCTTTGACGTTAAGCAGCACTTGAGTTCGCCGTGGAACACGCTGATTGGCGCGCAATATGAACTCACGCAAAACTTTAATGTGCTGACTGAGATTGGTTTTAACGAGCGTAATAGCTTCTTTATTGCAGGCGAATATCGATTCTGATGAACACAAGTGGCGCGCTATTTTTGAGTTTGTTAAGCCTCATGATGCTACCGGCCACCGCGGACGCTATGACGCGCGAAGAAATAGACGGTTTTCTGGGAAAGTTGGGTGCCGATAACCAGTATGACGCCAGCAAAGGCATCAACTGGAGCGTGCTGCCTGGGCCATTTTATACCCCAGAACTGAAACTGGGATTAGGAACGGCGATCGCCGGGATTTATCGCCTTGATCCCAACGATCACACCACTCAAAACTCGTCGATATCGTTTACCGGTTTTGTCAGCACCAGCGGCGCGCTGGGAATGGGGATGAAAAACTACACGTTCTTTAGTGGCGACGAATGGCGGTTTTTTGTGGATGGGTCGCTGGCGAAAATCCCCACCGGATTCTGGGGGATTGGCTACGATGCCGCGCAAGGTAACGAACAAAAATACACTCAGCAGTCGTTGAGTTTTCATCCGCAGATTATGCGCCAGGTGGTTGATCATCTTTATGCGGGCGTAGGTTGGGATTTCTCAACTTATGACGCGGAAAATATTGATGATCCGCATCCTGGCGATGTGTTTTCGCGCTATGACGCGGGCGGTAACTCGACCAGTTCGGGCGTGACCGCCGCGATTAACTACGATACGCGGGATGTGATCACCCGGCCGTTGCATGGCCAGTTTTTCAGTGCCGAATACAGCCTGTTTGATCCCTCCGTTGGCTCGGACAGCCACTTCACCGTTTTGCAGCTGCAATATAATTATTACTATCCGCTCAACGATCAGGATGTTTTAGCGTTTGATCTTTGGGGGCGTTTTGCACGCGGCGATGTGCCCTGGGATCGTTTATCGCAAGCCGGTGATGACAACCGGATGCGCGGTTATTATCAGGGGCGCTATCGCGATAAAGACGTGGTGAGCACGCAACTGGAATACCGCAAAAAGCTCAACTGGCGACATGGTTACGTTTTGTGGATTGGTGCTGGCGCGTTGGGAGACAGCCCGCAACATTTGTCAGATAACCCGCTGCTGCCCACTGTGGGCGCAGGCTATCGTTTTGAGGTGAAACCAGACATGAATATTCGCCTCGACCTGGGATTTGGAAAAGAAAGCGCCGGGTTCTACTTTCAAGTTGCGGAGGCATTTTAATGCGGGTTTGGCTTTTGGCAGCGCTGTTGGGCGTGGCATTTCAAAGTATTGGCGCACCGCCGAAGTCAGCGGATATCTTGCCTTTCGAACAGGCAAGACGCGTGTGGCCTGTGGCGCAAGAACTCACCGCTCCTGAGTCGCTGCGCCCGTGCTGTGCCTTTGGTTATGACTTACAAGTTCGCGCAGTCGGCGTGCCGATTCCGGTGTATCAGATTGGTAATATCCTGACGCTCTCGACGCTCGGCAAGCATCGTTATAACGACAGCGCGCTGGGTGCGGTAAAAAATATCGTCGGCCTGAGCGAAGAGAAAAGCGGCCTGATTTATACCCATCGCGGGGGCTTTATTGATATCGCCCACGTCCGTGATACCGCCGATAACACCTTCTATCTTTTTACGCAGATTTATTCCCGCCTCGGCCAGGACTGGCGTCTGTTTTACAGCGAAGAGTTGGGCGTGCGGCGTATTCAGCTTCACGCTTTCACGCCGCCTGCATCAATGCCGGAACGCTACACGATTGCGGCCTGGCTTGCGGGGCATCTCGCGTTTCAACTGGCGCAATGGCATGAAATTGCTCAATGGTATGGGTTCCAGTCCGTGCCTGGGTTTTCTGAGGAAATATCCGCGTTCTCGCCAGAAGATCTCTACTCCAACTTATTGGGCGCACGACTGGCGATCAATGTGATTTTGCAGGGTCATGGCCGTTCGGTTGATGCCTACAACGCCGCCATGGATAAAGCATTGCACAAAGCGCTGGTGCAACTGGGGGCGGTGACTCAAACGGAAACGGAAAGAAAATTCCGTGAAGTTGACGGTGACTGGTGGAACAGCAAACGCCGGGTGCCGGATAAGTTTTTGGTGCTCAATCGTAACTACGATTTAAGCGAAAACCGTTATCCAACCGAAGTCCCGTTTGAAAAAGCGCAGCGCTACTTTTTAAGGATGCCTGAGGCGGTTGCCGGGTTTACGCTCAGCCAGCTTGGCGAACTGCAAATCCACACTGGCAGCGATATGCGTGGCCTGAAAGCTCCAGAAAGTTTTTACCTTCCGGCACAATTCCCGGCGTTGGCGGAACAAGCAAAATATGCCGACCAGATACAGCTTGAGCGGATGAAGAAATAAGTCTATTTGTGCAAAATAAGAAATGACTGCCGGGTAGGGCTAATGCCTACCGGGCATCTGTAGGGTAATATATTCGTTGGACTCAATGTGAGGTATTAATTGTGAAAAATAAAAACACGTTTTTTAATATTTGTGCGTTAGCCGTGGCGGCGACTCTATTAACAGCTTGCGCGGGTTCATCAAAACAAGAAAGCACCGGCGGTTACATTGACGACAGCGTGATCACCACAAAAGTGAAATCTGCATTACTTGCTGAAAAATCCATTAAATCCACAGCTATTGGCGTTGAAACCTTTAAAGGCCGCGTACAGCTTAGCGGTTTCGTCTCTTCTGCGGCAGAAGCCAATAAAACCGTTTCAGTCACCAAATCGGTTAAAGGCGTGAAGGCCGTTGAGAACGATCTGATCGTGAAGTAATAACCAAACTGAACTTCAATTAAGCAGGAAAAGGGCGTTGTCATTTTCCTGCTTATGCTCATTTCAAAAAATGAGTTTTTGATCGTATTTAAAAATCTGCGTCATAAGTAATCGTTATTGGACTGGCATGCGGTTGTTCGATTTGATGTTACAAATATGTAACTCACAACCAGGAAGCCGAGCATGTTCACCATCAAAACCGACGACCTTTCGCACCCGGCGGTGCAGGCATTAGTGGCCTATCACATTTCAGGCATGCTGGAACAATCTCCGCCAGAAAGCAGCCACGCTTTGGATGTACAAAAACTCCGTGACCCGACCGTGACATTTTGGTCGGCATGGGAAGGGGAGCAATTAGCTGGAATTGGTGCGTTGAAAATGCTGGACGATGGGCATTGCGAGCTGAAATCCATGCGCACCGCGACGGAGTTTTTACGCCGTGGCGTGGCGAATCAGTTTTTGCTGCATATTCTGGACGTGGCGCGTGAACGGGGTTTCCAGCGCATCAGCTTAGAAACAGGTACTCAGCCAGGGTTTGCGGCCTGCCATCATCTGTATCTCAAGCATGGCTTTGTCGATTGCGAACCGTTCGCGGATTATCAACTCGACCCGAACAGCCGATTTATGACGCTGGTTTTGTGAGTATTTCGTAGGTCGGGTAAGCGTAGCGTCACCCGACGTTTTCTTGGCAAGTTCGGTGGAGAGTCCGAATCCCAGAAAGCAAAAAACCAGCCCTTAGGCTGGTTTCTTTAAATAGTGGTGCCCGGACTCGGAATCGAACCAAGGACACGGGGATTTTCAATCCCCTGCTCTACCGACTGAGCTATCCGGGCAACGGGGCGCATTAAACCGTAAAGGCCGTTTGGCGTCAACGGCTTTGTCATAAAAAAGGTGTTAAATGCGTTTAACTGCCTGCTTTTCATTCAGATTGGTGAGAAAAGCATTCATCAGGTTAATGCACCACCTTGTCGGCACTGTGCAAAGCGCAGAATGTCTTCGGCCAGATGACGAGCGGTGTCGATATCTGCCTGGCTGCGTTTCACCAGCAAACGGCTCAGGCAACCTTCCAGCACCAGTTCCATTTGATGCGCCACCATCGTTGGGTCGTCCACTTCCATTTGCATCAGCATTTCATGGGTGAATTCCCAGGCAGCCTTTTTCTGCTGATCCGCCAACTGATGAATCGGGTGCGATGCATCGGGGTAGAACGTGCAGGCGGCGATAAACAGGCAGCCAGGATAGCGATGGTTGCTGACACATTCGGTCAATGCTTCGTAACGCTTGAGAATCTTTTGCTCGTTGGACAGCTCATCGTTAAGCACCAGCTGACGACGCCAGATATCCACTTGCTGACTCAGATAGCGCAGGGCGTCATAAAGCAACGCTTCGCTGTTGGGCCAGAAATTCCTGATCTCATTAACGGGATAGTCTGCTTCAGTTGCGACCATCTCAAGGGTGGTGCTGGCAATGCCTTCACGTTCAAGGACGTGTAGGGCGTGCTCAAGTACGTCTTCGCGTTGCACGGTATTCTCCTCCGTCGTTCAACGGTTTGTCCCACATTAGTGTTGTTTACTGCGCGTGTTTCTGCAAATGCGTACGGAAAGCTTCGGCATTCATAAAACCGGTAACGCGAGCTTGAGAATGTTCCTGCCCAGTTGTATCAAAGAACAGAATCGTTGGCAGCCCTAAAACCTGTAAATGCTTTAACAATGCGACATCTTGCGCATTGTTGGCGGTGACATCGGCCTGCAATAGCACTGTATTGGCCAGTTGCTGCTGCACCTGCGGGTCGCTAAACGTGTATTTCTCGAACTCTTTACAGGCCACGCACCAGTCGGCGTACAAATCGAGCATCACCGGTTTGCCTTTGGCATCAGCAAGCGCTTTGTCGAGCTGCTCAACGTTGGCAATTCTGGTGAAGTTAAGATGCGCCTGGCTGGTGGCGACGGGCGCACCAAACGCCCAGTCTTGCAGCGGTTTTGCTGATACTAACGCCGCACCCAGCAGGATTATTTGCACCACGCGCATCCACGATTTTGTCGCCCCGAGGCTGGTAATAAATGCCCAGCCGAAGAACGCCACGCCAAGCAATCCCCACAACCGAATGCCCCACGAGTCTCCAAGTATGCGTTCCAGCAGGAAAACCGGCAGGGCGAGGATCACAAAACCGAAGGCGATTTTGACGGTTTCCATCCACGGGCCACTTTTTGGCAGCAAGCGGTTGCCGAATACGGTGATCAGCATCAGCGGCAGGCCCATACCCAGTGCGTACAAATACAAGGTGCCGCCGCCCAGCCACATGTTTCCACTCTGGGCGATGTACAGCAGGATGGCGCTCAGCGGCGCGGTGGTGCACGGCGAGCAAATCAACCCGGCCAGTGCGCCCATGGCAAATACGCCGCCTGCGGAACCCCCTTGCTGGCGGTTGCTCATCAACGTAAGACGCGTTTGTATCGACGATGGCAATTGCAGGGTGAACAGGCCAAACATGGAAGCGGCGAGCAGCACAAACAGCGCTGACAGGCCGATCAGCACGTATGGGTGTTGCAGCGCGGCCTGGAATTGCAGGCCAGCCGCCGCGACCACAAGGCCGAGCGCGGTGTAGGTCAATGCCATGCCTTGCACGTAGACGAAGGTCAGAAGCAGGGCGCGGGCGGTGGATAAACGCTGTTTGCCGCCGAGCACGATGCCGGAAATCAGCGGGTACATCGGCAGGACGCAAGGCGTGAAGGCGATGCCGATGCCGATTAAGAATGCCCAAAGTGCGGAGAACGGGAGTTGAGTGGGTTCGGTGTTGTCAGCGCCCCTCTCCCCAGGGGAGAGGGGGAGGGATGGCGTCGCGGTCAGCTCAGGGGAGGGGGAGGATGATGTTTGTTCCCTCTCCTGGGGGAGAGGGTTAGGGTGAGGGCGACCCTCATCCACCGCCACAAATTCACTCAGCGGCACCACGCGCGTCTCTGGCGGATAACAGAACCCCGCCTCGGCGCAGCCCTGATACGTCACGCTCACCGTCGCGCCTTTAGCCGCAGATTTCACCGTCACCGGCAAATTCAGCCGCTCCGTGTAAATCTCGGTTTTGCCGTAGAACTCGTCTTCATGCCAGGTGCCTTTCGGCAATTCCAGCGGTGCCAGTTCGGTCTGCGACGGATTAATTTTGATTTGCTGACGATAAAGGTAGTAGCCCGGTTTTATCTGCCAGTTCAGGTTGAGCTGGTTTTCCGATTGCTGAAAATCAAAGGCAAAAGCCTGGTCGACGGGAACAAACTGAGGTTTGCTCTGGTTGTCGAACAGACCGGCGAAAGCGTGTGAACTGAAGAGCGCAAAGATTAGCGCAAAGATGCGTAGAGCCATGAGAGGTATTCACTATCTCCGTGGGTAACTGGCAGAACCAGTAGTTCAGGGGTTTGGTATGGGTGATGCGATTTCAGGCAAGCCAGCAGGGCTTCCTGGTGCTCGATGTCGCTTTTGAGCAGCATCTGCACCTCATACTCCTGTTCCATTTTCCCTTCCCAGTAATAGAGCGAAGTAGCACCGGGCAGCAAGGTGACGCAGGCCGCGAGCTTTTCAGCCAATACAAGGGCGGCAAGTTCCTGAGCGGTGGCTTCGTCCGGGGCAGTACAAAGGATGACAACAGCCTGGGTAGTTGGCATAGCTAACCTCGTCTCTGGGGAAGTGCGGTTGACTATAGCATGGAGGAGCGAGGGGAGGTGTTAAACGGGCCGCGAGGCGACCCGTGTTTTGAAAGATTTACAGAACCAGACCGCCGACAACAAAGCCGAGGATCACGCATAGCGAAATCGCAATCACGCCAGGAATCAAGAACGCATGGTTAAACACGTACTTACCAATACGGGTTGAACCGGTGTCGTCCATTTCCACCGCTGCCAACAGAGTTGGGTAGGTTGGCAATACGAACAACGCAGAAACCGCAGCAAAAGAGGCGATAGCGGTGAGTGGGCTAACACCCAGCATCAGAGCCGCTGGCATCAGCGCTTTGGTGGTTGCCGCCTGGGAGTACAGCAGCGTCGCGGCGAAGAACAGCACTACCGCTAACATCCACGGATAGCTTTGCAGCAGGTCGCCAGCAACCGCCTGGATATCCTGAATGTGGTTTTTGACGAAGGTATCGCCCAGCCATGCCACGCCCAGCACACAAACGCAGGCGCTCATGCCGGATTTGAAGGTGCTGGCATTGAGGATTTCACCGGTGTCGATTTTACAAGTCAGGCAAATCAACGTGGCGATAGTCAGCATGAAGACCACAATCGCTTCGTTACGCGGCAGAATTGGGTTTTGGATCAGGCCCACGGTGTCGCTGATGGCGGTGGCGTAGAACATCACCGCCACGATACCTACCAGGAACAGCAGCAGGGAGCGTTTAGCGTGAGGCTTAAGCTCGAACACGCTGCTGCCACGCAGTTTCACTTCACCTTTGGCGAGGCGTTCCTGGTAAACAGGATCGTCTTTTAGTTCGCAGCCGAGGAAGTTACAGACGATAGCGGTCAGCATTACTGCAACCAGCGTGACTGGAATACAGATGCCAAGCAGCGTCAGGTAGCTAACGCCCAAAGGCTCCAGGATACCGGCGAAGAACACCACCGCCGCAGAAATCGGTGAGGCGGTAATCGCGATTTGCGAGGCGACAACGGCGATGGAAAGTGGGCGAGACGGGCGAATGCCTTGCTCTTTCGCCACTTCGGTAATCACCGGCAACGTGGAGAACGCGGTGTGCCCCGTTCCGGCCAGAATGGTCATAAACCAGGTCACCAGCGGCGCCAGGAATGTGATGTATTTTGGATGGCGACGCAGCAGCTTTTCGGCGAGGCTCACCAGGTAGTCCATTCCGCCTGCCACCTGCATGGCAGCAATCGCGGCGATAACAGCCATGATGATTTCAATAACATCGAACGGAATTGCGCCG
The DNA here is from genome assembly GCF_003601925.1 of Buttiauxella izardii. GTDB lineage: Bacteria > Pseudomonadota > Gammaproteobacteria > Enterobacterales > Enterobacteriaceae > Buttiauxella > Buttiauxella izardii. The sequence goes on from NZ_QZWH01000020.1 coordinate 114,513, forward strand.
GGTTTGACCTGGAAGAATAGCGTTAAAACCAACACACCAAAGCCGCCAGCAAAGCCAATGCCTATGCCGCCAAGCCTGGCCCCTAAATATATCGCGAGTAGCACGATAACAAGTTCTGCTCCAAACATGATTTCCTTCCTTGTGTTTGATTATTTGAAAATTATTTGTTGTGTTTTTGTTGTGAGTGCAAATGAAAAAGGCACGTCCAATGGACGTGCCTTTTATAAACTACCGAGGTCGATTACTGTTCATTTTCATCGGTATAGCGTTTCGCTTTGTAGACCGGGTGCATCAGGTTATTGATGGAGAAGATATCGTCCAGCTCAGCTTCAGTCAGCAGGCCGCGCTCCAGGACAACTTCACGCACGCTCTTGCCGGTTTCAGCACAAATCTTGCCGACGATGTCACCGTTGTGGTGGCCAATAAACGGGTTCAGATAAGTGACGATACCAATCGAGTTGTAGACGTAGTTCTCACACACTTCTTTATTAGCGGTGATGCCGTTGATGCATTTTTCCAGCAGGTTGTAGCAGGCGTTGGTCAGGATGTGGATGGACTCAAACATCGCCTGGCCAATCACTGGCTCCATCACGTTCAACTGCAACTGACCAGCTTCGGAAGCCATGGTGACGGTAATATCGTTGCCAATCACTTTGAAGCAAACCTGGTTAACGACTTCTGGAATTACCGGGTTCACTTTGGCTGGCATAATAGAAGAACCGGCTTGCAGCTCTGGCAGGTTGATTTCGTTCAGGCCGGAACGCGGGCCGGAAGAGAGCAGGCGAAGGTCGTTACAGATCTTCGACATTTTCACTGCCAGGCGTTTGAGCGAGCTGTGCACCATCACGTATGCGCCGCAGTCGGAAGTCGCTTCAATCAGGTCTTCGGCTGGAACACACGGCAGGTTGCTGACTTCCGCCAGTTTCTGCACGGCTAATTGCTGATAACCGTCTGGCGTGTTCAGGCGTGTACCGATGGCGGTCGCGCCGAGGTTCACTTCCAGCAGCAGTTCTGCGGTGCGCAGCAGGTTGCGGGTTTCTTCATTCAACAAGACGTTGAAGGCATGGAATTCCTGGCCCAGCGTCATTGGCACGGCGTCTTGCAGCTGAGTACGGCCCATTTTCAGCACGTTTTCAAACTCAACCGCTTTGCGTTGGAAGCCGTCGCCTAACTGATTGATGGCATCAATCAATTTCACAATAGAGGCGTACACCGCGATACGGAAACCGGTTGGGTAGGCATCGTTGGTGGACTGGCATTTGTTGACGTGGTCGTTCGGGTTCAGATACTGGTACTCACCTTTCTGGTGGCCCATCAGCTCAAGCCCAATGTTGGCGAGCACTTCGTTGGTATTCATGTTGACGGAAGTACCGGCACCGCCCTGGTAAACGTCCACCGGGAATTGGTCCATGCACTTGCCGTTATTCAGCACTTCATCGCAGGCCTGGATAATGGTGTTTGCGATGCTTTTCGGAATGGTTTGCAACTCCTTGTTCGCCATTGCCGCTGCTTTCTTAACCATAACCATACCACGTACAAATTCAGGTATGTCACTGATTTTGTTGTTGCTTATGTAGAAGTTTTCAATCGCTCTCAGAGTATGAACACCATAATAGGCATCCGCTGGCACTTCCCTGGTACCCAACAAATCTTCTTCGATACGAATGTTATTTAACATGTGAACCTTCTTAATTAAAGCTGCCATTGATTGATCATTGCACACACAGGATCTCTGGTTGTGCGATGAATAGACCGACGATTATGTCCATATTCGGTCTACGTGCCGTGATGATATGCTGATGATAGCGAAATGCAGTAATCTGGATCACTTATTACAGGTACTGTTACATAACAATTATTAATATGTGATGCCGATCAATTGTTGAAAATTTCCAAAAAAATAATGCGGCACGAAGATTGATTTTTGGCTAAGGCGTCGCCATCTCTGTGACTAAGCAAAATTGCTGCCCTATTTTCGCAAGTGCCTGATGGCGCTTGCCCAACTACAGGAGTCTACGGTGCGCTGGATACCGTTAATTGCCGTCTTTCTCTATGTTTACATAGAGATTTCATTGTTTATTCAGGTCGCTCATGTGATGGGTGTTTTCCTGACTTTGGTGCTGGTGATATTCACCTCAGTTATTGGTATGTCCCTGGTTCGTAACCAGGGCTTTAAGAATTTCATGCTGATGCAGCAGAAAATGGCCGCAGGTGAAAGCCCAGCCGTTGAGATGATTAAAAGCGTTTCGCTGATCATCTCCGGCCTGTTGTTGCTGTTGCCTGGTTTCTTCACCGACTTCCTCGGTTTGCTGCTGTTGCTGCCGCCGGTACAAAAACATCTGACGTTGAAACTGATGCCGCATTTGCGTTTTTCACGTACACCGGGCGGCGGTTTTAGCGCAGGCACGGGTGGCGGTTCAACGTTCGATGGTGAGTATCAGCGTAAAGATGATGCGCCACGTCAGCTTGACGATCGCGATAATGACGATCGTCACAATCGTTAAAAATCGAAATTTTTTTTGTTTTCCCCCCTTGAAGGGGGGAAGGCTCATCCCCATCTCTCACGTCACCAGCCGATAACCCATTTTGGACCGGCGTTACCCAAACAAATCGATACTGACTTTCTCAAAGGAGAGCTATCACATGAGCATTCGTCCATTACATGACCGTGTCATCGTCAAACGTAAAGAAGTTGAATCTAAATCTGCGGGCGGCATTGTTCTGACTGGCAGCGCAGCAGGCAAATCAACTCGTGGCGAAATCATCGCTGTCGGTAAAGGCCGCATCCTGGAAAACGGTAACGTGCAACCGCTGGACGTTAAAGTCGGCGATATCGTGATTTTCAACGATGGCTACGGCGTTAAAGCTGAGAAGATCGACAATGAAGAAGTGTTGATCATGGCAGAAAGCGACATCCTGGCAATTGTTGAAGCGTAATACGCGCAATAACTGAACGAACATAAACGAATTTAAGGAAAGTTAAGAATGGCAGCTAAAGACGTAAAATTCGGTAATGACGCTCGTGTGAAAATGCTGCGTGGCGTTAACGTACTGGCAGATGCAGTGAAAGTTACCCTCGGTCCTAAAGGCCGTAACGTTGTTCTGGATAAATCTTTCGGTGCACCGACTATCACTAAAGATGGTGTTTCTGTAGCGCGTGAAATCGAACTGGAAGACAAGTTCGAGAACATGGGTGCGCAGATGGTTAAAGAAGTTGCCTCTAAAGCGAACGACGCTGCGGGCGACGGTACTACCACTGCAACCGTGCTGGCTCAGTCCATCATCACTGAAGGCCTGAAAGCTGTTGCTGCGGGCATGAACCCAATGGACCTGAAGCGCGGTATCGATAAAGCGGTTATCGCTGCGGTTGAAGAGCTGAAAGCACTGTCTGTTCCTTGCTCTGACTCTAAAGCTATCGCTCAGGTTGGTACTATCTCTGCTAACTCCGACGAAACCGTGGGTACTCTGATTGCTGAAGCAATGGAGAAAGTGGGCAAAGAAGGCGTTATCACCGTTGAAGAAGGCACTGGCCTGCAAGACGAGCTGGACGTTGTAGAAGGTATGCAGTTTGACCGTGGCTACCTGTCTCCGTACTTCATCAACAAACCAGAAACCGGTTCTATCGAACTGGACAGCCCGTTCATCCTGCTGGCTGACAAAAAAATCTCCAACATCCGTGAAATGCTGCCAGTTCTGGAAGCCGTTGCGAAAGCAGGCAAACCACTGCTGATCATTGCTGAAGATGTTGAAGGCGAAGCGCTGGCTACGCTGGTGGTTAACACCATGCGCGGTATCGTGAAAGTGGCTGCTGTTAAAGCACCTGGTTTCGGCGACCGTCGTAAAGCAATGCTGCAAGACATCGCTATCCTGACTGGCGGTACCGTTATCTCTGAAGAGATCGGTATGGAGCTGGAAAAAACGACTCTGGAAGATCTGGGTACTGCTAAACGTATCGTTATCAACAAAGACACCACCACCATCATCGATGGCAACGGTGAAGAACCTGCAATTGCAGGCCGTGTGTCTCAGATTCGTCAGCAAATCGAAGAAGCAACTTCTGATTACGACCGTGAAAAACTGCAAGAGCGCGTAGCTAAACTGGCTGGCGGCGTTGCAGTAATCAAAGTCGGTGCGGCTACCGAAGTTGAAATGAAAGAGAAGAAAGCACGCGTTGAAGATGCCCTGCACGCTACCCGTGCTGCGGTTGAAGAAGGTGTGGTTGCCGGTGGTGGTGTTGCGCTGATTCGCGTGGCTTCTAAACTGTCTGAACTGCGTGGCCAGAACGAAGACCAGAACGTGGGTATCAAAGTTGCGCTGCGCGCAATGGAAGCTCCACTGCGTCAAATCGTTCTGAACTGCGGCGAAGAGCCATCAGTTGTAGCTAACACCGTGAAAGCGGGCGACGGTAACTACGGTTACAACGCAGCAACTGAAGAATACGGCAACATGATCGACATGGGCATCCTGGATCCAACCAAAGTGACTCGTTCTGCTCTGCAGTACGCAGCATCTGTGGCTGGTCTGATGATTACCACCGAATGCATGATCACCGATATGCCAAAATCTGACGGCCCTGACTTAGGCGGCGCAGGTATGGGCGGTATGGGTGGCATGGGCGGCATGATGTAATTGCCCTGACACCCATGTGCTAGTCACATCGTGTTAAGAAAACCCTCAGGCAGAAATGCCTGAGGGTTTTTTCTTTTTGGTCGCAGTCTGGTATAAGATCTCACCGGGCGAAGACGGCCCGCTACTTTTCAAGACAGCATTGATAACGGGGAACAACATGCGCATTAAAGTTTCAGCAGGAATGGCTGTAGCAGCGCTGCTGCTGGCAGGCTGTAGCACCAGCAATGATCTTTCTGCTGGTGGGCAGGGCGTCCGTTTCGTTGAGGATAAGCCAGGCAATGAATGCCAGCTATTAGGAAATGCGACCGGTGAGCAAAGCAACTGGTTTTCCGGGCAGCAGGGCAGTGAAGGCGGTTCTATGCGTGGCGCGGCAAATGCTTTGCGTAATAACGCAGCGGCAATGGGTGGCAACGTGCTGTACGGCGTGAGCAGCCCGAGCCAAACCTTGCTGTCGAGCTTCGCTCCGACGGCCAGCACTATGACTGGCCAGGTTTATAAGTGCCCGAACTGATTTTGTTGTAGAACAACCCTCTCCTGGGGGCTGTTTCTTATACACAACTCGCCCTGGCAATTTTGTCAGGGTGAGATCTTTAAGCCTCGCTGGTTTTCCGTTCACCCGAGCGTTCAGTTATCTCTTTCATTCCAGAAAACGGTGAACGAATCAAGGGGTTAACGCCAACCCCTTGATAATCCAGGCGCCCGGTCATTAAATTGCCGCTGCGCGGTAAACCCCAGCTTATCCCCAACATCAGGGTCGTTCGCGACTCGTTCCCGACGATCGCTCTCTTTCGCTGCTCCCGGCAGCTCAACCCTGACTTATGGGGAACACTGGGGCAATTTATACCGGGAACAAGGTCAAAACCGGCTCGGTGCTGGTCTTTTGGTTT
>NZ_QZWH01000021.1 GCF_003601925.1 Buttiauxella izardii
TTGTTAAAGAGCAGTGAGTTAGGCGCTTTCGCTTGCTAACTCGAGGTGGCGTATATTACGCTTTCCTCTTTCAGAGTCAAGCGTTTATTTTCGCTTTTCATCTGGCTGACGAGCCGGTTTGTAAGCCGTTGTGCCGTGTCAGTGGAGGCGCAGTATAGGGATTTTCCGGAGGCTGACAAGTACTAAAATGCGAAAAACTTATCGTTCGCTCACTTTCCAGGCAATCTATCTTTAAGAAGCTCAATATTGCCTGGTTTATAAACAAAAACGAGCCCCGGAGGGCTCGTTTTTATCTTTTATGTGACTTACTGCACTGCCACAATATGATTATCTTTTACTTCAAGATGCACAGGTTTCCCAGGAATCAGCTCTCCAGAGAGGATTTGCTGCGCCAACGGGTTCTCAATTTGCTGCTGGATTGCACGTTTCAATGGTCGCGCACCGTATACCGGGTCATAACCATTCTCGCTAAGCAGTTTCAACGCATCTTCAGTAATAGTGACTTCGTAGCCACGGTCTTCAAGGCGTTTGTATAAACGTTGCAACTGAATCTGCGCAATAGAAGCAATGTGTTTTTCACCCAGTGGATGGAACACCACCACTTCATCTATACGGTTAACAAACTCAGGGCGGAAGTTCTGACTCACAACACCAAGCACCAGCTCTTTCATGTGACTGTAGTCCAGCGCGCCAAAGCGTTCCTGAATCAAGTCAGAGCCCAGGTTTGAAGTCATAATCACAACCGTATTACGGAAGTCGACAGTTCTGCCCTGCCCATCAGTCAAGCGCCCATCATCCAACACTTGCAATAAGATGTTGAATACGTCCGGGTGCGCCTTCTCCACTTCATCTAACAGAATGACGGAGTAAGGACGACGACGGACTGCTTCTGTCAGATAGCCACCTTCTTCATAACCTACATATCCAGGAGGCGCACCGACCAGACGCGAGACCGAGTGTTTTTCCATAAACTCGGACATATCGATACGTACCATTGCATCGTCGCTATCAAACATAAAGTTTGCTAACGCCTTACACAGTTCAGTTTTACCTACACCTGTTGGCCCAAGGAACAGGAACGAACCAATCGGGCGATTCGGGTCAGACAAACCTGCGCGGCTACGGCGAATTGCGTTCGACACAGCTTCTACCGCTTCATTCTGCCCAATTACGCGTGTATGAAGTTCTTGCTCCATTCGCAGTAGTTTTTCCCGCTCACCTTCCAGCATGCGAGCCACAGGGATACCCGTCCAACGCGCCAACACATCAGCAATTTCTACGTCGGTAACTTTGTTCCGCAGCAGACGCATCGTTTTACCTTCGCTCTGCGTTGCAGCTGCAAGCTGTTTCTCGAGTTCGGGTATTTTTCCGTATTGCAGCTCAGACATTCTCGCCAGGTCACCAATACGGCGAGCCTGCTCTATAGCAATTTTCGCCTGCTCTAACTCAGCTTTAATAGTCTGAGTGCCGGAAAGTGACGCTTTCTCTGCTTTCCACTCTTCTTCGAGGACTGAATATTCACGCTCTTTCTGCCCTAATTCTTCTTCGAGCATACTCAAACGCTTCTGACTGGCTTCGTCAGACTCTTTCTTCAGCGCCTGCTGTTCCAGCTTGAGCTGGATAATGCGACGGTCGAGACGGTCGAGCTCTTCCGGTTTCGAGTCAATCTGCATACGAATGCTGGAAGCTGCTTCATCGATAAGGTCGATGGCTTTATCCGGCAACTGACGATCGGCAATATAACGGTGCGATAAAGTTGCAGCCGCAACAATCGCCGGGTCAGTGATTTGCACATGGTGGTGCAATTCGTAACGCTCTTTTAAACCACGCAATATAGCAATGGTATCTTCGACAGTAGGCTCGGCAACGAACACCTTCTGGAAGCGACGCTCAAGTGCCGCATCTTTCTCTATATATTGGCGGTATTCATCAAGCGTTGTCGCACCGACGCAGTGTAATTCACCGCGAGCCAGTGCTGGTTTGAGCATATTACCTGCATCCATTGCACCGTCAGCTTTACCCGCGCCCACCATAGTGTGCAATTCGTCAATAAACAGAATGACGTTACCTTCCTGTTTGGAAAGATCGTTCAGCACACCTTTCAGGCGCTCTTCAAATTCACCACGGTATTTGGCACCAGCCACCAGCGCGCCCATATCCAGCGCCAGGACACGTCGGCCTTTCAGCCCTTCCGGCACTTCGCCATTAATAATGCGCTGAGCCAGGCCTTCAACAATTGCAGTTTTACCCACACCAGGCTCACCAATCAGTACCGGGTTATTTTTGGTACGACGTTGCAATACCTGGATAGTGCGACGAATTTCTTCATCACGACCAATCACCGGATCGAGCTTGCCAAGTTCTGCACGCTCGGTCAGATCGACGGTATATTTTTTCAATGCCTGACGTTGGTCTTCGGCACCTTGATCATTCACGTTTTCGCCTCCACGCATTTGCTCAATTGCTGCTGTCACATTTGCCGTGGTAGCACCCGCTGATTTCAGTAAATCAGTTAATGTTCCGCGTGATTCAAGTGCTGCCAGAACAAATAACTCTGACGAAATGAAGTTGTCATTCCGTTTTTGTGCCAATTTGTCGCACAGGTTTAATGCACGGACTAAGTCCTGCGAAGGTTGAACGTCACCGCCCGTTCCTTCAACTTGTGGCAAACGGCTTAAAGCTTGCTCAATATCAGTGCGCAGTTTCCCGGCATTTACGCCAGCAGATGTCAGTAAAGGGCGCACAGATCCACCTTCCTGATTGAGCAACGCGCTCATCAAGTGAAGGGGTTCGATAAATTGGTTGTCGTGCCCGAGAGCTAGAGATTGGGCATCGGCGAGAGCAAGCTGGAATTTATTAGTAAGACGATCCAGACGCATAACTCCTCCCATATACAGGTCAAATTTGCTACTGGAGATAAAATGAGGTCATCCCTCAATTATTCAAGGTTAATGACCTGAAATATTTGAAGCGTTAGATTCCTGCGTTGGATCGTCTTGATTCAATAGGTTATATCAGCCAAATGAAACTTGCCATACGGCCTGTCGTTCTGTCGCGTCGATACGAGAAAAAATCCCCTGCTTCGCTGTAAGTACAACGGTCACCACCACAAATCTCCGTGACGCCCAGAGCAGACAAGCGCTGACGAGCTAATGTGTAGATGTCAGCAAGGTATTTTTCCCCGGAAGGGCGAAATGCAATATCAGCCTGAATGTCTTTAGCCATAAAGGCTTCACGCACTTCAGGGCCGACTTCAAATGCTTCAGGACCAATAGCCGGACCAAGCCACGCCATTATGTTTTCTGGAGCATCTTTAAAACAGGCAACAGTTTCTTCAAGAACGCCTTCGCACAGGCCGCGCCATCCAGCATGAGCGGCTGCAACTTCTGTTCCAGCCTTATTACAGAATAGCACCGGCAGGCAATCAGCTGTCATTACCGCACAAACGGTGCCCGGCGTTGAGCTATAAGACGCATCAGCACGTTTGGACAGATAGGGTCCACCCGCAAGCTTTAACACTTCTTTGCCGTGCACTTGTTCTAACCAAATCGGCTTTGAAGGTAACTGCGCGGCGGCATAGAAGAGACTGCGATTTTTTTCGACATCATCCAGATTATCACCGCAGTGCGCCCCCAGATTAAGCGAGTCGTAAGGCGGCTGACTCACACCGCCAATACGTGTCGAACTGCAAGCAGCCACTCCTTCTGGAAGTGGCCAATGCGGGACGATCAGTTTGCTCATAGCCAGTCCAGTTGGTCCTTATGGAGTTCAGTATCTACACGCAGCGCTTCGATTAACTCGACCATATCCTGAGGAATCGGCGCATGCCATTCCATCAACATACCGCTGATCGGATGATGAAGACGCAGCATGGTTGCGTGTAAAGCCTGGCGGTCAAACTTACGCAGTACGCTGACAAACTCTTCCGATGCACCTTTTGGTGGGCGTGGGCGGCCGCCATAAAGCTGATCGCCAACCAACGGATGAGTAATATGAGCCATGTGGACACGAATCTGGTGAGTACGGCCTGTTTCCAGGCGCAAACGCAGGCGCGTATGCACACGGAAATGTTCCATGATTCGGTAGTGCGTAACCGCAGGTTTACCCATTGGATGCACAGCCATATGCGTACGTTTAGTCGAATGGCGGCTGATTGGCTCATCTACTGTGCCACCCGCAGTCATATGACCAATCGCAACCGCTTCATATTCACGCGTAATTTCACGTAATTGCAAAGCTTCAACCAGGTGAGTTTGCGCAGGAACAGTTTTCGCCACGACCATCAGACCGGTAGTGTCTTTATCCAGACGATGCACAATGCCCGCACGCGGCACATCGGCAATCGGCGGATAATAATGAAGCAGCGCATTTAGTACGGTTCCGTCAGGATTACCCGCACCAGGATGCACAACGAAATCACGCGGTTTGTTAATCACCAGAATATCGTCATCTTCATAAACGATATTGAGCGGGATATCTTGTGGTTCCCAGCGCACATCCTCTTCGATTTCAGCATTGATTGTGACGTTCTCGCCACCCAATACTTTTTCTTTCGGCTTGTCGCTGATATTGCCATTGACCAGCACGCGCTGTTCAAGAATCCATTCTTTTATGCGCGATCGTGAATAATCAGGGAACAATTCGGCCAAAGCTTGATCTAAGCGTTGACCGAGTTGAGATTCGGACACTGTTGCGGTGAGTTGTACTAGTTGTGCCATAGACAGCTTCTTCGTTAACGTTGGGTTTTACGGCAATGCCGTTTAATATAGTGTGCTATTGTAGCTGGTCTTAATCGGGAGCTGGAACTGCGAGCTTCCCGGATAACATTCTGAGGAAAGTCAAAACGTCATGACGCGTATGAAATATCTGGTGGCAGCAGCCACGTTGAGCCTGGCTTTGGCTGGTTGCTCCAGTTCCAAGGATGAGGTTCCTGATAATCCACCTTCTGAGATCTATGCGACTGCCCAGCAAAAGTTGCAGGACGGTAACTTTAAAGCGGCGATAACGCAACTGGAAGCGCTGGATAACCGTTATCCGTTCGGGCCTTACTCGCAGCAAGTGCAGTTAGATCTTATCTATGCCTACTACAAGAATGCTGACTTGCCACTGGCACAGGCAGCTATCGACCGCTTTATGCGTTTAAATCCGACCCATCCCAATATCGACTACGTACTTTACATGCGCGGTCTGACGGATATGGCGTTGGATGATAGCGCATTACAAGGTTTCTTTGGTGTAGATCGTTCAGACCGAGATCCAGCCCATGCTCGTGATGCTTTCAACGATTTCTCTAAGCTGGTTCGCGGTTACCCGAACAGCCAGTATGTCACCGATGCCACCAAGCGTCTGGTGTTCCTGAAAGATCGTTTAGCGAAATATGAGCTTTCGGTGGCGCAATACTACACTAAACGCGGCGCGTGGGTTGCAGTAGTTAACCGTGTCGAAGGAATGTTGCGTGATTTCCCTGATACTCAGGCCACTCGTGATGGCTTGAAGCTGATGGAAAATGCTTACCGCGAAATGCAAATGCCGGCTCAGGCCGACAAAGTCGCTAAAATTATCGCGGCTAACAGCAGCAAAGCCTGATTCACTGATTCAGAAAAACAAAATGGCAGCCCAAGTGGCTGCCATTTTTATTGCCTGATTTTCCCCTCGCACCACCAAACTGAAACGGTTTAGCGTCAGGTCATCCAATCAAATATGGACGCTATTACGCAGTTCTTCAAGCATTAAAAACGGAGATCCTGTCCTGCCTCACAAAAAGGGTTTACTGACAAAAAGTGACAAAATAGTGTGATTCACATCACACATTTTGACATTCAGAAAGGTATGCTGGAGTTACCAAGACGGGAAAGACAAGAGGTAACTTTATGACAATGAACATTACCAGCAAGCAAATGGAAATCACCCCAGCGATTCGTCAACACGTCGCAGACCGTCTAACTAAACTGGACAAGTGGCAAACTCATCTAATTAATCCACACATTGTTTTGTCCAAAGAACCGAAAGGTTTCGTGGCTGATGCCACCATTAATACGCCAAATGGCCAGCTCGTAGCGAGCGCTAAACACGATGATATGTATACGGCTATCAACGATTTGATTAACAAACTGGAGCGGCAGTTGAATAAAGTGCAACACAAAGGTGAAGCGCGTCGCACAGCAGGTTCAGTGAAAGACGTTGCTATCGCAGAAGTTGAAGAAGAGTAACCTTTTAGCTTTATCAATCAATACAACGCGCCTCCGGGCGCGTTTTTTATTGACAGGGCGAAAACAGACCGGGTAAGTTACCCATACGACTTATCAGGAACCCACCATGAAATTATTTCCGTTTTTCTTCGCATTCTTTTTTACCTTCCCCTGAATGGGAGGCAATTCGTCGTGTGATAGAAAATGCGAAGACGAACAAACAGGCCTCCCCCAGCGGGGAGGCCTTTTTTATGGAATTTTATAAGGTAGCGTTATGAGTGAGATGAACCCATTGCTGGAACTGCGCGATAAAATCAGCGCTCTGGATGTAAAACTGCTGGCCTTACTGGCAGAGCGTCGCTTGCTGGCGGTAGAAGTCGGGAAAGCAAAACTCGCCACTCACCGCCCGGTGCGTGATATCGACCGTGAGCGTGACTTGCTTGAGCGCCTGATTGCTCTGGGTAAAACGCATAATCTGGATGCGCACTACATAACACGCCTGTTCCAGCTCATCATCGAAGATTCCGTTCTGACCCAACAAACGCTTTTGCAGCAGCATCTTAATAAAACCAATCCGCAATCTGCTCGAATCGCGTTCCTTGGTCCGAAAGGCTCGTACTCACATCTTGCTGCTCGCCAATATGCCGCTCGCCATTTTGAACAATTCATTGAAAGCGGATGCGCTAAATTCCACGACATCTTCAACCAGGTTGAAACCGGACAGGCCGATTACGCCGTCGTACCACTAGAAAACACCAGCTCTGGCGCAATCAACGATGTCTACGATTTATTACAGCACACCAGCTTGTCTATCGTTGCTGAGATGACCGTGCCAATCGATCACTGCGTGTTAGTTAATGGCACAACCGATCTGAACACTATCCAGACGGTGTACAGCCATCCGCAACCGTTCCAGCAATGCAGCCAGTTCATTAATCGCTACCCGCACTGGAAAATTGAATATTGCGAAAGCACCTCTGCGGCGATGGAAAAAGTGGCTCAGGCAAATTCTCCACTTGTTGCAGCGCTGGGCAACGAAGCCGGTGGTGCGCTTTACGGCTTGCAAGTTCTCGAGCGCAATCTGGCTAACCAAACACAAAACATTACCCGATTCATCGTACTGGCGCGTAAAGCAGTTGAAGTGACTGACCAGGTTCCCGCTAAAACCACGTTACTGATGGCAACAGGCCAGCAAGCGGGTGCATTGGTAGAAGCGTTGCTGGTTCTGAGAAACCATAATCTGATTATGACGAAGCTCGAGTCCCGTCCAATTAACGGCAACCCGTGGGAAGAGATGTTTTATCTGGATGTTCAGGCGAATCTGAACAATGAAGAAATGCGAAAAGCGCTGCGTGAAATGGGTGAAATCACCCGCTCACTGAAGGTGCTGGGCTGTTATCCAAGCGAAAATGTGGTGCCTGTCGAGCCGGTATAACATTGGCAGTAAGCCAGCGTTATGCTGGCTTACTGATTTTGTCTAAACTTCAGTTTTGGCATTCCTGCAACTGCCACTTTGAGCATAAAAATCGCACCAGACAGCGGTCTTTCAGCGACTTCTGCATCACTCATATTTTCGCGGGTAGTTGTGATGAACAGCGTCTTCATATCATCGCCACCAAAACACACCATCGTTGGGCAACGCACCGGCAACCGATATTCTTCCAGTACATCGCCATCAGGCGATAAACGCGCAATGCGGTAACCATCAAACAAAGCCGTCCAATAGCAACCTTCTGCGTCAATAGCCGCGCCGTCAGGGATCCCCTGCCCCGGCTCGAAACGTTTAAACACTTCGCGCTGACCTGGTTCGCCTTGTTCATCTAATGGCGTCCGGTAAATCACGCGGTTTGGTGTATCTGAAGTAAACATCCATTTTTTATCCGCACTAAAAGCCAGACCGTTCGCGCCATGAATATCATGCTGAATAACATGAGCAGTCAGATCGTTGTCAACGCGGCACAACAGCGCACCGTTGTAATCGCCCGGTCCCCAAAATGTTCCGGCATAAAAACGCCCATCCCTGTCCGTTCCACCGTCATTGAAACGAGCTAATGCAGGGTTATTAGGGTTGTCGCAAATTTTTCGCGTGATAAGCCCAGTATGGTTAGTGAGATAAATCCCGCTGCGCAGCGCGACGATAAAACCGCCCGCTTCGCACAACGCAAAACATCCAACTTCTTCGGAAAACTGAATCACATCGTGTTTTTTACTGACAATGTTATAGCGATGAATTTCGTTTTCGAGAATGTCCGTCCAGTAGAGGCTATTTTCTTGCGCACTCCACGTCGGGCATTCAGGTAAGTGGCCGGTGTAATCGAACAGAACTTGCGGCTGTGCCATTTCTCTATCCTTTTCGCCAATACAATTTGCCAATAAAAAAAGCCAACGAGTTTCCCCGATGGCTTTAGATTATAAGACTATTTTGCGATTACGGACGGCTATCATTCGCCTGGCGTAACAAAGTGCGACTTTCACTCTGGAATCGCTGCGCGTAATCGCCGAACCAATGTTCAACTTTGCGGAAACTGTCGATGAACGCTTGCTTGTCACCATGCTCCAGCAGGCCGATCGCCTCGCCAAACCGCTTGTAATAACGCTTGATCAGATCCAGATTACTTTCCGAGGACATAATAATGTCTGCGTAAAGTTGTGGGTCTTGTGCAAATAAGCGCCCAACCATTGCCAGTTCAAGGCGGTAAATCGGTGATGAAAGTGCCAGCAATTGCTCAAGCTGAACGTTCTCTTCCGCCAGATGTAAACCATAAGCAAAGGTCGCAAAGTGGCGCAATGCCTGAATAAACGCCATGTTCTGATCGTGTTCAACGGCTGTCGAGCGGTGTAAACGCGCGCCCCATACCTGAATTTGTTCCAGGAACCATTGATAAGCTTCCGGCTGGCGACCATCGCAATACACCACCACTTGCTTCGCCAGGCTGCCGCTGTCAGGGCCAAACATTGGGTGCAGACCAAGAACCGGGCCTTGATGCGCGGCAAGCATCGCTTGCAGCGGGCCATTTTTCACCGATGCCAGATCAACCAGAATACAGTCATCAGGCAAACGTGGGAGCTGAGCGATAACTTGCTCGGTGATATGAATCGGAACGCTCACGATCACCATGCCCGCATCAGACATTAATTCTGGAGCTTTAGCCCAATCTTCTTTCTCAAGAATCCGAACCTGATAGCCAGACAAGGTAAGCATCTTTTCAAACATGCGCCCCATCTGGCCGCCGCCACCGACGATAACCACCGGGCGTAACGCAGGGAACAGAGTTTTGAAACCTTTGTCATTCTCGCTTGAGTAAGACTCGCGCATAACACGGCGTAAAACATCTTCAATCAGATCCGGCGGAACGCCCAAAGCTGCGGCTTCTTTGCGACGTGAAGCCAACATTGCCGCTTCGCGTTCCGGTACATAAATCGGCAAACCATACTGGCTTTTGACTTCGCCAACTTCCGCTACCAATTCCAGGCGGCGTGCCAGTAACCCCAGCAACGCCTTATCCACTTCGTCAATTTGATCGCGTAGCGCGGTCAGTTCAGCCACCATAGTAAAACCTCTTATGCCTGACGCGCCGCGAGCGTACCGTTCAGATCGTTGTGAATCTCACGCAATAAAGTCTCAGTTGTTTCCCAATCGATGCAAGCATCTGTTACGGAAACACCGTATTTCATTTCACTGCGTGGTTGCTCTGAAGATTGATTACCCTCATGGATATTACTTTCAATCATCAGACCAATAATCGAACGGTTACCATCTTTAATTTGAGCGACAGCTGATTCAGCTACGCCCGGCTGGCGGCGGTAGTCTTTGTTTGAGTTGCCATGGCTGCAATCTATCATCAAGGCCGGGCGGAGTCCCGCCTGCTCCATCTCTTTTTCACACTGCGCAACGTCTGCCGGGCTGTAGTTTGGCGCTTTGCCACCGCGTAAAATCACGTGACCATCAGGATTGCCCTGAGTTTGCAGTAAGCAAACCTGGCCTGCCTGGTTGATGCCAACAAAACGGTGCGGCATAGATGCGGCACGCATCGCATTGATTGCGGTGCCGAGGCTGCCATCGGTCCCATTTTTGAAGCCAACTGGCATGGAAAGACCTGACGCCATTTCGCGGTGAGTCTGAGATTCCGTAGTACGCGCACCGATTGCAGACCAGCTGAACAGATCGCCAAGGTATTGCGGGCTGTTTGGATCAAGAGCTTCCGTCGCCAACGGCAGACCCATGCTGACCAGTTCTACCAGCAAATTACGCGCAATTTTCAAACCGCCTTCAACATCAAACGAGCCGTCCATATGAGGATCGTTAATCAACCCTTTCCAGCCCACAGTCGTCCGTGGCTTTTCAAAATAGACGCGCATCACGAGGTACAGACTATCGCTAACTTGTTCAGACAAAGTTTTAAAACGACGAGCATATTCAATCGCAGTATCAGGATCGTGGATCGAGCAAGGTCCACACACCACCAACAGACGAGGATCGCGGCCAGCGATAATGTCAGAAATGGTCTGGCGGGATTGTTCAATCTGCGCTTCTTGAGCGGCAGTCAGCGGGAATTCCGCTTTCAGTTGATCCGGAGTGATTAAAACCTGTTCGTCAGAAATATGAACGTTGTTCAGCGCGTCTTTTTGCATGATGGCGATCCTGTTAGCTCGTTTGCGATAGTCGTTTCCTCAGTGAGGATGGCACTACCTTACCAGCTTTAGTAAAGATTGCAATCCATTTTACGTAAACAATACGTTACACAGTAAAAATAAATGCCGCTTAACGCCCATTAAAAAGCCATTTCCGTAAAGTTAATATTACAGCCATGCATAACCACTCTATTTATCTGCTCAATCATTCATTCTGTAAAAATAGCGTAGCACCAGGCCATAACCGCTCTATGCTCAGAGAATACTCTTTGAAATGGATATCCAAAAATGCGCTTTATCGCTTTGATTCCAGTGCTATTGCTGACAGCTTGCTATGTCGATCCCTACACACATGCTCCAACGCCAGCTCCTACAGACTGGTATCAGGCTGGCTGGGATGATGCGATGTCAGGGCAACCTATAAGAAGCAATCTCGTGATCGCGCATTTGCATAACGATGAAAATGTGGATCGTGAAGAGTGGCTAAAAGGATATGCGGAGGGTCAGCAGCGGATTTGTGATCCTAAATTTTTAGAAATACTTGGCGAAAGCGGAAAGTCATTTCCTTCCAGTTGCGAAACATTGCCGGATGTCGCCGAACGCCACGCACAATGGGATAAAGCGAGTCGCAAAGGATTTCAGGAATCCTTCATGCATTAGACAAAAAAAGGGCTGCCAGATGGCAGCCCTTTATATGGATGTCGCCTAAGCGAATCTTACTTGGTAAGACGCTCTTTGATACGAGCAGATTTACCAGTACGCTCACGCAGGTAGTACAGTTTAGCTTTACGAACGGCACCACGACGTTTAACAGTAATGCTGTCGATTACTGGGGAGTGAGTCTGGAATACACGCTCAACACCTTCGCCGTTGGAAATTTTACGAACAGTGAATGCAGAGTGCAGACCGCGGTTACGGATTGCGATAACCACGCCCTCAAATGCCTGCAGACGTTTTTTAGAACCTTCAACGACCCATACTTTCACTTCCACGGAATCACCCGGACGGAATGAAGGTACATCCTGTTTCATCTGTTCTTGTTCAATTTGCTTAATAATGTTGCTCATAATTTTGTCTCTTATCCTGGGTAAACTGATAATCGGGGGCTTACGCCATCCCATCATGTTTATGTTGCTGTATTTGCGTGTTCCCGTTGGAACTCCGCCAGCAACCTTGCTTGCTCTTCAGTCAGAGCCAGGTTTTCCAGAAGTTCAGGTCTTCTAAGCCAGGTACGGCCCAGCGACTGTTTCAGGCGCCACCGGCGAATCTCGGCATGGTTTCCCGACAGCAAAACTGGCGGAACCTCCATGCCTTCTAACACTTCAGGGCGAGTATAGTGTGGACAGTCCAGCAACCCATCGGCAAACGAATCTTCGATTGCTGACGACTGATGCCCCAGAACTCCCGGAATAAACCGTGAAACTGAGTCAATCAATACCATTGCTGGTAACTCACCACCGCTGAGAACGTAATCGCCGATTGACCATTCTTCATCAATTTCGGTTTGGATTACGCGCTCATCTACCCCTTCGTACCGCCCACAAACCAGAATTAACTTCTCATTTGTAGCCAGTTCGCTGACGCCTTCTTGATCAAGCTTGCGTCCCTGAGGTGACAGATAGATAACCTTAGCACCTTCTCCCGCCGCCGCTTTCGCTGCGTGGATGGCTTCCCGCAAAGGATTTACCATCATGAGCATACCCGGTCCGCCGCCGTAAGGACGATCGTCCACGGTACGGTGCCGGTCATAAGTGAAGTCACGTGGACTCCAGCTTTGGATGCTCAGCAGGCCATTTTTTACTGCCCGGCCAGTTACCCCGAAATCGGTAATTGCGCGAAACATCTCTGGAAACAGGCTAACTACACCAATAAACACAAGCCAATCCCCATAACGCCGTCTATTACCGTTTATCCGGAGGTTTTAAAAACCAGGATCCCAATCTACTTCAATCGTTTGAGTAGCGAGATCGACTTTCTTGATAACCTGCCCATCGAGGAACGGAACCAGCCGCTCCTTGATACCGAACGCATCTTTCAGGTTTGCCTTAATGACGAGAACGTCATTTGAGCCGGTTTCCATCATGTCAATGACTTTACCGAGCTGATATCCCTCAGTCGTGACAACCTGGCAACCCATAAGGTCTTTCCAGTAGTAGTCACCCTCTTCGAGATGAGGCAACTGCGTTGAATCGACCACAATTTCGCAATTGGTCAGAAGATTCGCGGCATCCCGGTCGTCAATGCCTTTCAGCTTGATGACCAGATCCTGATTGTGGTGCTTCCAGCTTTCCAGCTGTACTTGCTGCCACTGACCCGCCTTCTGGATAAACCAGGGCTGGTACTCAAAAATGCTATCGGCGTCTTCGGTGGAGGAAAACACTCTGAGCCAACCTCGAATACCGTAGCAGGATCCCATCTTACCCAATACGATTGGATTAACAGGTGCCTTTGCGGAGATTTGATTGCTCATCATGACCACCGTGACAGATTAAGCTGCTTTTTTTGCTGCTTTGATCAGCGCAGATACGCGATCAGAAACGGTTGCGCCTAAGCCAACCCAGTGCTCGATACGATCCAGATCCAGGCGAGTTGCCTCGTCTTTTTCACCAGCGATTGGGTTGAAGAAACCAACGCGCTCGATGAAGCGACCGTTACGTGCATTACGGCTGTCAGTAACAACAACCTGGTAGAACGGACGCTTTTTAGCGCCGTGACGTGCTAAACGAATAGTTACCATAACATCCTCTTTAGTGAATAAAACATCGGGCCCCATCGAGGGATGGAGCCCGGTGTCATATTAAAAGCCCGAAAATTTTACTCATTTCGGCGCAAAATGCAATCTAAATGAGCTTAACGACCTGGGAAACCTGGCGGCATCATACCTTTCATGCCGCGCATCATTTTCGCCATTCCGCCTTTCTTCATCTTCTTCATCATGCGTTGCATGTCGTCGAACTGCTTAAGCAGACGGTTGACATCTTGCACCTGCATACCCGCACCCATCGCGATACGACGTTTACGTGAACCTTTGATAATCTCTGGCTGCGCACGCTCTTTGAGCGTCATGGAATTGATAATAGCTTCCATACGCACCAGGACTTTGTCATCCATTTGCGACTTAACGTTATCCGGCAATTGCCCCATTCCTGGCAATTTGCTCATCATACTCGCCATACCGCCCATGTTTTTCATCTGCTTGAGCTGGTCAAGGAAGTCGTTGAGATCAAACCCATCGCCTTTCTTAAGCTTGCTGGCAAGTTTCTCTGCCTGAGCGCGGTCAACTTTGCTTTCAATATCTTCGATAAGCGACAGAACATCGCCCATCCCCAGAATACGGGAAGCAATACGATCCGGGTGGAAAGGCTCCAGCGCCTCAGTTTTTTCGCCCACACCGAGGAATTTAATCGGCTTGCCGGTGATATGACGAATAGACAGCGCGGCACCACCACGGGCATCACCATCGACTTTCGTCAGCACGACACCGGTCAGCGGTAACGCTTCGTTAAAGGCTTTTGCGGTATTTGCCGCATCCTGACCGGTCATGGCGTCGACAACAAACAGGGTTTCAACTGGATTAATCGCAGCGTGAACCTGTTTGATTTCGTCCATCATCGCTTCATCAACGTGCAAACGACCGGCGGTATCCACCAGCAGCACATCAAAGAATTTCAGCTTCGCTTCTTTCAGCGCCGCAGTAACGATATCGACAGGCTTTTGGCCAACATCAGACGGGAAGAAATCGACACCGACTTGTTCAGCCAGCGTTTCCAACTGTTTGATCGCCGCAGGGCGATAAACGTCGGCAGACACCACCAGCACTTTCTTCTTGTGCTTCTCACGCAGGAATTTACCTAACTTACCTACGCTTGTGGTTTTACCCGCACCTTGCAGACCCGCCATCAGCACAACGGCTGGCGGCTGTGCTGCAAGATTCAGGCTCGTGTTCTCTTCGCCCATCGCCGCAACCAGTTCGGCGCGCACGATTTTGACGAACTCCTGACCCGGCGTCAGGCTCTTGTTAACTTCATGACCCACCGCTTTTTCTTTCACGCGGCTGATGAAGTCACGCACCACCGGAAGCGCAACGTCAGCTTCCAGCAATGCCATGCGCACTTCGCGCAGAGTTTCTTTTACGTTCTCTTCAGTCAGCCGCCCGCGGCCGCTGATATTGCGCAATGAGCGCGACAGACGGTCAGTTAAATTATCAAACATTGTCTTTTGCCTAACGTGGTAACTTAGGGCCGCAGCTTGCGACACAAACAGAATTTGGCGGATTATAACATGAAGCCGCCTTTGGTGTGATGCAACGGTTAGAGTTGGAGCAGGCGGCAGGTAACGTTATACTGTTTTTTTTCATCTCTGGCTAATTGACCGACACTTTATATGCCTGTTTTCGCAATCCTTGCGCTTGTAGCCTACTCCAGCAGCCTCGCGCTGATTATCCCAAGCCTGCTGACAAAAAACAGCGGATGGCGCCGCTTTGCAATTATATCGGCTGTTATCGCGCTGGTAAGCCACGGTGTGGCGCTTGAAGCACGTATTTTTGCCGCCGACGGCGGGCAAAACCTCAGCCTGCTTAACGTGGGTTCGCTGGTCAGTTTGATGATTTGCACCGTGATGACCATCGTTGCTTCACGCAATCGCGGCTGGCTGCTGTTACCGATTGTTTACGCTTTTGCGTTAATCAATCTGGCGCTGGCGACCTTTATGCCTAATGAATTCATCACGCATCTGGAAGCTACTCCAGGGATGATGGTGCATATCGGTTTGTCACTTTTTGCCTACGCCACGCTGATTATTGCCGCACTTTACGCCCTGCAACTGGCCTGGATTGACTACCAGCTGAAAAATAAAAAACTCGCCTTCCGTGCTGAAATGCCACCGTTAATGAGCATTGAGCGCAAAATGTTTCACATCACTCAAGTTGGCGTGGTTCTGCTGACGTTAACGCTGTGCACTGGCCTGTTTTATCTGAAAAATCTTTTCAGCCTCGAAAACGTCGATAAAGCGGTTTTGTCGATTCTCGCATGGTTTGTCTACATCGTTTTACTGTGGGGACACTATCATGAGGGTTGGCGTGGTCGCCGCGTGGTGTGGTTTAACGTCGCGGGTGCAGCGATTCTGACTCTCGCCTATTTTGGTAGCCGCGTCCTGCAACAATTCGTCGGCTAATACTGTCTTTATAAAGGAAATCCTTTTGGAACACATCTCAACGACTACGTTGATTGTCACGTTGATCATCATGGTAGTCGTTTCAGCGTACTTCTCCGGCTCAGAAACCGGCATGATGACGCTCAACCGTTACAAGCTTCGCCACCTCGCCAAACAAGGCAACCGCGCCGCTAAACGGGTCGAAAAACTGCTTCGCAAGCCAGACCGCCTGATTAGCCTCGTGCTCATCGGCAACAACCTGGTGAACATTCTGGCCTCAGCCATCGGCACTATCGTCGGCATGCGCTTATACGGTGATGCAGGCGTGGCTATCGCCACCGGTATCCTCACCTTTGTGGTGCTGCTTTTCGCTGAAGTTCTGCCAAAAACGATTGCGGCGCTGTACCCGGAAAAGGTCGCGTTCCCAAGTAGCTTCCTGCTCGGCCCGTTGCAAATTTTGATGATGCCACTGGTGTGGTTACTGAATATCATTACGCGAATGTTGATGCGCCTGATGGGCATCAACAACGTCAGCACCGTGAGTAGCGCACTGAATAAAGACGAATTGCGCACCCTCGTGCATGAGTCGCATACCAAAATTTCCCGTCGCAACCAGGACATGCTGCTGTCAGTTCTCGATCTCGAAAAAATGAGCGTTGACGACATCATGGTGCCGCGCAACGAAATCGTCGGTATCGATATTAACGACGACTGGAAATCTATCGTTCGCCAACTGACACACTCCCCACACGGGCGCATTGTGCTGTACCGTGACACGTTAGATGACGCCATCAGCATGCTGCGTTTACGTGAAGCCTACCGTTTGATGACGGAGAAGCAGGAGTTCACCAAAGAAACTTTGCTGCGTGCATCCGATGAAATTTACTTTGTTCCTGAAGGTACGCCGCTCAGCGTTCAGCTCGTAAAATTCCAGCGCAATAAAAAGAAAGTCGGCCTGGTCGTTGATGAATATGGCGATATTCAGGGGCTGGTGACGGTCGAAGATATTCTGGAAGAGATTGTCGGTGACTTCACGACGTCAATGTCGCCAACACTTGCCGAAGAAGTGACTCCGCAAAATGACGGTTCTGTGATCATTGAAGGCAGCGCCAACGTGCGTGAAATCAACAAAGCCTTCAACTGGACGCTTCCGGAAGACGAAGCGCGTACCATCAACGGCATGTTGCTTGAAGAGCTGCAAGAGATTCCGGCTATTGAAACGCGAGTGCGCTTGAGCCACTACGATATTGATATTCTCGACGTGCAGGACAACATGATTAAGCAAGTGCGTGTTACACCTGTTACGCCGCTTCGCGAGAGTATTCAGGAATAATTGTCGCCGATTTCCGACACAAAAAAAGCCAGCCTTTATTAGAGGCTGGCTTTTTTATTTAAGCGAATTACGCTTTGGCTTTAGCCACAGAAACCATGGCTGCGCGCAGTGTGCGGCCATTCAGGGTGTAACCCTTCTGCATCACCATCAGCACATGGTTTGGTGCCACATCTTCAGATTCAACCATCGCGATGGCCTGATGCACATCCGGGTTAAACGGCACATTGGTTTCGCCAACCACTTCCACACCAAATTTACGCACCACATCCAGCATTGATTTCTGAGTTAACTCAATGCCTTCAATCATGGCGGCTAAATCGGTGTTGGACTTGTCTGCCACTTCCAGAGCGCGGTCAAGGCTGTCGATAACCGGCAGCAGCTCGTTGACAAATTTGTCCAGTGCGAACTTGTGTGCTTTCTCAATATCGAGTTCGGTACGGCGACGGAGGTTTTCCATTTCCGCTTTGTTGCGTAACACGCTGTCACGCTCGCGCTGCTGAACTTCTTCCAGTTGTGCTGTTAAATCGGCAATTTGTTCATCGCGCGGATCAACCACTTCGGCACCCTCTACGGCCTCGACTTCTTCGTGGCTTTCCATTGCAATTTCGTCCGAGACTTGCTCGTCTGGTGTTTTCTGATCTTTACTACTCATGAATTTCTCCGCGTTTTTAGCATTCATCTCGCTGGTTCGCTTATTATGGGGATCAGTTTCCGGGATTCAAGGGAACGTGACATATTGTCATAATAAGACGGCATATCTGCGTATAAGGACCCTCAGCATAATGAACAAACATTTCAACTGCATTGGTATCGTCGGGCACCCGCGTCACCCTACAGCCCTCACCACGCATGAAATGCTGTATCGCTGGCTTTGCACTAAAGGCTACGACGTTATCGTTGAACAGCAAATTGCCCAGGAACTTAATCTCTGTAACGTGAAAACCGGCACGCTGGCGGAAATTGGCCAGCAGGCGGATCTCGCGGTGGTGGTTGGCGGTGACGGCAATATGCTGGGGGCCGCACGCGTGCTGGCTCGCTATGATATCAAAGTCATCGGCATTAACCGTGGCAACCTCGGTTTTCTCACCGACCTTGACCCCGACAACGCCCAGCAGCAACTTGCTGATGTCCTCGAAGGGCATTATATCGCCGAGCGCCGCTTCCTGCTCGAAGCTCAGGTTTGCCAGCAAGATACCCCAACGCGCCTGAGTACGGCGATTAACGAAGTGGTTCTGCATCCCGGCAAAGTCGCGCACATGATTGAATTCGAAGTGTATATTGATGAAATCTTTGCATTCTCTCAGCGCTCCGATGGACTGATTATTTCGACGCCAACGGGCTCAACGGCTTACTCGCTTTCTGCTGGCGGGCCAATTCTGACCCCGTCGCTGGACGCCATTACCCTGGTGCCGATGTTCCCGCACACACTCTCTGCGCGCCCACTGGTCATCAACAGCAGCAGCACGATTCGTCTACGTTTCTCGCATATGCGCAGCGACCTGGAAATCAGTTGTGACAGCCAAATCGCCCTGCCAATTCAGGAAGGTGAAGATGTGCTGATCCGCCGCTGCGACTATCATCTCAATCTCATTCACCCAAAAGATTACAGCTATTTCAACACATTGAGCTCTAAACTCGGCTGGTCGAAAAAATTGTTCTAAAAAGTGATGCCAGCTCTTTACTGTATATAAAACCAGTTTATACTGTATGAAAACACAGTCATGTCTTTTCATACAGGAAAGCTATTATGCTGGCACAACTCACCATCAGTAACTTCGCAATCGTTCGTGAACTGGAAATTGATTTTCACCACGGCATGACCGCCATTACCGGTGAAACAGGTGCCGGTAAATCTATTGCTATTGATGCCTTAGGGTTGTGTCTGGGCGGTCGCGCGGAAGCCGATATGGTACGCCAGGGCGCCAGCCGGGCCGACCTTTGCGCTCGCTTCTCCCTGAAAGACACCCCAGCCGCCCTGCGTTGGCTTGAAGAAAACCAGCTTGATGATGGGCGAGAATGTCTGCTGCGCCGCGTGATCAGCAGCGATGGCCGCTCACGTGGCTTTATTAATGGAACCGCGGTTCCGCTTTCCCAACTGCGTGACCTCGGCCAGATGCTGATTCAGATTCACGGCCAACATGCGCACCAGCTTTTGTTGAAACCTGAACATCAAAAAAACCTGCTGGATGGTTATGCCGGGGAATCTGCCCTGCTTATTCAAATGGCAGAAAGCTATCGCAACTGGCATCAAAGCTGCCGCACTCTGGCACAGCATCAACAACTGGCTCAGGAACGTGCATCCCGCGCCGAGCTTTTAAATTATCAGTTAAAAGAGCTGAATGAATTCTCTCCGATTTCAGGCGAATTTGAGCAAATTGACGAAGAGTACAAACGCCTGGCCAACAGTGGGCAACTCATCTCCGTCAGCCAGCAAGCGCTGGCCATTCTTGCGGATGGTGAAGACAACAACCTGCAAAGTCAGCTGTATACCGTTCGTCATTTGATGGAAGAACTGGCGGGTATGGACGGCAAACTCTCCGGCGTATTAGCGATGCTCGAAGAAGCCAATATTCAGATTTCAGAAGCCAGTGACGAGCTACGTCATTACTGCGACCGCCTCGATCTTGACCCTAACCGCTTATATGAACTGGAACAGCGCATTTCCCGGCAAATCTCGCTGGCGCGTAAGCACCACATTTCGCCTGAAGAACTGCCCGCTTTCCATCAGCAATTGCTCGAAGAACTGCAACAGCTTGACGATCAGGCCAGCTCGCAGGACGAACTCATGCAAGCGGTAGCCGTTCATCATCAGCAAGCACTCAGCACTGCACGCGAATTACATCAGCGCCGTGCGCACTATGCCGCAGAGCTTTGCGGGCTGATCACTGAAAGTATGCATTCCTTGTCTATGCCACACGGCAAGCTGGCGATTGACGTTGAATTCGATGAAAACCATCTGACCGCCGAAGGCGCTGACCGCATTGATTTTCGCGTCAGCACTAACCCAGGCCAGCCATTGCAGCCGCTGGCGAAAGTGGCCTCCGGTGGCGAGCTTTCCCGTATTGCTCTGGCCATTCAGGTGATCACCGCGCGTAAAATGGAAACCCCAGCCTTAATCTTCGATGAAGTGGATGTTGGCATCAGCGGCCCAACCGCTGCTGTGGTCGGCAAATTACTGCGCCAGTTGGGCGAATCAACGCAAGTCATGTGCGTAACGCACCTGCCGCAAGTTGCCGGTTGTGGGCATCATCACTTCTTCGTCAGTAAAGAAACTGATGGCGAAATGACAGAAACACACATGCAGCCCCTGGATAAACGTTCACGCTTGCAAGAACTGGCTCGTTTACTCGGCGGTAGCGAAGTCACTCGCAACACACTGGCGAACGCCAAAGAGTTGCTTGCGGCTTAACTGCATCGTTCAAAAAATCATCACTCGGCTAGCATATTGTTAATTGAGCAGGTTTTAAGCCAACTTTTTTGCCGTACCAGGGTCAGAGTTAAGCGCCTTAATGTTTTAAACTGCGTAAAGGTTTATTATCATCGGCATATTATGAATGAGCCATGTGCTGCTCGGGCCCGAAAAGGAATCAAATCACTATGCGCTGTAAAACGCTGACTGCTGCCGCAGCGGTTCTTCTTATGCTGACCGCAGGCTGTTCCACTCTGGAGCGAGTGGTTTACCGCCCCGACATTAACCAGGGGAACTACCTGACACAGAACGATGTGTCAAAGATTCGTACTGGCATGACTCAACAACAAGTTGCGTATGCTCTGGGTACGCCAATGATGACTGATCCATTCGGTACGAGTACCTGGTTCTATGTCTTCCGCCAGCAACCAGGGCACGAAGGTGTGACTCAGCAAACGCTGACGCTGACCTTCAACAATAGCGGTG
This sequence comes from Buttiauxella izardii, assembly GCF_003601925.1. Taxonomy (GTDB): domain Bacteria; phylum Pseudomonadota; class Gammaproteobacteria; order Enterobacterales; family Enterobacteriaceae; genus Buttiauxella; species Buttiauxella izardii. The sequence continues at coordinate 21,200 of NZ_QZWH01000021.1, forward strand.
TGTTGACCAATATCGACAACAAACCGAAGCTAGAAAAGAATAACTAACAAAAAAGGTGCCTTGATAGGCACCTTTTTTTTGGCTGATATTTTAACTACTTCTGAGCCGATTTCTCTGCTCTCTGGCGTCTTAGCTCTTTTGGATCTGCAATCAGTGGCCGATAAATCTCTACCCGGTCACCGTCATTAACCGTATCGGCCAGCTTTACCGGTCGGCTAAATATCCCAACTTTATTCTTCGCCAAATCAATATCGGTGCGCAATTCGAGAATACCTGATGCGGCGATCGCCTGCTCAACAGTACTCCCCTGCTCCAGCCGGACTTTGAGTAAATACTGCTTTTCCGGCAGCGCATAAACCACTTCAACCCTAATTTCAGGCAACACTGTAGACCTCTTTGGCGCGAACGGTAAACGCCTGAACCATGTTCCCCGCGAGCTCTTTAAAGATTCGACCAAACGCCAGCTCGATAAGCTTGTTGGTAAACTCAAAATCAAGCTGGAACTCGATACGACAGGCTTCAGCGCTCAACGGCGTGAACTTCCACCCGCCCATTAATGACTTAAACGGCCCATCGACAAGATGCATCAGAATGCTTTGATTACTGGTCAAGGTGTTACGCGTCGTGAAAGTTTTGCTGATCCCTGCTTTGGAAACATCGACCGCCGCCGTCATCTGTTCGGCAGAGGCATCCAGCACCCGGCTGCCCGTGCAACCCGGTAAAAAATCGGGGTAGGATTTCACGTCGTTAACTAATTGATACATCTGCTCCGCGCTGTAAGGCACTAGCGCAGTACGGGTAATCTGAGGCATAGCATTTCCTGAGAGTCACAAAACGGGCAAATAATAACATTTATCATCACGCAAAGAAAAACTCTTAGCCTGGAGCCGTGCTAAGATATGCCTTCATCCTCGCAGCGAAGCGGGGTGTATTTGAACTCCTGGATTACATATACTGAGCAGCACTATGACAAAGAAAAAAGCATACAAACCAGGTTCAGCCACCATTGCGCAAAACAAACGCGCCCGCCATGAATACTTTATCGAAGATGAGTATGAAGCGGGGCTCGTGCTACAAGGCTGGGAAGTAAAATCTTTGCGTGCCGGGAAGGCAAACATCGGTGATAGCTACGTCATTTTGAAAGATGGCGAAGCATTCCTGTTTGGCGCCAACTTTACGCCGTTAAATGTCGCTTCTAGCCATGTGGTCTGTGACCCAACGCGCACGCGTAAACTTCTGCTTAACCAACGCGAGCTGGATAACCTTTACGGGCGCATCAACCGTGATGGCTATACCGTGGTCGCCCTGTCGATGTACTGGAAAAATGCCTGGTGCAAAGTCAAAATCGGCGTGGCGAAAGGTAAGAAACAGCACGACAAGCGTTCCGATTTAAAAGACAAAGAGTGGGCGGTGGATAAAGCTCGCATCATGAAACACGCGGGTCGATAGCACTCTTGTATAACCTAAAGATATCATTACCGGTTCTTATAATAAGAATCGGTAATGAATTTCTATATCCTGCTTAATAGTGACTTAATAATATACTCGATATTTAAAATAATTAGTTTCGGTAAGTTATTTCCGAAAAAACATATTCGCCACGCTAATTACTTTTGTGCTACTCCTCGCAAATGTATTCAAAATCCCCGCTTCGCTGGACAAAGTATTGTTAAGAAAAAAAGATATTTTCGCCTCTATTTTAGTTTTAACCGCTGCATAGCCTGACTTAACCCCTCGAGAACAACCTTAATAAAAGAGAGCCTAAAATAGATTTACCCCTTAAATGTTAGCTACAAAAAACAAATAAAATAATTAAAAAACAAACAATTAAATACAACCCAACGCACTTCGACACCTGACAATAAAACCTTCAATTCATCTATCGGTAATCTATATCCCGATAAAAAGATAGTTCACCGATGCTGAAGATTTGCTTTAGCAATCCTTAATTTGCGCTTTCATTCTTTCCTGTCTATATCTTCAATAGCCCCGAAATAAAATGATAAGAAAGTATGAAGTTTCCATTTATATAAATATGTGACCCGATAGAAAACCTAAATTACTAATAACGTAGTCGTCATATTCTGATGTCGGGATTCGCTCGCGCCAAATTTATAGATAAATGGGATCGTTTTAACACTTTGTTCCGGGGAAGTTATTTGCATGATCAAGCCGTGCCAAAGCCCCTACGTTCACATTGAATGGAGTGATAATAATGCGTTCAATATCAATTATCTCAAAACTGACTGGCGTATCGAATAATGTTGAAAGCTCAGAAATCACACTAAATGCTCCTTCCATTGTAGAACTTAGGGCCGAGCGTGCTGATATCGCCAGCATCGTTCGCACAAATCAGGACATGGTCATCACGCTGCGAGATGGCGAAGTGATCACCGTTAAAAACTTCTACGCCTTCGCCGATCAGGGTGGTAACCAATTAGTTCTTGAAGACAGCAACGGTGCGCTATGGTGGGTACAGGATACCGAGTCCGCATTTCACTTCGAGCACATCGCCAATATTGATGAATTGATGGCCGCCACGGGTGCAGAATCCCATGGCGGTGGCGCAATTTGGCCGTGGGTTTTGGGTGGAGTGGCGGTTGCAGGGGGGATTGCCCTCGCAGCGGGTGGAGGCGGTGGTGGTGGCGGAGGTAGCGATGATTCAAATGGCAACGGCGGCCCAGGCAATCCCGCGCCACCGACTGGCGACAACACACCGCCCGCAGCTCCCACTAATCTAAGCGTCTCAGCAGATGGCAACACCATCACCGGTAGCGCAGAACCCGGCAGCACCGTGACGATTACCGACGGTTCCGGGCAAGTGATCGGAACCGGAACCGCTGATGGCAACGGTAATTTTTCTATACCGCTGACTAACCCGCAGATCAACGGTGAAGAACTCACCGCTCATGCTACCGATCCCGCCGGAAACACTGGCCCCGATGCCACCGTCACCGCACCGTTCATTCCAGACCCCATTGAACCGGTTGTGACTGGCGTGAATGAAGACGCAGAACCGACTACCGGCCTGGTGCTGTCTGGTGCAGCCACTAACGATAACACCCCGACAATAGAAGGTTTTGCGCTAGCCCACTCCACCGTTCGCATCTTTGATAACGGACAAGAAATCGGCAGCGTAGTCGCAGATGAAAACGGCAACTGGAGCTTCACGCCAACCACTCCCCTTTCTGATGGAACGCATGATTTCACCGCCACCGCCACCAACGCGAAAGGTGAAAGTGAGCCATCCGGCAGTTATAGCGTCACGATTGATACGATTGCGCCTGATGCCCCATCGGTAGTTCCGCTGACCGACCAGGTTGGTACCATCACTGGCTTGATTGAAACCACAGGCATCACTGACGACACCAGACCAGTATTAAGCGGTAAAGGTGAAGCGGGCGATACCATCACGCTTTACGACAATGGAGTAGAAATCGCCGAGGTTAAAGTTGATAGCAACGGTAACTGGAGCTTCACTCCACAAGCCCCCTTGCAGGAAGGTTCTCATACCTTAACGCTGCAACAGACCGATCCCGCAGGAAATATCGGCAAAATCACAACGCTCCCAACTTTTACGATTGACCTGACACCACCTGCTGCTGCGAAAATCGATGAAGTCAGCCGGGATGGAACCACCATTTCTGGCACAGCCGAAGCCGGTGCTAACATCACCATCACAGACGCCAATAACGTTCCGCTAGGTAGCGTTAGAGTCGACAGTAACGGTAATTTTACTATCGCTATCGTACCCGCACAGACTCATGGTGAAACCCTCACCGCGCATATTGAGGACCGGGCGGGTAACATTGGCCCTGATTCCACATTTGACGCTTCAAACTCTCAGCTTCCAACCGTGCCGGTACTGGATACCGTTACCGATGATCTCGGGGTAACAACAGGGGTGTTAAGCAATGGTCAGTCAACTGACGACGCAACCCCGACCCTGACCGGAACCGCCGAAGCGGGAAGTCGCGTTGATATTTTAAGTAACGGAACACTTTTAGGTAGCACAACGGCGGACGATACAGGTCACTGGACTTTTACTCCATCACCACCACTGGCTGAAGGCCCACAAGAACTTACATTCACAGCCACCAATATCTACGGCACCGGCGGGACCTCCGCAGGATTTACAGTGGATATTGATACCACGCCTCCAACCGCCCCAACCGGCCTGCAAGTGTCCGCCGATGGTCTGCATGTTACCGGCACCGCAGAACCGGGCAGTATTATCACCGTCACCGATGGTAACGGCGCAGTGCTCGGAACCGGAACGGTGGATAGTAACGGCGCATTTGACGTTACCCCGCTGACAACCGCACAAACCAACGGCGAAGCGCTGCTGGTCAATGCCACCGATCCAGCGGGTAACACCGGCCCGAATACCGGTGTACTCGCGCAAGACAACACCGACCCTCTCGCACCAACGGATTTGGCGGTTAACGACGAAGGCACCGTCGTCACGGGTAATGCCGAACCGGGAAGCACCGTCACAGTCAACGACAGTAATGGCAATCCTCTGGGCAACGGGCAAGCCGGAGATGACGGCAGCTTTAGCGTCACCATTACCCCGCCGCAAACTAACGGCGAAACGCTGGAAGTCACCGCAACGGATAAAGCCGGGAATACCGGCCCGGAAGCCCCGGTCGATGCGCCGGACTCCACAGCACCGGACGTTCCAGTCATCAGCACGGTGCTTGACGATGCCCCAACCTTCACCGGCAATCTGAACAGCGGCGATACCACCAACGACGGTACACCGACGCTTCAGGGCACAGCAGAAGTCGGTTCCACCATCAACATTTATGACAATGGCGGAACCACGCCAATCGGCACCGTCACCGCCGATCCGGACGGCAACTGGAACTTCACGCCGACAGTTGCGCTGGGGCAAGGTCTGCATAATCTGACGGTCACCGCGACCGATGCTGATAACAACACCAGTCCCGCCGCGTCATTTACGCTCAATGTGGATTCCATCGCCCCGCTCGCGCCAGCGATTACCCTGGTGAGCGACGATGTCGGAACCGTTACCGGGCCGATTGCGAATAATGGCGTCACTAACGACAACTTACCGACGCTCAACGGAACCGGTGAACCAGGCTCAACAGTCACGCTCACTCTCGATGGAACCACCATTCTGACGACCTTCACGGTCGATTCAACCGGCACCTGGAGTTACACGCTGACGACAGCCCTCGACGAAGGCGAGCACAGTTTCACAGTCAAAGCTTCCGATGCCGCCGGAAACGTCACCGCACCGTCTGCCGAATACGTAATTACGGTGGATATTACCCCGCCTGCAGCCCCAACCTTTGGCAATGCGAATGACGATATCGGCAGCATCACCACCGATTTTGGCAATAATTCTTCGACTGACGATACCCGGCCACAATTTAACGGCACCGGGCCGGAAGGCGCGACCATCACGCTTTACGACGGCGCAAACCCCATCGGGTCATTTGTCGTGGGGAGCGATGGACTGTGGAGTATTACTCCGAGCCAGCCGCTCACCGAGGGGGCGCACGCACTGCGCGCGGTTGCCACTGATGCGGCGGGCAACGCCAGTACGGACGCCACATTTACGGTGACGATAGACACCACGCCGCCACCCGCACCGTCGATTATCAACGCGCAGGGTGACGTGGGTGGCGCATCCGCGACACTCACCAGCGGTGGTTTCACGCAAAGCGGCACGCCAACGCTTTCAGGCACCGGGGAAGCTGGGGCAACCATCAATATTTACGATAACGGTGGCACCACGCCAATTGGCACCATTACCGTTCCGGACGGCGGCAACTGGACATTTACGCCAGGCACCACGCTAGGTGAAGGCCCGCACTCGCTCACCGCCGTGGCAACGGATGCCGTGGGTAACGTGGGTCTGCCATCCACCGCGTTTACGCTGACGGTCGACACCACAATTCCCGCCACACCGGGCATTCCAACGGTGACGGACGATCAAACCCCAGGGCTGGGTGCAATCGCCGATGGCGGCAGCACCAACGACACCACGCCAACTTTCTCTGGCACCGGAACAGCGGGCGATACCATCACGATTCTCGATAATGGTGCGCCACTTGGCACGACGACGGTTAGAGCCGATGGCAGCTGGAGCTTCACGCCGCAGACGCCATTCACCACGCCAGACCATTCCATTACCGTGACAGCAACCGATGCCGCTGGGAATACGAGCCAGGAGTCCGGTGCCATCGGCTTCACGCTGGATACCGAAGTGCCAAATGTGCCAACCATTGATTTTGCTGACGACGATGTCGGCGCAGTGACGGCAGCATTAACCAGCGGTGGCGTTACCGATGACAACATTCCCGTCTTCCACGGCGCCGGCGAAGATGGCGATACCATCACGCTGTACAACGGCATCACCGTGCTTGGCACCGCTGTCGTCACTGGCGGCGTGTGGACAATAACGCCAACCGCCGCGTTGCCAAATGGCGCGCTGAACATTACCGCAACCGCCACCGATCCGGCGGGTAACGTCAGCGACCCGACAGCGGCCTTTACCTTAACGGTGGATAACACGCCGCTTACGGCTCCGGTGGTGACGGAAATCCTCGACAACGTCGGCGTCATTCAAACGCCACTCGCTGACGGCAGCGTCACCGACGACACCACGCCGACCTTTAACGGTACCGGCTCCGTGGGCAGCACAGTCAATATTTATGATAACGGTGGAATCACGCCAATCGCGACGACGACCGTCGGTGCCGATGGCAACTGGTCGATTACCCTGCCAGCGCTGGATCAAACCGGTCACTCGCTGACGATTGGCGCGACCGATCCGGCGGGTAACTCGGTTGGGCCATCCGCGCCAATTCTGATAACCGTTGATACCAGTGCGCCGCCAGCACCGACCATTACCACGCCGCTTGAAGATACCGGGACAATCATCAGCGGAACGGCGGAAGCAGGCAGTACAGTGATTATCCGCGATGCAAACGACGTTGAGATTGGCAGAGGATTAGCCGATAGCACTACCGGCGCGTTTAGCGTCACCATTTCGCCTGCACAAACGGCAGGAGAAGCATTAACCGCGATTGCTCAGGATCCGGCGGGCAACCAAAGTCCTGAAGCGGATATTATTGCGACAACGTCTGGCATTCCTCACCCGCCAACGATTGAAGTGCTGGATAATGTCACGCCAAATACGGGCGATCTGAATAGCGGGCAAAGTACCAACGATAACTTGCCAACGCTGAGCGGTCTGGCCAGCGACAATGCTACCGTCACGCTCTATATTGACGGTGTGGCACAGGCTCCAATCACTGTTGACTCTGGAGGAGCATGGAGCTTCCAGGTCGCCGCACCACTCGGTGACGGTCAGCACACCTTCGCCGTCAGCCAAACCGTCGGCGGTGTCACCAGCGGCACATCACCGAACTTTGTGATTACCGTCGACACCACGCTGCCATCGACACCAGCCATCACCGCCGTCACCGATGACGTCACGCCGGGAACGGGTGACATCACCAGCGGGCAAGCGACCAACGATCCGCGACCAACGATCACTGGCACGGGCGAAGCAGGTTCGACGATCACTATTCTGGATAACGGCTCACCAATCGGCAGCGCCGTGGTCGGCACAAACGGCTCATGGACATTCACACCGACGGGCGATTTGGATAACGGCTCGCACCCGATTACTGTCACGTCGACAGATGCCGCCGGAAACGTCAGCCTGCCGTCTGCAGGATTCTCAATAAACGTCGATACCCTCGCGCCAGTTGCACCGGTGATTACCACCGTAACGGACGATGGCACCACGCCGGGAATCGTCAGTTCCGGTGTTCCAACCAACGACACCACGCCGGTCTTTACCGGTACGGCGGAACCAGACTCCACGCTGACCATCAGTGACAACGGAACGGTGATCGCCACTATTCCAGTTGATAATACCGGTAACTGGACTTACACCCCGACGCTCACCGAAGGCAGCCACACGCTGACGCTCACCACCACCGATGCGGCGGGCAACGTCAGCCCGGCCACGACCTTTACTGCGGTGGTTGATATCAGCGCACCGATACTTCCGGCGATCACATTGGTGGTTGATGATCAGACGACGGGCACCGATCTAACGTTAACCAGTGGGCAAGCGACCAAAGATACGTTGCCAACGTTGAGCGGCACCAGCGAAGCCAACGCCACTATCACGCTCAAAGATGGCAATACGATTATTGGCACCACGACGGCGAACAATGCTGGCGAGTGGTCACTGGATCCGACTACCGCCCTTAGCCAGGGCAGCCACAATCTGACCGTCACCGCCACCGACGCTGCCGGAAACGTCAGCAATCCATCCGGTGTCTTTACAGTCGTCATCGACTCGGTGGCACCAACCGCCCCGCTGATTGTGACCGTCACCGACAACACCGCGCCAAACATTGGGCCAATCACCAGCGGGCAGCCAACCAATGAAACGCGGCCTGTGATTACCGGCACCGGTGAAATCGGCTCGACGATCACCGTTTCTGACGGCAGCCTGGTACTTGGCACGACGACCGTTGGCGCAGGTGGAAACTGGAGCTTTACGCCTACGACACCGCTGACCAGCGGCTCGCATAATTTGACCGTTACCGCGACCGACGCAACGGGCAACGTCAGCGCGCCATCCGCAGCCTTTAACGTGGTGGTCGATTTAGCTGCACCTAACGCGCCAGCCATCACCACGGTTAATGACGATATCGGCTCGGCGACCGGAGATTTGGCTAATAACCAGGTGACGGACGACACTCGCCCGGCGCTAAGCGGCACCGCCGAAGCCGGTTCAACCGTCAATATTTACGATAACGGCGCATTGATTGGCACCGTGACGGCAACGGGCGGCGTGTGGAGCTTTACGCCACCAGCAGGCGCACCGTTGGGTAATGGCAACCACGCGTTTACCGTCACCGCGACCGATGCGGCGGGCAATATCAGCGCGGTGTCGCCAGCCTTCAATATTGTGGTGGATACTGCCGCCCCAACCTCGCCAATCGTGATTCAGGCGTTTGATGATGTCGGCCCGGTCACGGGGCCGTTGGTCAGCGGGCAAACCACCAACGACAACCGTCCATTGTTGAGCGGCACGGCGGAAGCCAACTCCACGCTCAATATTTACGACAACGGCAGCACCACGCCAATCGGCACGGTCACGGCTTTAGCCAACGGAACCTGGAGCTTTACCCCCACGACCAATCTCGGTGAAGGAGCGCATGTCTTCACCGCCACCTCAACCGATGCGGCGGGTAACCTTGGCGCGGTATCCGGTACCTTTACGCTGACTATCGACACCGGAACACCGGACACGCCAGTGCTCACGTCAGTGGTGGACGATGTAGCTGGCGGCGTATTTAACGGTTCCCTCGGCAACGGGCAAGTCACCAACGACGCGCGCCCTACGCTGAATGGCACCGCAGAAGCAGGCACCACGCTTGCCATTTTTGACGGCGCAACACAAATTGGCACCCTGACGGTTCCGGTTGGCGGCAACTGGTCATTCACGCCAGCTACGGCGCTGACTGCGGGCCTGCATACGTTCACGATTACGGCAACGGATGCAGCGGGTAACGTCAGCGCTGCTAGCGGCGGGTTCGCCATCACCGTAGATGCGACCGCACCAAACGCTCCGGTGATTACGTCGATTGTTGATGATGTTGCCGGAGGCGTATTCAACGGTTCACTCGCCAATAACCAGGCCACCAACGACCGGCTGCCAACACTTAACGGCACGGCGGAAGCCAACTCGACGGTGAACATTTATGACAATGGCGCGCTGTATACCACCGTCACCGCCAATGCCAGCGGCGTCTGGACATATACGCCGACGGCAGATTTGCCTGAAGGCAGCCATTCCTTCACCGTCACCGCCACCGATCAGGCGGGGAATATCAGCGTACTTTCACCGCCTGCGGCGATTGTCGTCGATGTCACGCCACCCGCGTTGCCAACCGGGCTGGCGGTTAACGCCACCGGGACGAGCGTCACGGGAACCGCCGAAGCAGGCAGCACCGTGACGATTACCACCAGCGGCGGAACGGTTCTCGGCACGGCAACGGCGGACGGCACGGGCGCGTTCACGATTGCGATTTCTCCGGCGCAAACCAATGCGCAAGTGCTGCAAGCCTTTGCTCAGGATGCGGCGGGCAACATTGGTAACGCCGCCAGCGTGACCGCACCTTCAACAGCGCTGCCGGGCGTGCCGGTGATCACCAGCGTGGTGGATGACTTCGCGGCCATTACCGGAACCGTGGCGAACGGCCAAAGCACCAACGACGCGACGCCAACCATTAACGGCACGGCGGATGCAGGCGCGACCGTCAACGTCTTCAACAATGGCGTGTTGATGGGCACCACGGTAGCGAGCGTCGGCGGTGTCTGGAGCTACACGCCAACGGGCGCGTTGAGTGAAGGCTCCCACGCCTTTACCGCGACGGCGACCAACGTCAACGGCACTGGCGGTGCATCGACTCCGGCAACGGTGGTTGTCGATACCATCGCGCCGCTTGCGCCAACCGCCACCATCAGCGGCGACGGCACTACCATCAGCGGCACGGCAGAAGCCAACAGCACCGTAACCATCACGCTGCCTGGTGGCGCAACCGTCACCACCACCGCCAATGGAAGCGGCGGTTATAGCCTGACGTTGCCGACGCGTGAAATTGGCGGTGAAGTGCTTTCTATAAAAGCCACGGATGCGGCGGGCAACACTTCACCAACGATTACGGCGACCGCGCCGGTGCTGCCATTAGCGGCGGACGATAACGTAGTGAATCTGGCATTGACCACCAACGCCACGGTTTCACCGCCTGTTCATTACAACGATTACGGCGTGCTGCTGGTTGGCGCGCTGGGGAATGTGGCGTCGGTACTAGGCAATGACACCGCGCAGGTGGGCTTTACCATCGCTAACGGCGGGAGCGGCAACATCACCATTGATGCCTCCGCGACCGGCGTGGTGCTTTCGCTGCTCAATACCATGGAAGTGGCGGTTCAGAAGTACGATTCCGCAACCGGAACATGGAGCACGATTATTGACTCGTCGATGCCGCAGTTTGCCAACTTGCTGACGTTGGGTGCCAGCGGCGTGACGATGAACATCACCGGCCTGGGGGAAGGTTCCTACCGCGTGTTGAGTTACAACACCAGCCTGCTGGCGACCGGCTCGCTGACCAACCTCGACGTCTCCGTGGTAGAAACCAGCGCAGGCTCCGTCACGGGCGCCACCAGCCAGCCGGGTAACGTGATAACCGATGTCGATCCGAACAACGGCCAGGACACGGCACCGGCAGGAACCGTCGTCACTTCCGTCACCGATGCTCAGGGCGTGACGACGGCGATTGGCGTAGGCGGTGCGGATATCGCAGGGAAGTACGGCACTTTGCATATCAACCAGGACGGCAGTTACACCTACACGCTGACCAACACCTCGGCCTCAGTATTGGGCAGCACCGAAAACTTCACTTACACCATCGCGCATAACGGGGTGAGTGCCACCGCGCAGTTGGTCGTTACGCTGGGTAATCCGGCGCCAGCAAACACTGTGACCGCAACGGACAACACGGCGGCGCTGACCTACAACACCGATGTGGAAGCCGTCAACCACGGGGCGTCATCGCAAAATGGATTCTCGGTAGTCGGCGTAGGGCTTGGGAATGTGTTGAATCTTGATGTGCTGGCGAACATGTCGAACCCGATCATCTTTGATGTCGATGACGGCTCAACGCGCACCATGACGCTACAGGCCAGTGTTGGCGGCGTGGCGCTGCTTTCAACGTTCGATCTGTATATCTACAAGTTCAACGATGTCACCCAGCAGTTTGAGCAATACAAAGTGGTGAATACCTGGCTGACCGCGCCGCTTTTGGGCGGGACTTCCGGGCAGCTCACACTCACTTTGCCGGGCGGCGAGTATTTGTTCCTGCTCAATAATGCCAGCGGTGTGACCGTGTTGACGGGCTACACGCTGAACATTTTGCAGGATCACACTTACGCGGTGGAAAGCACCACCGCCACCACCACCGGGAATGTGCTGGCAGACGACGTGGCTCCGGTTAATAGCCACATCACGCAGGTTAATGGCGTCTCGGTTGCGGCCAGCGGAACGACCACCATTGAGGGCGAATACGGCACGCTGACCATTGATGCGAACGGCAATTACACCTACAAACTGAATGCGGGTGTCGGCGCGGACAGCATCAAAACGCCGGACAGTTTCGTCTACACCGTGACCGCGCCGAATGGCGATACCGACACCGCATCGTTGAACGTCACAGCGACACCGACTCCGGTGAATGCGATTGACGATGTCAGCGCGGCGATGGCGATTAGCACGGCGCAAACAACCGCGAACTATTCGGACACCACGGTGGGTTCGGCTGTCTGGAATGCAGCATTGCTTTCATCTACCAGCAAAAGCGGCAGCGGGACTTTCGTCGTCGGGCCGAATGACGTTCTGCATAACCCGGTGCTGCATTTCACCGTCGCGTCGTTGCTGTCGCTGGGCGGATTAGGCGTGAACTGGAATATCACCGATGGTTCAGGAACGGTGATCAGAAGTGGTTCGTTTAGCGGCGGTATTTTACTGGGCGGCGTGGCAGACATTAACTTAGCCGGGTTGGATCTTCAGTCCGGTACTTACACTCTGAACTACACCGGGAACATGGGGCCGCTAGGGCTGGGTCAAATCAGCATAACCCCAAGCGTCACCGGCACCACCATCGATCTGGATAATTACTTAACGCAAAACGCCAACACGGTTCACGGCAATTTGTACGATGGCACAGACTCGTCCGGTGCGATTGACCAGTTGGGAACGGTTCACACGTTGCTGAGCATTACCGGCTTTAATGGCAGCACTGCAACGCTTGATCCACTGACCAACAGCAGCGCTTCCGCCACCATTCAGGGGCATTACGGCTCGCTGCAAATCGGCATCGACGGGGCGTATACCTACACGCTCAACAGTGGGATTAACCCGGCGTCGATCACCTCCAAAGAAACATTCACCTACAGCCTGAATGACCAGAACGGCCACACCGACAGCGCCACGCTAACCATCAATATGAATCCGCAGTTCGTCAGCACCGCGCAAAGCGATGTGATAACCGGCTCGGCTTATGGCGATACGCTGGTTTACGACTTGCTCAATAACGCCAACGCCACGGGCGGCAACGGCGCAGATACCTGGAAAAACTTCTCATTGGCGCAGGGCGATAAAATCGATATCCACGATTTGTTAGTGGGATGGAACCCGGCATCGTCGAACATCGCCAACTATCTGAACGTTACCACCAGCGGCAATAACACGGTGATTTCCATCGACCGCGACGGCACCGGCACGACTCACAATTTAACCCCACTTGTCACTCTGGAGAATGTCCACACCACGCTCGATGAGCTGGTACAACAAAACCATATTGTTACCTGATAGACGGCAAAAAATGGTGGATGACGCTA